>NZ_JACHGJ010000005.1 GCF_014207565.1 Spirochaeta isovalerica | reverse complement strand
ACACCCGTTCCCATCCCGAACACGGAAGTTAAGCTCAACTGCGCCGATGGTACTGCAATTATGTGGGAGAGTAGGTCGTCGCCAGGCTTTTTTTTTATAATACTTTAAGGTTTGTAGTTTATGCTTTATTCAAGTTGCGACGAGGAACGCGCATAGGTAGTGAGCTTGAGCGAACGGAACTGGCGGACTCGTTCCTCGGCAAGCCTGCGGTACGATCCTGATGTCGCCAGGCTTTTTTATTTATAAGGAAATATCCCCGATCGTTTCTGGCTGATATATTTGGGCCTCTCCCTGATTCCGGTTGTTTAAGATCAGGTATTTATTAATCTTTCTCCACTTCCTTTTCAAGAAGACTTACCACAGAACTGAATACGTTCTTGTTTTCTTCGTTCAGCTCCATCAACGCTTTATGAGCTTCGAGCATCATTAAAGCCAGACTACGGTCGCCGGTTACCATTTCCGAAATGTCGGAAAGAGCCGTTTCCGTTACGGGGCTTTCATCGAGAATTGTGAAGAAATTATCAAAACCGATATTTGTCAGTAAGGTCGTTATATCGGGATTGGATGAAATAATGGTCGTTTTCTTATTAAATCTGCTGAGCATGGTATCGGCTATTTTGGCAAGAATCCCCAGATTCGTGCTGTCGAGATAGAGAGATTCCGTTAAGTCGATTACCACGCTCTTGTTGTCGATTCTGGAAAAAATGTTCTCCACGAAAGTATCGAATCCACCGCTGCCTGTGTATTTCAGGTTCCCGCTCATCTTAATGAGATAAAATGTTTCGCATTCGGCAAATTGATATTTTCCTTCATTCACTGGCTGTTCTCCTGACATTGAGGATGGTTATATCGTCGGGCAGAAAGCGGGTAGAATCTATTCCTATGTTTTCGATAAGAGAGGTAACGGTGCTTTCATAGGTCAGAATTTTCAGAAGCTGGCTTTCCTGTTCCTTCAGAGTTTTATCCTTGAGCAGTTCGAGAATTCCGTCGGACATGAAGATTAGAGAGAAATCGCGGGGCAGCTTAAGAATTTCCTTTTTGTAGCGGGCGATTCTTAAAAGACCCACAGGGGGACCCTTGAATCGTATGAAATCTTTTGATTTTCTGTCCAGTAAAACGGGAAAGGGAAACTGTCCCCCCGTAGAGTAATGGAGCTCATTCTTTTCCAGATCGATCAACCCGTAGAAAATTGTCAGATATTTACCAAGATCTTCTTTTATCAGAGTCTGATTTATGACATTGAGAAGTTCATCGGGTTTCAATATGAGTTCCACATTATTGTGATTATAACTGCCGATAAAACCGGATATCATCGATTTGAGGTAAACTGTAATAAAGGCTGAAGATGCGCCGTGGCCCGAGACATCGGCTATGTAGAATCCGATAAAGCGTTCATTAATTCTAAAATAATCGACAAAATCTCCACTGAGATAGAGGGAGGGAAAGATTTCCCTGGAGAAGGTTATCCCGCCGATTTCCATGTTGTCTTCGGGCAGGAGTTTGAACTGTATTTTTTTTCCGGCCTCTTCATCTTTTTCAATGATTTCAAGAGAGGCTGCCAGTTCAGCCGTGCGTTCTGCCACTTTTCTCTCCAGAGTGGTATTCAGCTCATTGATTTTCAATATGGAGATATAGGATCTCAAAGAAGTTATTACCGAGGATTTCAATTTTCTCGATGTCAGCTCTGATTTGTTTTTATAATCGTTGATATCGTAGTCAATCAGAACCTGCTCTTCCGGTGCCTGCCCGGGCTGTCCGGTCCGGAGGATGATTCTGACCATATTGTTTTTCAGTTCTTTCCGGATCTGTTCTACCACTCTTAAGCCCGCATCATCGGTTTCCATCACCACGTCGAGGAGTATAACGGCAATGTCTTCCTCTTTCTGCAGAACCTCCAGTGTTTCTTTGCCTGAGTAGGTATTGATAAACTGTATCGGTCTGTTGTCGAAACTGAAAGAATTGAAAACCAGTTCCGTTACACTGTGCACACCTTCATCGTCGTCTGCGATAAGAATCTTCCAGACGCTACTGCTGTTCATGTCAAATTCATCATCAGCGCTTGAGAACTCTAGTTCTTCTTCCAGTTGAAAATTCAAGCTGTCTGCCAAGTTTCCACCTTCTTCCTAATAATAATAATAGTGTAATGAGTTTTAAAAACAATCCCTTAGTGTTTTCTTTTTCTATCAACTATACTTTTAAATACAATAAAAAAAATGGAGTCACATATGAGAAATAAAAAACAAATATTGATTCTTCTTATTATGCTGCTGCCTATTCTTTCCCTTTTTTCCTACGATCCTTCGTCGCTGAACAGGGTCACCTTTATCAATAAAACGGGAGCTGATATCTGGTATGTTTTCCTGTCTCCCGGAGACAGCAGCGAATGGGGATTTGATATTCTCGGCTCAGAGAGAGTTCTTGAAAACAACAATCTTCTGAGCTTTTACGTATTTTATCCTAATTACAGTGATAATTTTGACATTATGGCTATCGATGAAAACGGCAAAACTTTCGTCCTCTACGAAAAGGAATTCAGTGATGACGAGGAGATTACGGTCCTCATTACATCGGGGGACGAGGAAGATAATCCCGGTATGGAATTCATTGAAGTGGAATTTGAAAACCAGACGGACTACGAAATGCTCTATCTCTTTGTCTCCCCGACCGATTCCGAAATGTGGGGCGTGGACATGATGGATGAGGAGCAGACGCTTTATCCCTATGATACGCTCAGCCTGCTGGCGCCCTATGATGATGAAACAGTCAGTTACGACGTCATGGCAGTCGATGAGGATATGGACGAATACCAGTTCACTCTCAATGTCAACTGGGATTATACAGATGATGACGGAGTGCTTCGCATTCCTATTGAAATGAGCGATCTTTCTGAATAGATATCGTTCCTACTTCATGCGGATAAGAGTTTCCTTTTCATAGGAGACTCCCGCTTTATCCAGGTCCTGAATAAATCTCTTCCCGTCCTGGGGATATCCCGCGGTTCTTTTGAGCCCCGGGATTTTTTCAGACCAGTAATCGTTAAAACAGATCATCATCATCTCCCGGATGTATTTGGAGAAGATCGAAGCCAGAGCGGTCTCCAGATATTTATCATCACCTTTTACCTGAAACCTGATTGTTGAATCTCCGACATCGTATTCCGATAGATCAACAGTTTCCCGGCGTATGGCCAGAGCTGTACGGGGAAATAGTTCCATGAGCCATTCTCCGTAATACCGGCGGCCGCCCTGTCTGTCCACAGTAATCCGGCTTTTTTCATCGAAGATGTGATGGACGAGGGGAGAGAGTATTGCCTGACAGGTTTCTCCCTTATTCTTTCCCGACAGGAGATATCTGTTAAACCTTTGTGCCGGAACAACATCCGAAATCAGACTTCGGGGGGTCAGGGAACGGCTTTTAAAAAATAATGTCAGTTCGCTGGCGGATTGTTCTATCTCTTCGTGAGAGCAGAACGCCGGAAGGGCGTAATCTTGCAGATTTGAGAACCAGGGTATTTCTCTGATTTCATGAAGATGGCTTTTATCGACATTCAGCTCTTTCAGTAGTGCGGATAGGTTGGAAGGAAGGGAACCGTGAAACTGTCTGAAAAAGGAAAGCGCCGTTTTCTCAAGGGGAGCCGGAGACTTGCCGGACGTATAGATTTTCTTACTGTCGCCAATCTGAAGAATTGAAAAATCTCTGAAGACATCGAAAAGCTCTTCTGTATTCTTTATCTCAAAGGACAGAGCTGTTGCGCAATAAGGGCCGAGAACCGGTCCGAGAGCGGCCTCATCTATACCGCCGAAATACTTAAACATAGATCCATACTACTTTTCATGAAGTTTGAATGGCAAGTGAAATATGTTCTTGCCCGAAAGGATGGCTTTATTTATTTTATAGGAATGAGAAAATGCGATTTCTACTCGAGATATGATCTTTCGGACAAAAGTCTTGAAGAAGCCGGTATTAAATGGACAGAGCTGACATCTATCGCCAAAGATTACGATTCTCTTCATGATACGCTCGACGCCGTCGGAAGATTTGTTGTTGATCAGATGATCAGCAGCCCTGTTATCCACTCCATAAACTACCGTCTTAAAGAGACCGATCATCTTTTGGAAAAAATCGTGAGAAAACGGACCGAGAACAGCCGGAGGGTGATTACAAAAGATAATTACCGGACGGAGATCAAAGACCTTATCGGGATCAGGGCCCTCCATCTTTTCAAGGAGGACTGGCTCAATATCCACAAATACATCTGCGACAACTGGGATCTCGCAGAAGAGCCGGTCGCTTTTGTCCGTTACGGTGACAACGACCGTATTCTCAATTTCTATAAACGGAATAATTGCCAGATCCGTGAACACAAATTCGGTTACCGGTCAGTACATTACACACTGAAAACACGGCCCAAGAATGAGGATTATCTGGTAGAAGTTCAGGTGAGGACGCTTTTTGAGGAAGCCTGGGGAGAAATTGATCACCGGGTCCGCTACCCTTATGAGATGAATAACGAACTGCTTGTCCGCCTCTCTTCCATTTTAAACCGCCTTGCCGGAGACGCAGACGAGCTCGGCTCGTATATGCGGTTTTTCAAGAAGAAGGAAAAGAAGAGAATTGCCGAACATAAACGGCAGCTGGAAGAGAAAAACAAACTTATTGATAAACTGTATAAGCAGATTGAATCGCTCGAAATCGGAAATCAGGAAAAGGAGAAAATCAACCGCAACATTGCCGATCTTATGCGTGAGGATGACAGTGTAGAAGAAGAATACGATTTTCCCTGGCTCGATTCTTTTCTGGACAGCGATCTGTTCAAGGGGATTCAGGGCCGCATAGCCGATTATATGAAATCCGAAGACTTCAAGCCTCTGGAGATTTCCGAAGAGGACCTCAGGCTGCTGCAGAAGACACAGAAGGAACTGATGTCTCTGATGGGGCCGTCGCCTGAGAAGGTGGAGGCTTTGCTCAGACAGAAAGGCTCCCTCGATATGCCGAATATGATCGATTATAAAGAGAGCGATGTGGTTGAGGAATCTCAGGAATCGTCGTCATAGAACTGTCTGATTTTCAGAAACTCATCATTGATTTTGAGAAAAAGCTCTACAATATCAGGGTCGAAGGATATGCCGCTTTCCTCTTTAATGATTTCAATGGCTTTTTTATGACTGTAGGCATCTTTGTACGGGCGCTCCGATACGAGGGCATCATAGGTGTCGCATAGTGCCACAATTCTGGCGGAAAGGGGAATGGTCGCTCCTTTCTTTCCTGTGGGATACCCGGTGCCGTCCCATTTTTCGTGATGGTATGTGGCGATTTCCCGGCCCATAGCCAGAAAGTCCTTTCGCCCTTTGTATTCCTTCAATGCCTCACCGGCAATAATCGTATGCTCTTTTATGGATTCGAATTCACTGCTTGTCAGCTTGTCGGGCTTCTGAAGTATCGTATCGGAAATGGCTACTTTGCCGATGTCGTGCAGAATGGAGGAAATCGCCATATCCTCGACAAAGGAATCAGTCAATCTCTCATCCCTGTCTCCGAAATTATGCATGTATTCCTGAGCCAGTTTTCTCGTATAGGATTCGACTCTTTCCAGATGTTTTCCCGTAGTGTGATCCCGTAGTTCCACCAGAGAAGCTATATGATAAATTGAATCTCTGTTATCTATCTTCAGTTCGTGGATCATATTGAGGAGCGTGCTGATATATTCCTCTCTGTTTTCCAGAGCTCTCATAATATCCGTTTTGTCTTTGACTATACCGATGATAAAGTCATCGTTCATGACGGGGACGCAGGAAAATTTGATTTCCAGATAATGCATCACCTCCCTGCCGCCATGAGTGACCGGAACATGAAAGCCCTTTACAAGGATTTCTTCTTCGCCATGGGCCAGTGTGGATAAGGCCTCTTCAATATCTTCCGAGTTGAGCAATTTCCCCAGATTGTATTTGACTCCGTCACGGGGAGAAATATTGACCATATGATAAAAAGCGGGATTAGACGATAGAATATTCCCTTTTATATCAACTTCAATGATTCCATTGGTACTGGATTCAATGATAGCCTGCAGTTTGCCGTTTTCTACACAGAGATTTTCGATTGTATTCAAGTAATGGAAGTTATCCATGAAACTACTGTAATCCTTTATTGCCGAGACTGTAAATCACTTTATTCCCCTGAAGCTTATCCCGCTTTTATTAATTCTTCGTTATTCGGATTTCCTTTTTTATAACGCCGAACCTTTCCGATTTCAGCCTAATCGTTCCGGTTCCCGCTGCTCCTGCCGTTCTTACCCAGAATCCTGTAGAGCCACCGGTGAGGGGGAGAACTTTCGGCCCGATTATGCCGACCGGCCCTTCTGTCTCCAGAGTTATGCTTTCATGGGCATATCTGACTGCATTGGCATATTCGTCCTCCAGATGGACAGTACAGCGGAGACAGTCCCAGGTTTCTCCTTCATGGAGAGTCTCCCTGTCGGCTTTCAACTTCAGGCTGACCGGTGAATTCTGGTCTCTGACTACAGTTTTGACCGGCTGCCCGTCTTTGTAGCCTGTGAAACTGAAAGTTGTGGCCTCTCCTCCCCAGCCTGCAAAATATTTAGTATAGAGATCTTCCGCCTCTTTGGTGTTCATCCGGTTCTTAAAAAGGAGCCAGCCCATTCTGATCTTATCTCTAATGCCCAGATCCAACCCTTCCCGGCTGATTTTCAGCATAAGCTCCTTTATTGCAAGAGCGTCTCTACTGGAAAAGGATTCATTCTTTTCGATGGCGTCGCCTATGAAATCATCGATGATTACAGGCGGATGGGGCAGGGAGGGGTAGAGATCTCTGCGAGGGTGGAAATCTCTTATGAGAACGCCGTTTTTATACATGCGGATATAATCACAGTTCGTAAATATATAGATGTCTCCCAGAAGAGATCCTTCCCTTTCTCCTATATTCATGGAACTGGATATTTCCAGAACAGGCGAATCATCCTGCTGCGAGGCATAGACCGATGCGGCCAGTTTCGGGAGCCGGAACATATCCATGACGCCGTGGTAACAGATTTTATCGCCGCTTCCGAAATCCTTATGGGTGTTGTAATCGAACATAGACCAGCCGATTGAACCGGAAATATCCTCCCGGCTGTACATGGTTTCCAGCACCGCCAGATGTCTTTTCGCCTGACTGAAAAGGTGGGCTTCATCGTCAAATTTCTTTGTGGGATACATGTGTCCGTTGTGTTCCGTCACCAGATAGGGTTTTGCCTTTCCCGATGTCCGGGACGGGGGGATCAGACCGCTGTTTTCTCCGGTATGGCTGAAGTCATTGAAGGTAAATACATCCTCCAGCATACTGCTTTCAGCAATGCAGCGGACTCCGCCAGTGGGCCTGGTGGCGTCCAGTTTTCTGGCAAGTTCATTCGTTTTCCTGTAGAAATCATCATTATCCTGAGATTCGTTAACCCTGACTCCCCAGATGAAAACGGAAGGATGGTTTCCGTCGGTCAGGATCATATCTCTCACATTCTGCAGGGATAGCGCCTGCCATGATTCGTCACCGATATGCTGCCAGCCGGGGATTTCATCAAAAACGAGAAGGCCGAGCTCGTCGCAGCGATCTAAAAAGTGCCGGCTCTGCGGATAATGGGAGAGGCGGACAGTGTTGACTCCCAGCTGGTATTTCAGGATTTCCGCATCATCATACTGGGCGGAACGGGGCATGGCATAACCGGTGTAGGGATAGCTCTGATGCCTGTTCAGCCCCAGCAGTTTGATAAGCTTTCCGTTCAGGCGGAATCCGTCCTTACGGTAATCAACCTGACGGAATCCGAAACGGAATGTCCTGCTGTCCCTGATTTCTCCGTCCATGGTCAGGAGCGTTTCCATCTCATAGAGAACGGGGTTATCTATGTCCCATAATTGCGGGACAGGAACCTGAAAGGAACAGACCTGTTTCTGTTCTTTTTTACCGGTGAAGGTGAGTCTTTCGCCGGTCCTGAAAAACTCTTCTCCCCGGCAGGTGATGATAAACTCCATTTCTCCCGATTGAGCTCTGCCGCTGTCATTGCGGAAATAGAGGTCCATGTCGACTGCAGGTGTTTCGGTGAGAACATTATCGGGTTTAATAAGGCCATGCTCCAGATGGAGCTCATGGCAGTATTCCAATGCGGTTTCCCTGTAAATGCCCCCGTATGTGAGGTAATCGACGACATGGCCGAAGGGAGGGATATCGCTTCTCTCTGTCGAGTCGACATAGACGGCCAGAATATCGGGGCCATCGGTATTGAGGGCATCGGTCAGATCTATCCGGAATCCGGTGTATCCGCCTTTGTGCTCGCCGAGAAAAACCCCGTTGAGAAAGACTCTGGCATAGGTCATAATCCCTTCAAAATGAATGTAGACTCTCTCGTCGCGCTTTAGAGAATCTATGTGAAGTTTCCGTCTGTAGCAGCTCTCGAACTGGTAAATTTTTTCATCAAAATAATTGTAGGGGATTTCGATATTGCTATGGGGGATTTCAACGTTGTCGAAATCGGTATCATCATATGCAGGAGAGAGGTATTCCTCTCTGAAATCAGCCTTGTATTTCCATCCGAAATTTATCGGTTCTCTTCTTTTCATTCGGGTACACTCGCTTCTCAGCCCTATTGTTACGGCGATAATTTAATCATTGAGCATCATACAGACTTTGATGACAAATTTCACTAGTTGTAAGATTTAAAAACCGGGTTTTTTTATAAGGTGAGGATTTTTTGCTTTGAGTGAAAACGATTCAGGATCGGCTGTAGATCCTGTCGAGCAGTTCTGTCGTTTTCAGAGCCCAATCTCCCGTTACCGCCGGATCTCTCTCTTCTCTGATGGCCCTGCAAAAATCGTCTATAAGCGGCGAATGGGCATTTGTACGGGGCGGGCAGACCCCTTTTTCTTTTTCCCCGTTCTTTACTATCCGGTAGATTCCCTCATTGAGGTTCTCTACATGGATAGAGCCTTCTGTTCCATAGATTTCGATTGTGTCCCGCGGTTCCTGTACGGTGTGTAGCGACGCAACATTGGCCATCAGCCCTGTTTTGAAAGTGAGAAGGGCAACAGATGTGTCCTCCACTTCACGCTGAAACCGTAGAGTTTTCAGAGTGCTGGTCAAATCGGCAATCTCTCCGAAAAGGTAATGAAGAAGCTCCAGTCTGTGACAGCCCATATCCATCATGGGACCTCCACCGGAAATTTCCGGTTTCAGCAGCCAGTACCGGGCTTCTCCTTCTTTCCTGTTGAATGGTTCAAAATTCTGGACCTGTACGTATCGGGGAGATCCGATCCCCTTGTCTCCGAGCACTTCCATTATCTTTTCGACCATAGGATAGAAGCGTCTGTAGTAGGCCACACCGAACCGGACGCCGTTGGCTTTGGCCGCGTCCAGCATCAGCGATGCTTCCCTGCTGTTCAGAGCCATGGGCTTTTCGCAGAGTACATGCTTGCCCTGTTCCATTGCGAAGATTGACTGTTCTCTGTGAAGATTGACCGGTGTGGCGATGTAAACAGCTTCTGCTTCGGGATCTCTGAACTGCTCTTTCCAGTCGGTATAGGTTCTGCTGAAGCCGAAGCGTTCGGCAAACTCTTCAAGAAGAGCCTTATTCCGGCGGCTGACCGAATGGGGATGAGCTCCGGGAAGATCGCGAATCGCCGGAGCAACCCGTTTCTCGCAAATATCACCTGCTCCGCATAGGGCCCATTTTACCGGCGTCATTTCAGATCCTCCCTGGGAGGGGAAAAGAGATCAAGGAGAACTGAAGGCTCTTCATAAGTCCAGGCATTGTGTTCCACTCCTGCCGGGGCTCTGTACCACTCGCCGGGATTGAGATCCTGAATGATTCCGCCGATATTGAAGCCCATTTTCCCGCTCACCAGATAACCCATCTGTTCTTCTCTCTCGTGTTTGTGGGGTGGAAAGGTTTTCCCGGCGGGAAAGCGGTATTCTACAACCTGGATATGGTCTCCCGTGTATATTCTCCGTTCGATATCGCCTTCGACAAATTCTATCTTCATTTCAGCCTGGCCGATAAAAAAATCTTCTGCTTTCATTATGTACCTCGCATATATGAAACTATATTACGATTCTCAGGGAAAGTACAATCAGAGCTCTGCAGCTCTGACCTCTTTGTTTGACGGTGTTCCCTTTCAATGGTATGTTGCATAAAAGGGATTGAGAAATGAGAAAAGGAACCATGATTCCGGCCGCGATCATTCTATTCGGGGTTTCGGTGTTGTTCGCAAACGGAAAAACAGAAGCTGATATCTCAGATACTCCCATCGTATTAAGGCTGGCTGAAACTCACGGCGCGGACTATCCTACGACACAAGGCGATTATGAATTTGCAAGGCTGGTTGAAGAACGGTCAGATGGCAGAATCCGTATCCTTGTTTACCCCGATGCGCAGTTGGGCGAAGAAAAAGCGGTTATAGAGCAGGTGCAGTTCGGCGCCATTGATTTTACCCGTGTCAGTATTTCTCCCCTGGCGGCATTTTCCGAAAATTTCAATGCCCTTCAGATGCCCTATCTTTACAGAAATGCCGACCATATGTGGAAAGTTCTGAACAGCAGGCTGGGCGACGATTTTCTGGGAAGTCTTCTGCCGGCCGGATTTGTCGGATTGAGCTGGTTTGATTCGGGAGCGAGAAGTTTTTACAACTCCGTAAGGCCTATAAAATCAGTAGAGGATTTTAAAGGTCTTAAGATCCGAGTCCAGGAAAGCTCCTTGATGGCCGGTCTCGTCGAAGCTCTGGGAGCCGTTGCGACCCCCATGCCTTTCGGACTTGTCTACAGCGCCATCCAGACCGGCGTTATCGACGGTGCCGAGAATAACTGGCCGAGCTATTTTTCAACGGAACACTATGAAGTGGCCCGGTATTTCACCATTGATGAACATACGAGAGTCCCTGAAATTACTATTGCCAGCAAAATCACTATGGACAGGTTATCCGATGAAGATCAGAGGCTGATTATGAAAGCGGCAAAAGACAGCATGGCTTTTCAGATCAATGCATGGAAAGAGTATGAGAAAGAAGCGGAAGCTGCCATAGAGGCCAATGGAAATGAAATCTTCTATCTCGAGGACAACAGTTCCTTTCAGGCGGCCATGCAGCCGCTATATGATGCTCTTTCTCCCGATCTCCAGAATATCGTTAAAGAGATCAGGGATATAAAATAACCTTATGATAGATAATCTGATCGGAAAAACATGGAATAACCTCTCCATAAAAAGAAAACTCATATTCTTCTTTACCATCATTATTTTAAGCGTTTCCATTCTCTACTTTTATATTCTGAACAACGCTTTCGTATACATGAAAATGTTTGAAGAGGACCTGATAAAAACATCTCTTGTTCACAATCTCTCAACGGCTGTGAAGGCGAACAATGAGAAATTCGCCGTCGCTGTCAGAGATTACAATTCTGAGAATGTGGAGGCTTTTGATAACACCATCGATAGGGTGTGGAAATCATGGAACATGGTGAAGAATGAAACCTTTTCATCCCGGGATGCCCTGTTTGAAATTGAGGCGGTCCGCTACGGTATGCTGGCGTATCTGGAGAGCGCGAAGTCATCTCTCGTCTTATTCAATTCCAATAAGGACCTCTTTTCCGAACAGCTTCTCCGTGCCAACAGGATTGAAGATTATATTGAAACTTATCTGGACCGGCTTATTAACGTCAGGCTGGAAGAGAGTTCGAAGCTTCATGAAAGTCAGAAAGAAGCTGTGTCTCATATACAGAGAATCAGTTTTCTGGGAATTCTTTTTATCAGTCTCTTAAGCCTTGTATTCGGAAATTTCTTTTCGGTTACGTTGACAAAGCCGATCATAGACCTTGCTTCCAACACTATTAAAATAGCCGAGGGGAACCTCAATGTCAAAAAAGTTTCTGACAGTTCGCATAACGAAATAACCGTGCTGATCAATTCATTCAACAGGATGAGCCGCAATATCAATCAGATGGTTGAGAGCCTGAAAGACAAAGCCAATATAGAGAAACAGCATTATGAAGATGAAATGAAACTGATTGATATGGGAAAATCCCTCCGGGAAGCGCAGTTTCTCAGCCTGCAGTCCCAGATTAATCCCCACTTTCTCTTTAACACCCTTAATACCATAGCCCGGACATCCATGTTTGAACAGGCTCCCAAAACAGTCCGCCTCATCGAATGTCTGTCCAATGTGTTCCGGTACAATCTCAATAATCAGGATAAAGCAGTCTCATTGAAAGAAGAGCTGGAAATTCTCGATGAGTATATGTTTATCCAGCAGACCAGATACGGTGACCGTCTCAAATTTTCCATTGATAACAGGATCGACGCATCGCATATACGGATTCCCATATTTACTTTGCAGCCCCTTGTGGAAAACGCTGTAAAATACGGGATTGAGCCGAAGGAAGAAGGGGGCCGCATCAGTATCGACGTGGACAGAATCAGGGACGGCATCCTTATTAAAGTAGAGGATACGGGGATAGGTTTTGATATTGATAAGAGTCGGCAGACCGTCAATTCTCTTGATTCGACCGGAATCGGCGTAGAGAATGTGAAAAAGCGACTGGCCCTGAAATTCAACGGGAAAGAAAAATTCTCCCTTCACAGCGTTATCGGAGAGGGGACCGTTGTAGAGATCTTTATTCCGGAGGAAGCCGATGTTTAAATTGCTGATTGCCGACGATGAACAGCTCGAAAGGGAAGCTCTCCGTTTTATCATTTCCAAGAGCATCGATTCCATCAACCATTTCGAGGAAGCCGTAAACGGACGGGAAGCCATAGACAAGGCCCGCACGACGAAACCGGATATCATCATTCTCGATATCAATATGCCTGGAATAAACGGTATCGAAGCCGCCCGGAAGATTCGAGAGTCCGACGAAACCGCCTGTATCATTTTTCTTACGGCATTCCATCAATTCGATTATGCCCATGAAGCAATAAAAGTAGGTGTGGAGGACTACATCGTCAAACCCTCATCAGAAAAGAGAATCGTCGAAGTGATGGAAAAAGTAACCTCCAAGCTGATGAGAAAAATAGGAGAAAAGCAGAAACGTGAGATTATTGAATCGAGGCTGGACAGGGTAACTGATTATCTCGGTTCGGAGTTTATCTATAATCTGGCAACACGGACTCTGGAGGAAGAGAAATTCGAAAATTACCTGACCTTACTCGATATGGACTTCCGCAAAGGCCGCGGCATGATTATGAAGCTGAATTACAAATCCTATCCGATTCTCACAAGCCAGGAATATCAGAAAGAGATTCTTAAAAAAAGATGTATCAGACTTCTTAAAGCTCAGCTTCGCCAGCACGATCTCTTCTGTTCATGCAATGCAGACCTCAATAGCGTCCTCATCCTGGTATATTGCGATAGATACAACGGTATAATGGAATCCGATGAGATTCTTTCAAACCGCCTTCAGTCCATTACCGACAATATCAGGGATGATTTGAATATCGATATCATGCTGGGGTTCGGATCAATCTTTGAGAGCGCCAACAGGGCTCAGATATCTTTTTCCGAGGCAAAAAAGAGCTTGAGCGAAATATCTGATAAGGAAGACCTTTCCTCTTCGGGCGGAAGTTTTCCTATTGAACTGGAAATGGATCTGGAACAGGCTGTTCTTGCGGTGGATAAAGGGAAACTGGATGAGCTTTTTGTAAAATTGGAAGATATGGTTCAGTCATCGCCGGCCTCATTTGAAGATAAAAAAAACAGCATATTGGATTTAACCGTTATTCTCAGACATTCGGCAGCTTTGCAGTTTCCTGAGGGAGAATGCCGGATTGATACTGTGGAACTGGGGGATTCGCTTAATGTACTGGAGTTGCTGAAAGCTTTCAAGGACGTACTCAACGAATTGATAAGCAAGGTTGCGATTCTCTATGCCAGTGAAAATATACCCGTGATAAAAAAAGCCTGCCAGTATATTGAGGAGAACTATTACAGGGAGATAAGCCTGGAAGATACTGCGGCTTACTGCAATCTCTCCACTTTCTATTTCAGTAAAATCTTTAAAGAGCATAAAAAGAAAAATTTCATTACTTTTCTGACGGAGATCCGGATAAATGAAGCAAAGCGGCTGCTGAATCAGACAGATTTAACCATGAAAGAGATAAGCGGCAGAATCGGATACCGCGATCCGAATTATTTTACACGTGTATTTAAAAGGGTTGAGAAGTGCTCTCCCCGACACTTCCGGAACAAAAAAATGCTAAAACAGCAATAATTGAAAGGTTTCGGGCTTGTTTCGAATATTGATTTCCCAAAAGTCAGCAAATAAGTGAAGAGGTTCATATTTTTGTATAGAGCGCGATTATAAAAGCGGGCGTACCATAAATTGACTTTAAAAAAAGAAGGAGCAATTTATGAAGAAGATTTTGTTGATTTTATTTGTAATGGTTCTGGCCGCGACAAGCGTGATGGCCGGAGGACAGCAGGGTGACAAAAGCGGAGCTCCCGCTGAAGAAAAACCTGTAACTCTGGTTTATGCCGAGGTTAACAACCTCGAAACAATTGTCGGTAAGACCGGTCTCAAATTCAAAGAGGAAGTTGAAAGACTCTCCGGCGGAACTGTTAAACTCGATATCCAGCACAGTGGTGTTCTCGGTGCTGAACCCGATGTCCTCGATGCCATGCTCGGCGGCGGCGGAACTATTGATATGTCAAGAATCTCCGCTTTTGCCCTGACCAGCTACGGCGGTGAGAAATCCAAGCTTCTCTCCATCCCCTATACATTTACCGGAAGAGAGCATTTCTGGAAATTCGCCACAAGTGAACTCGCTCCCGAATTCCTTCTCGAGCCCCATGAAAACGGAACGGGAATCCGCGGTCTTTTCTACGGAGAAGAAGGCTTCCGCCATTTCTTCGGAACCAGCCCCCTGAACACGATGGCCGATCTTGCCGGTATGAAAATCCGCGTATCAAACGACCCCGTTGCCCGCGGTATGGTTGAGGGAATCGGCGCTTCTCCTACAGTCGTAAGCTACAGCGAACTTTACTCCGCTCTTCAGTCCGGTGTTGTTGACGCCGCTGAACAGCCCATAGCCAACTACTACGGTATGTCTTTCCACGAAGTGGCTCCCTACATGATTCTCGATGGTCATACTCTCGGTGCGATCCAGGTAATTATCACAGACGAAGCCTGGGACAAACTGTCTCCCAACCAGCAGAATGCTCTTGTAGAAGCCGGAAAAATTGCTTCCGCTTACAACAGAGAGCTTTCCGAAGGTGCGGAAAACGAAGTACTGAAAAAACTGGCTGCTGAAGGCGCCGTTGTCGTTGAAGTTAAAGACAAAGGACCCTGGCAGGCTGCCTGTGCTGATGTAATTAAAGAATCCAGCGCTTCCAATGCGGCTCTTTACCAGAAAATACTCGATATGCAGTAGAGATCAGTTCCTTCCGGCGCATTTCCCTCCGGGAATAGGCCGGAAGCTTTGATCAAACTCAAAAAATCATGGCACAGGAACAGATGTTTCTGTGCCATAATAGTTTAATGAGGAGATAATATGAAAGCTGTGTTCGAGATGGCTGATAAGATCAAGCCTTTTTATGACATGATTTACAAAGTGGTGCTCTTTCTGTGCAAGCTGCTTCTGATAATTGATATCGGAATCACGGCTATGGCTGTTACGGGAAGATATGTTTCCTTTATACCTGATCCCGCCTGGAGTGAGGAAGTTGTCCTTACCTGCATGGCCTATATGGCTGTTTTATCCGCTGCATTGGCTATCCGGCGCAATGCCCACATCAGGATGACGGCTCTTGACAGATATCTTCCGAAAAAACTGATCAGCTTTCTGGATATGTTTGCCGACCTGGCTGTCATGGCTCTGGGATTTGTCATGATCGTCGTAGGGTGGCGCTATGCCCAGAAACTCGGTTCCAGGGGGTTTTACGTCAGCATGCCCTCCGTATCCCGTTTCTGGATGTACCTGCCGGTTCCCCTGGCGGGAGTGGCTATGGTCATATTTGAAGTGGAGACTATAGTCAATCAGATTAAAAAAATCGTACTCGGGGAGGATTCTGAAAAATGATTGTCGACAGCATGGCTATTTTCATCCTTCTGGGAAGTTTCCTTCTTCTGGTCCTTATACGTTTTCCCATTGCCTATGCGGTAGCTCTTTCCTCCATTCTCTGTCTGCTCTATCAGGGGCTGCCTCTGACTACTGTGGCTCAGCAGATGGTCAAGGGTATAAGCTCTTTCAGCCTGATGGCGGTGCCCTTTTTCATTACTATGGGTTATCTCATGGGAAGCGGTGGTATTTCTGAAAAACTGATTGCACTGGCCGATGCCTGCGTCGGATGGATGCGCGGCGGAATGGCAATGGTCAATATCGTCGCATCTTATTTTTTCGGCGGAATTTCCGGATCCGCTGCGGCCGATACGGCGTCTCTCGGAAGCATCATGATTCCCATGATGGTTGAGCAGGGATATGACGACGATTTTGCAACGGCCGTAACCATTACCAGTTCCTGTGAGGGTCTTCTTGTCCCTCCCAGCCATAACATGGTTATTTACGCGACAACGGCCGGCGGACTTTCGGTCGGAAGCCTTTTCCTCGCCGGTTATCTTCCCGCTGCCATTCTCGCGGGAACCCTGATGATCGGATCCTATATCATTTCCGTCAAAAGAAAGTATCCCAAAGGGGCCAAGTTCAATCTGCTCAATCTTTTGAAACAGTTCGCCGTATCCTTCTGGGCCCTGGCTGCCATAATCATTGTCGTCGTCGGCGTTGTCGGAGGTATTTTCACGGCAACCGAATCAGCGGCTATCGCTGTCATCTACAGTCTGATCGTCAGCGTATTCATATACAAGGGTCTGGACTGGAAAGGCGTCTGGAAGGTCCTGGATCAGGCGGTTCATACATTGTCCATCGTTCTGATTCTGATTGCCACATCCAGCATTTTCGGATTCCTGCTTACCCGCCTCAATGTTCCGACTCTGGCTGCGCAGACCATCCTGGGATTAACGGAAAATCCCATTATTCTGGCTCTCATGCTGAACCTGATCCTTCTGGTTCTGGGGATGATTATGGATATGGCTCCGATTATTCTGATCGCGACACCCATCCTGCTGCCTATCGCCACGAGCATTGGAATTTCTCCCATTCAGTTCGGAGTTATGATTATTCTGAACTGCGGAATCGGGCTCCTGACACCGCCTGTCGGTTCAGTGCTCTTTATCGGTTCGGCTGTCGGAAAGGTTCCAATCGAGCGGGTCGTAAAGGCGACATTGCCTTTTTATGTGCTGATGATTGTTACTTTGATGCTGCTGACCTTTATACCCTCCATCAGCCTCTTCCTTCCCTCTTTATTCAACTAGACGGCTTGTTGATAATGGAATTCAGCTTTCAATATAAAGTCAGACCCGGGAATCTTCTGATTCTCGGGCTGGCTAATACCTACCGGTCCATGGCGGGATTGGTTAATCTTATTTTTACTATCTCGATGATTCTTCTGGCCGTCCGCTTCTGGGCCGACGGCAGCCGGGATGTGAGAATCCTTATTGTTGCGGGAATACTTCTTTTTCCTCTGGTTCAGCCTCTTTTTATCTATATGCGCAGCAGGAAGATCGTCGCCTCGATACCCGATGGTCTGGAAATGAAGATAGACGGTTCGGGAATCAGGGTTATATCGGAAAAGAGCAGCACGCTTATCCCCTTTTCCGATCTGATATCAGTAAAAAGGGTCGGAGAAATTCTTATTCTCTATACCGGGACAAAACAGAGTTTTGTCCTAAACAAACAGACACTTGGTGGGCAGGGACAGGAGCTCTATGATTTTCTGTCGGCTCAGAAGGATGCTAAAAAGTGAAAATGATCATGCGGTGGTTCGGTGAGGAAAATGACACTGTCACCCTTCAGCAGATAAGACAGGTACCCAACATAGACGGTGTTGCCGGCGCTCTGCACCACATTCCGGCCGGAGAAGCCTGGCCCATGGATGAAATACTGGCTCTGAAAAAAAGCATCAATGATGCGGGGCTTCAGTTTGAAGTTGTGGAGAGCGTCAATGTTAGCGATGCCATCAAATTAGGCAGTCCCGAGCGGGATGCTCATATCGAGAACTATAAACTGACTATTTCCCGTCTTGCCGAAGCGGGAGTGAAGGTCATATGCTACAATTTCATGCCTGTTTTCGACTGGACCCGGTCCAGCCTCGATGCCCCGCTTCCCGACGGTTCTCAGACAATGGAGTACAACGAGTCCATAATAGCGGAGATCAAACCCGATACCATTGCCGATTATATGCTGGAAAAAGCCGAGACCTACAGCCTTCCGGGCTGGGAACCGGAGAGAATGGCGAAAATAGTCGATCTGTTTTCAAAGTTTTCCGTCATTACCGAGGAAAAGCTGAGGGAAAATCTGAAGTATTTCCTCGATGCCATTATGCCGGTCTGCGAAGAAACCGGCGTGGCTATGGCCATACATCCCGACGATCCTCCCTGGAGCGTTTTCGGGCTTCCCCGCATATTCAAAAACCAGGGTGATATGGAAGCGATCATGGCTCTCAACGAGAACAGAATGAACGGGATCACTCTCTGCACAGGCTGTCTGGGAAGCCATCCCGACAATGATATTCCGGCCATGATCGAATCGGCGGTTTCAAAGGGAAAACTGCATTTTGTCCATATCCGGAATATCCGGATTACGAAGCCGCGGTATTTTCGTGAAGTGTCCCACTTCAGCGGGGACGGATCACTCGATATGTTCGCTATCCTGAAGGCGCTGTACCAGTCTGGGTTCGACGGTTATGCCAGGCCGGACCACGGCAGAATGATCTGGGGCGAACAGGCGAGACCCGGTTACGGGCTCTATGATCGGGCGCTGGGGATCGCTTATATAAACGGGATCTGGGAGGCACTTGAGAAAGGTTGAATAAGGAAGATCTCTGTATTCGCATTCCGGTAGTAAAATTGTTTGATAGAAAAGACCTATTGATCAAAAAATAAGCTGCCCCAAAGGGCAGCCTGACGGAGGAAACTCTTCCAGTTAATTAGTACCCGCTGGCTTCTTCAGACAACCTGTCTCTGAAATCTGCCTGTGCTTTGGTATTTTGCCATTTTTCCCAGTTGTAGGTTCCGGTCTGTTCTGTTCTTCACACTCAATATCATAAGGGAAATGAATTACTGGGCGGCGGAGTGTGGCTGGCTCTTCATCTGAGGAACCATTATCTATACTCACGCGATGAGATCTTTCTACGTGATAGGGCATGGCCCACAGGATCTCTGAGGGGGTATCGGACCAAAGGATGTTTTGGCTTAACTGTTAACTGGAAAGACGGCCGGATAGCCGATCTGTGTTTTGATTGCTCACAGGCTGTATCCTGTAAGGTCTGTTATAAAGGGGAGCTGAAAGAGACAGATCAGCTGAAGAGGATCGGGGATGGACAGTCTCTGTTTCGGTATGAGTGAAAAATTATCTTAATTTTGAAGCAATACAGCTAAAAGCTGCGTATTTCTCTTAGTAAACATTAAAATTGAGGTAAATCCATGCTAGAGAATACACAGAGTTTTTTTATATCATTAACAGGACACTTAGTAAAAAATTATTTTTATATTTTGGTCTTAACTGTCATTATTATTTTTGCCGGATGTTCCTCTCCTACAACACCGACAATACCAACAGATTCCGATTCACAGAGTTCCTTCTCTATTATTTACCATGCTAATGGAGCGGACTCGGGAACAGTCCCTGGAACTCAGCAGAAAGAGGAAGGACTGAGCATTGATTTGGCTGATAATACAGGCAATCTGGCAAAATCAGATTATCTGTTTTTAAGGTGGAACACAGAGCCCGATGGAAGCGGAATGGATTATGAGGGTGGAGACATTTATACAGATGATGCCGATCTGAACTTATATGCAAAATGGAGAGATACAGCATTTGTAACCAAATGGACTGGAGATTATACAGACAAATCAATTACCATCCCTACAGACAGTAGTTATATATATAATTACAATATTGATTGGGGTGACGGAACATCGGAATCCGGTCTAACCGGCGATGCGACTCACACATATGCCAGCTCAATGGTGGAGTATACTGTAAAAATTACCGGAACTTTTCCGGCAATCAATTTTTCATCTTCAAGTTACACGAACCGATACAATATTCATTCCGTGGTCAATTGGGGAACAATAGAGTGGAAGAGTATGAATCATGCCTTTTATTCCTGTCCGAATTTTAAAACTATTGCAGAAGATGCCCCGGATTTATCCCAAGTTACAGATTTGAGTTATATGTTTTATGACGCTGCTATCTTTGAAGATTTCAGTTCCTGGGATGTATCAAATATCACTAATATGAGCGCCATGTTCAAAGAGGCAAACTTCTTCATTGAACCGGGTTTAGAAAACTGGAATGTTTCTAATGTTACAAATATGGCTTCTATGTTTGAATCTTCACTCAAATTTGATGAAGATCTCAGCAAATGGGATGTTTCTAAAGTTACTAATTTTGCGGCTATGCTTTACGGTGTATCTTCTTTTACCGATCATGATCTTTCTTCCTGGGATGTAGATTATTCCGATGATGATCGAACAGTTATATATCATAATTATTTCAGCAGGAACTGGGGTAGTGGAAATATAGAACCGAATTGGATTGACTGATCGCATTAGAAAGCGCTGGCCTTAGACGGTCAGCGCTTTTTTTTGATTTTCTGAATGATCCTGAAGAAGATATCTACACCATGGAAGACGGGAAGCCCGTCGAATGGTAAAAGGAACTATCGTACTTGCTCCCTTTCCGTTTACTGATTTATCGTCGAGTAAGGTCAGACCTGCTTTGTGTCTCTCTGATAAAGTCGGTTCCCACAAGCATATCGTTCTTGCTTTTATCAGCAGTAAAGTTGGTAAAGATCTTGAGAGAGTAGTTATTTGATTTGAATAGAAAAAGAGCACGTATTTATGTATACTAAATGTTAGGAAAGAACTATGCATGTAAGAGTAATAATTAAATACGATCAGGAAACAGACTCATTCAGCGCCGTATGTCCTGAACTTCCCGGCTGTACTTCCTGTGGCGACACGGAAGCTGAAGCCATGGAAAACGTCAAAGAAGCCATCGCCCTTTATCTGGAACCCGATACTCATGCCTTGAGCCCCGATGCCAAGGTCTATGAGGTCGCTATTTAGTGTCCCCCCTATAGAAAAGATTATCAGCCTCAGAAGTTACCAAGATTCACTCATATCATGGATTTGAGGAGGTCAGCCAGAAAGGGAGCCATCAGAAATGGAAGAACTTCAAGACCGGCTATCAGATAATTGTCCCTTTTCACAAGGGTAAAGAACTTCCTATCAGTACGTTGAAATCGAATATGGAAGGAAGCGGTATACCGCCGGACGCCTGGAGCTAAAGGATCAGCAATAAAGTTTAATTTGTTGTCTATCGAACCTGTTCTGGGATACACTCTGATCCGAAGGAGTCCGAACCATAAATGTCTCTGAAAAGCGATGGCATCAAGTAATCCAATAACTTCCCCATAGAAGAGATGTGCTTCTTCATCGAATTCAACTATACCACCTATCCATCCAATCAATGCAAAGCTCCATCCACCGGGCCATTCCGTTCCCAGTAATGTTTTGTTGCATTCTCTCCGCAATACCGATCTTCCCCTTCTACAGATATCAGAAGAATCGGGATACGAAAGCCATTCCTATTTTATCCGCCGCTTCCGTAAAATACGGGGTTGCACGCCTGGACAATACAGAAATAGGGAATCGCGCTTCCCCTCTGGATAGGATTGATGATTTACCCTATTATTCTTTCATCATTCAATCGGGAGATTCTATTGTGAGAGATTATATAAAGCTGGACCAGGAAAAATATGCCGCTCTGGCCAGACAAGCTGCAGCCGAAGGGTGCGTCCTGTTGAAAAACGATAAAGCGACACTGCCCGTCAGGAAGGGGGAGTCTATCGCTCTTTTCGGCCGGTCCATGTTTCATTATTATAAATCGGGGCTCGGTTCCGGCGGTCTGGTTAATACCCGCTACACGATAGGTCTTCTCGATGCGCTGAAAGAACATGATGAAATTTCAACTAATGAGTCTGTTCTGGACGCCTATGAAAACTGGTTGATTGATAATCCTTACGATGAAGGGCAGGGGTGGGGAAAAGTTCCCTGGTCTCAAGCGGAAATGCCTCTCCATGAGGAATTGGTACGAAAAGCGGCTGAAGAATCGGATCTGGCTCTTATTGTAATCGGACGGACCGGTGGAGAGGACCAGGATTCGAAAGACGAAGCGGGAAGTTATCGTCTGACTGAACTGGAAGAGCAGATGATAGCGACAGTCTGCCGCTACTTTCCCCGATCAGTTGTCATACTCAATACGGGAAATATCATTGATATGAGCTGGCTGGAAAAAAGTGATCCATCCGCTGTTCTCGCTGCCTGGCAGGGAGGTCAGGAAGGGGGACATGGCGTTGTCGATATTCTGACCGGAGATATAAATCCCTGTGGCAGATTGACAGATACCATTGCTTTAAAAGCCGATGATTATCCCTCGACAAAAAACTTCGGGGATCTGAAAACGAATATCTATGAAGAAGATATCTATGTGGGGTACCGCTATTTCGAAACTTTTGCAAAGGAAAAGGTGCTCTATCCCTTCGGATTCGGTCTTTCTTATACGGATTTTACCATTGAAGCCGAACTTACTGCGATTAAGTCTGAATCAATATCTGTTGAGGCGACTATAATCAATAGAGGCTATTCCGCCGGTAAAGAGATTGTTCAGGTCTATAGCGAGGCGCCACAGGGTAAACTGGGCAAACCTGTCCGGGTTCTTGTCGCCTATGGAAAAACTGAAGTTCTAAAACCGGGAGAATCAGCTTCCATCACTCTGGATATACCGAAGACAAGGCTGGCTTCCTATGATGACAGCGGTGTCACGGGTTCAAAATCATCTTTTATCCTGGAAGCGGGAAGATACAATATTTATGCCGGATCCGATGTGCGTCAGGCTTTGAAGGTAGGATCATTTGAGCAGGATTTCACTGTTATCGAGACGCTTGAGGAAGCCTGTGCTCCCGTCACATTCTTCAATCGTCTGAAGCCGGTTCAAAGGGAAGAGGGATTCTTTGCGGAAGGGCGTCAGCCCGTTCCCCTGAGAACTGTCGATCTTCAGAAGCGGATTGATGACAGAAGTCCCGAAGAAATCGCCTTTACAGGAGACCGTGGTATCTCTTTCGGAGAAGTCTATGAAGGGAAAACCTCTCTTGATGATTTTATTGCTCAGCTCTCCGATGAGGAAATGGCCTGCCTGACCAGAGGCGAAGGGATGAGCAGTCCTAAAGCGACGCCGGGAGTAGCCGCCGCATTCGGCGGTTTAACCGATAGTCTGGCGGATCGGGGAATTCCTGTAGGTTGCTGTGCCGACGGCCCTTCGGGTATTCGGATGGATTGTGGAACCAAAGCCTTCAGCCTTCCCAACGGAACGGCTCTCGGCTGCACCTTCAATGATGATCTGGTCCGCGATCTCTTTGTTATGCTCGGACGGGAATTGAGGAAAAACCGGATAGAGACCATACTCGGTCCGGGAATCAATATCCACAGAAATCCTCTGAACGGACGGAATTTCGAGTATATCTCGGAAGATCCTCTGCTAACGGGAAAAATTGCCGCTGCCCAGCTTCTGGGTATGGCCGAATCCAATGTGACCGGAACAATCAAACATTTTGTCGCCAATAACCAGGAGGCGGGACGGAGTTCTTCCGATTCTGTTGTCTCTGAAAGAGCTCTAAGGGAGATTTACCTCAAGGGGTTTGAAATCGCTGTAAAAGAGGGCGGCGCATACTCTGTCATGACCACTTACGGAGCTTTGAACGGCATCTGGACAGCGGGGAATTATGATTTGTGTACGACCGTTCTGCGCGATCAGTGGGGGTTTCATGGAATCGCCATGACCGATTGGTGGGCTCAGATGAATTTCGAAGGGGAAGAACCTTCCAGAAACAATACGGCCGCTATGATAAGAGCACAGAACGACCTCTATATGTGCGTCGGCGATTCCGCTACCAATGCGGGAAATGACAATACACTGGAAATGCTGGAAAAGGGTGTACTGAAAAGAGCTCATCTCCAGAGAAGCGCCCGGAATATTCTTAAGTTTCTCCTGGGATCCCTGGCAATGGAACACAAATCGGGCCGGATCAGCGATCAGGAATTGAAAGAAATGAAAGCTGATGAGGATCAGGTCGCCGACAGGGAAAACCTCACCTTTTACCGCATCAACGCGGAAGGTACCGATATTGACGGCAGCTCCATGAATACGTCGGGAGGCAGTGAAGAGCTCTTCGGCATAACTGTCAGAACCTTCGGGATGTATGATCTGAAAGTTCGCTACAAAAGCGATCTCAACGTCCTGGCCCAGGTTTCGGTCAGCGTTTTTATGGACAACCAGCTAATAGGCACGCTTGCGCTGCAGGGGACGGAAGGGGAGTGGAAAGAGCAGACTCTTCACATGGGCATGATTTTCGGAACGAACCACTTTATCAAGCTGTTCTTTCCTCAGACGGGGCTGGATCTGGAGTCTTTGACGTTCAAGCTGGAAAGAGAGTTCAACCCACTAGGGTGAGTTTTCTGTAATCCCGGGGCGTCATGCCGCTGATGGATTTAAAGATTCTCCCGAATTGCGAAAGGCTGCCGAAGCCGCACTTCCGGGAGATCTGGCCTATCTCCTCCGATGTTTCGCGCAGAAATTTCTGAGCCCGTAAAGCTCTTATATGATTGATGTACTCTGTGAGAGTGAATCCGGTTTTCCTGTGGAAGAATCGGCTCAGGTAGGACGGGCTTATATAAAACTGTTCCGCCAGCATTTTCAGATTGAGATTTTCGCTGTAATTATTTTCGATAAAACGGATGATTGATTCGATTTTTCCGTTGTCCCGGATCTCGATTTTCCCGTCCTGTTTCATATCTCCATGTCTGGCAATTATTACTGAAATTTCAGCAGCCAGAGATTCGGACATGATCTGATAGAAGTCGCTTTTTTCCTTCAATTCCCTATCCATGCGTGTAAGCACTATTCCTGTCTGTACTGCCGGTGCTGAAAGTGAGGGAAAGTAAACCGCGCCTTCTTCAGTTGTTGATCTAAGCGCTTCATTTTTCTCGAGATACAGAGAGTAAATTTCCGATTCCTTACCATTTTCAAGCGATTTGTGTATGAGATGAGGCGGGATAAGCAGGAAATCCCCTTTCTTGAGAGTGACTGTTCTGTTCCCTGCAAAAATATCCCGCACTCCGTCGATTATGTAGAGAATCTCATAAAACTCATGGAAATGGCGCGTCTGGCTTATGTTCCGGCTCTTTTTATATCCCAGAGTTATTGAACCGGCTTTTAAAGAGTAACTTTGAGTCATTGGACAAAATATAGTCAATAATAAGTAAATGTGTCAAATAATAGCCAATAATTGCTTTTGAGTAGCTGTATTATTCTTTTATGAACAAAAAAATGTACGATGAGATAATCCGTTTTACATTACCCTGTCTGGCGGAGCTTTTTCTGTTCTCGCTTATTTCAGTTGTCAATATGGCGATGGTGGGACGTCTGGGCGCAGCGGCGTTAAGCGCGGTGGGATTGTCCAGTCAACCTGTCAGAATTTCCATTGCCCTTTTTCAGGCTTTCAATATCGGGGCTACCGCCATGATCGCCCGGTACACCGGCGCGCGGGATTATGGCAACGCGAGAAAAGTCATCGTTCAGACCATTCAGTTTGCCTTTGTCGCCGGACTGATTATTTCACTTCCTTTCTATATCTTCGCCGAACAGATTGTTATGTTTATGGGGGCCCGGTCAGACAGCTTGAAAGAGGGAATAACCTATATGCGCTTTATGGCGGCGGGAACGGTTTTTCAGGTTTTACCCCTGGCCGTATCGTCTCTCCTCAGAGGCGCTGGCGATTCGAGGAACGCCATGCTTATAAACATCCTGGCCAACATTATTAATGTGGTGCTGGGGTATGTGCTGATTTTCGGGTTTGCCTTTATACCGGCTTTTGGGGTTTGGGGAGCCGGGATGGCAGCGACTGTTTCCAAAGCTTCCGCCTCGATGCTGGGGCTGGTTCTGTTATTCAAAACCAAATTGCCCGTCAGGCTGAAGGGAAAAGTCGTTCTCGGTTGGGATAAAACTGTTTTAAAAGGTATTGCCGGTATCGGTTCATCTTCCGCGGCGGAGCAGCTGGTTCTCAGAAGCGGATTTTTTCTCTACACCAGGATGATCGCCAATCTGGGAACCGTGGCATTTGCCGCCCATCAGGTCGCCCTGACGGTATCCAATCTTTCCACCAATCTTGGGCAGGCTCTGGGGATAGCGTCCTCATCCTTCACTGGAAGGCATCTGGGAGCACAGCGGCCCGACAGGGCTGTTCTCTATGTACAGGTTCTTCATCATGGGGCTTTTCTGATTTCCCTGATCGTCTCCATACTCTTTCTTCTTTCCGGAGATGGACTGGTCAGGATATTTACGGCCGACATAAAGGTCATCGATGTCTTTGGCCCCATCCTGTTTATTCTGGCTGTGATCAATCCGGCGCAGAATACTTTTCTCGTGTACAGCGGTTCCATAAAAGGCGCCGGAGACACAAGGTGGCCGCTACTCGTTTCCCTTGTCGGGTTGATATTTGTCAGGATTCCTCTTGTTTATATCTCAATCCATTATCTGAAATGGGGGCTGACCGGGGCCTGGATCGCCACGGCTGTGGAGAAATACCTCGGATACATTATGCTCCGGATCCGCTTTGCCGGGGGCAAGTGGAAAAAGGTAAAAATTGTCTGAAAACCGCAATAATCCGGGGCGGTTCTTTTTAGATGTAATATTCAAAATTAAAGTATATAATCTCTGCATGATATACTACACAGATGATGCAACTCCTTTCAGTGAAGATGATTTTCAAGGCTTTTTTGACGGTTGGCCTGATCCCCCTTCACCGGAAACGCTACTGTATATTCTGAAAAACAGAGAGCATTCACTTTTGGCCGTAGATGACCGGAAAAGAAGGATCGTCGGTTTTATATATGCTATTTCCGATAACAAACTCTTCGCCTATATTCCCATGCTCGAAGTCTTGCCGGAATACAGGATGCAGGGAGTTGGAACGCAATTGTTAGAAAGGTTGACTGAAAAAATGAAAGATATGTATTCCATTGATCTATGTTGTGACGATAAACTCGTTCACTTTTATGAAAGATCGGGATTTTTGAAAGTAAACGGGATGCTGAAGAGGAATTGTAAATGAAAAAGTTAATAATAATCCTGATATTCCTAAGCCATACATTGTTTTCGGTTAGTTACAATAATTATCCCATGGTTTCTTTGAAGGTTATCCAAACCGGTTCTTCAGAAAATGAGTTGGGATATGAATATGATCCGGGCTATATTTTCAGCGGCGGGCCGCAATCTTTTGCCATTGATGAGACGGGAGATGTTTATATAGCGGATACTCATAACAAGCGAATGGCAATCTATGATGAAGATATTAATTTCAAGCGCATCCTTAATGTTGATGGGAGTTCAACGGTTTATTATTCCTCATCCCTTGAAATTAACAAAGATCGGATTTACGGAAGAGACCAGGAATCCACCTTTTATATTATATCTGACAAAGGAGACAATCTTTTTCAATATGGTTTTGGAGGCACAGAGCTATTCAATCAATTAAAGACAGACAAATTCATATGGATTGATTCTGTGCTCTTTCATCATCTAGCCGATGGCGAGGTCATTGCGATTGAAAATCAGGGCAGTGAGTATTCACTTTATGATAAGAGAGAGATTAAAGATATTGTAATGGGCGTTTCCGTCGACGCTGATAATGTCATTTTCCGCGATGGCGAAATTCAGACAAAAGATTTCCTAACTTTTATAAACCATATGGACAGGAATCTCGATCATGCCAACGGATTTTCATACGATCTTTTTTTTAAAATGGTGAATAACAAATATCTAGGGGCGGATAATCATCAGAATCGATACTGGAAAGTCGGAAGCAAACGAATCATTGTTTTCAACGGGGATGATCGATTAATAGATTCATTTCTTTATGATCATACCAAATCAGATTCCACGCCGGCCATTCATCCCGATGGATCGATCTATTTCATGAAGATTCAAGCGGAACAAATCGAGTTTTTTAAAATCACCAGACAATGGTAATTCTGAGGTGTAAATGAAAAAGAATGTTATAAAAGATCACTTAAGATTATTCTATTTTATATTTTTCTTTATTTTCAGCTTTTCTCTTTCTGCTCAAACTATTGAAAAAAAGAATATGATTTTGGAATTCCAACTGGAAAACGGCGATCGTTCGGAGCAGTTAAAGTTTTACAGAAACGCCAATAGTGGTTCCCAAAAACCGGGAATCTCTGGTTTTGCAATTAATGATTCATCTCAATTTTTACTTGGCGATACCTGGAATTATAGCATTGCCATTGTCAAAGATAGAGAAGTCCAAAGCAGGATTCCTAACATCCTGTATAAAAAGGGGTATTGGGGATCCTGGGATACCTTTCCATCTAAAATAATGTATCTTGATAATTCGATTATTTTAAAGTTGATTGGAAATTATATCCAGCTCACCAGAGAAAATAAAACCTGGATAGTCGATGGAAGCAATATCTCTTCCGGGAGATGGAAGGGTTTTTGTTTATATGGTGACTTTTTATTTATCGAGGATGACCAGGCCAGCATTTTTGTTGTGAAATTAATTGATGATGTAGATATTATATCAAATTTTTTGACAGATGAAGAAATCGTAGAATTAGATATCGAATCGGATGAGATTAAGACTATAGATAAAACAGTTGAAATCCATGGAAAATTATTCACTTCTCAATATGATATTTATTATAAGTATCATATGGATAAAAATGGCTTAAGAGATAGTGAAAGATTGTCAAATAAAGACTTTGATATTCCTCCGGGAAAAAGTACGGAGATCCAGTTAGCAGGAGAAGATTCATATGGGAATACTTACTGGAATTTTCTTGAAAAATACATCATTATCCGGGATTCCGAAGGCTATCTGCTGGAGTTCTTTGAGTATGATGAATCAAAATCCAAAACGAATATAGCCGTATCACCTACGGGAGATATTTTCTTTTTGGATTATAATGCAGAATTTACCTTTATTTATAAAATAGCAAATACTTGGATTTAATAGATCCTGAATTCTTAAGGAGTCCTACCTGTGTCCCGTTTCGTAAAAGAGCTGTTTTTCCTTTTTATTGCAGTTTTATTTATTGCATCATGTTCCAATTCTTCTGAATTCAAAAGAGACCCTTACGGATTTCTGAATAAAATACCCAATGGCAGTTCATTTTCAGAGATATTTGTCTATGAATACCCCGATGAACCCTATCCCCTTCACTTCGGAATAGACCGTAGTAACCCCAATTCGAATTATTACTCCTGGCACCTGCCTGTGGCCGAGATTGCACCTCCTGAAGGTAAAGCTACCGATTCTGTTAACATCCGGGCAATTGAAAATACACAATTCACCGGCGAGGGGGCGGAGTTCCTGGTATCATACGACAGTCAACGGGAATCGGTTCTCAGCGGAGGCCTTATCGCTACTGGAATCAGTCGTTTTGGCAGGTATAAAGTGGATTTTAAGGCTGCTGAGGGAGAATCTGTATATACGAGGATTCAGATCCATTCTATACTCAGCGATTTTAAAGATAAAAATGGCGGTTATATCAGGATGATGGTTCCAGGCTCCAATCCCTCTCAGATTTACCTGGCTGTAGATACAAAACTGGATGACCCGTCAGCTCCGTCTCACTATTCATTTAAGCTGGAACTTGGATTCAATGCTGCCGAATCGGTCCATAGTTACTCCTTTGAGTGGCTTCCCGATCGGGTACTTTTCTTTGTAGATGGAGAGGAAGTTCATCGTTACGAACCGGGAGAAGAGATGACAACCGGTTCAGAGCTCCCAGATGAAAGCGCTATTCCTCTATTCCCCGGGATATTTCAGGCCGGTGTGATTTGCTATGGTGACGATGAGAGCTTAAAGAAACCGGAAGTCCCAGCTCCTGTCGGCCTCGTCAGAGAGGCTTCTTTTACAACATTATCCGAGCTTGAGGAGTATGAGGATCTATACCCGGTGGGCTGGGATGGCTCTATGGACAGACATTTTTTCAACCACCGCAACAACGGAACCCGGTATCCGGAGCTTCGGTATGTAGATTGGTTGCGATTATACCCGCGTCAGGCTTCTTTAACAGATTTCTTTCAACAGGATTTTCCCTATGCCGCCAATACATTTCATCTTCCTGATGCCTCCGGGTCTATTGAACCCGAGCTGGTTGAATATGCTAAAACTCATAGCGCCGAAGAGGTCCGTCAACGAATCAAAGCCGGTGGAAATCCCGATGCTATAGTCTTATACGATAGCGAATATGAACGGTATTTTTCCACGCTTATTGGTATATATATCGGCAAAAGGGATATTGAAATGGTGCGTTTTCTCCTGGAAAACGGCGGCGGCAGCTCCCGGGACCTTAATCTGGAGCTCGGTATGGCAGTGTCAGCAGCATCCGTCGAGATTCTTGCTTTGCTTTGCGAGGCCGGGGCTCCTTTGGCTGCTGCCGATACTGGTCCCTCTCTTGTGCGTTTCGCTTTGTATTCCGGTAATCCTGATTGGGCTTCCGCTCTGGTGGGACTGGGAGCCCTTGCCAATATTGCAGACCTGCCGGCTGACGACCGTGATATTTTAACCGAAATCGGAAAGCTGGCAGCGACCCAAGGCAATCTTGAGATTGTCGCTTTGCTCGATTCTGCCGGTATTGGTTATTCTCCTGAAATGTTTGTCCTGGCTGCGGAACATAACCGAAATGAGATTTTCCGCTTTCTGCTTTCCAGCCATGTAATACCTGATGAATACTTTTATGCCGACAGTGAAGCCATTTATGATGGAGCACAGACTCTTAACTGGCTGTTGCGAAACGGAAATATGGAAATAATAGCGTTGCTCGATGATCTCGGGTATACCCTTTACCCGTGGATCGCCGGGGAAACCATGCGCAGCGGTAATGTCTCAATGCTCCGTTATCTGGTTGAGAACCTGAGGCTGGACCCCTTCGGCCGAAGCTACAGGCCGGCTCCCGGCACCGGGTTTGCCGTCTTTGAGGGCTACCCCCAGAGAAAAGTCGGCATAGGCCGCAAAGAGTATGAACCCGATCCTGCTGTAATCGAATATCTCGCGGGGTTGGATTATTCCTGGACCGATGATCCGTATCTGCTGAACTGGCTGATGAGTAAAGCTCCGGAGCATCCTGTCCTGTTTCCTTTACTTGAAACCGTCCTAAAGGTTTACCCGGAAGCTGACCTGAATGAGAACTCCGACTTTCGTTCTGCCTTGTTTGAACATGGCAATCCGGAGGCCGTGGAATATGCGCTCAAGCTGGGAATGGATCCATCTATAGTTCTTGGAAAGGGTACGGACAGGGCAAAATCGCTTTTGATAAACTCTGTATTAAAACGCGACCTTGATCTCATCAGGCTTCTCATCGATGCGGGAGCCGATGTCGATTGGGAAAATGCCGATGGACAGACGGCGCGATCTTTGGCTCTGGAAGCGGCTCTTCCTCCCATTCCCGGCCTCATAACAGAATCCGATGAAGTGAATTTGTATGCCATAGCCGATTTCCTGATAGAATACAGCGATAATAAGATAGCTAAGACCCATGGTCGTATGCTTCAAAGGGAAGCGTTGGCCAGGTTGAAACAGATGTTATCCGAAACCGATCCTTCCGTTCTTGAGCTGACAGCCGGAGAAACGTTAAGACAATATTTCCTCAATGCGGCGAAATATGAATTGCCTCTCAAATCGGAAAGAGAACATACCACACCATTTCTTTTTGGCAGTGTCAAGGCTATCCTTGAAACCGGTCATGTCAGTCCCGAGCGGAATCCCGATCTTCTGGAAGTATTTCTCGATTCTTTCCTGTACCTGACCCGAAACACCCAGACTCAGGAGTTGTACGCTAGAGAAATAGTCATTCCTTTAGTGGATCTCGGTTTTAAGGCTCCAGGAAGTAATCACTTGATGAAACTGCTGGATTTTATGACCAGGTGGGACGTTGACGGTTACCCTTATGGCGGCGATGACCTGTTTTTTGAGTCCCTTGTGAATGCCGGTCAGACAGTAATTCCCGAGTTTATGTCTCCGTCCAGTCCGAAAACCCATCAGTTCACCATGATCCGCACATTTTTTGAGAACTCCAATCTGTGCAGCGATGGCAAAGCGGGGACCCTTGTCGCTGCTGGGCTGGACGGAGCCATGAACGATCCCGATACGGGAGAAAGCCTGCTGCAAATTGCCTTGGCTGACAGAGGGCAGTCTGAAACCATTGAAGCTTTGCTCGATGGCGGAGCTGTGCCCCGTTATAGCGAACCAGAGGAGATAGATTTACGTCCGGCTACAGAGATCCATTACTATGTCGGCGCTCCTTATCCCGAAATGACATTCAATAGCAATGAAAGCGTAGATGTACCTCTTGACAGTAAGCGTCTCTATCACAGTAGCGTGGAATCCACTCCTTTTCCCAATGCCTTCTTCAGGGGGGAATTTCCCGGGCTGCGCAAAGCCGCTAGCGGTGTTCGATATGGACATAATCCGAAGTATCCTCCCAAATTTGTTGATGATATGAACTCCGATCTGGTCGCTTCAGCAACTCTGGGACATTCCCCTTCCGTACTGGCAAAAATGATAGCTGCCGGAGCCGAGACAGATGAGTTCAACCAGTTCGGGTTTACCGCTCTTGATTATGCCATGGTCAGTCTCGGCGGAGATGAGCTTGTAGAACTTTTATACTATTGGCCTGATGAATCGGCCATACCGGAAGAAGAGCCGGGTGTTGTAGATCCCAACTATCATTACATTTCATCCGATCTCTCCGGCTCCCCTCTTTTCCCTTTGACAATGTCGGATAATGTAATCGGATTTTCTCCTCTCATGTTTGCTTTGAGTAACTCCACGGTGAATCCCTGGGTAATCAGAGGAATTATAGAAGGGTCCCCCGAGAACCAGCGGAGCGAAATGATCAATCATAAATCGCTGTCGGGCAACACTGCCTTGATTCTGGCGGTATGGAATGGTATGTCCAGGGAGATTTTAGAAATACTTCTGGAATATGGTGCAGATCCGTATGTATGGAACAAGGTCGGAGTGAATGTTTTTCTTCTGGCGGACTTCAACGGCATCCAATGGCAGCAGGATTTCCTAAAACCCTTACTTTTAAAGGCGCCAGAGGCTATGAAGGCTGAACTGCTGGACCAAGAGTATCAGAGCAATCTGAAAAAACTGCTGAGATGGAAATAATTGATATATCTCAGCTTAGAATAAAAAAATATCTTGACCTGAAGTCAACTCCATATTTCAGCATAATTAGAGTTATGAAAATCTCAAAGTAGAGAAAATTCTGAAATCAGAAGTCTATTTTACAACATTTAAGACAACCTCACAGGAGAATCTCCTGCAAAAATTGCACAGGTTGATTAAGCGTGCCGGTATCGAGGATATGGATTTTAAAGATAAATATGCTGCGATCAAGATTCATTTCAAAGGACACGAAATGGCCGTATGTCTCGTTGATGCCATCGGTGCGGATTGGAGAACATCATAACCATGATCCTTATACTATGACACACCCCGATACGTATTGGACTACCTGTCTCGAGCACGGAGTCAAAATCGGGTTGGGAACACGGGATTATGAGTTGATTGAGATTTAAAACGCTGTTCTGACCGTGGGGATCATAAGGTTTAGATCGGTATAACCGGCAGAGATCGCCGGTTCAAAAAACAAAATGTCACTGATTCCATTATAAATTCAAATAGGCCAGTATAAAAGGGGCGATCCCTTTGGCCTCGTTTTCCACAACTGGTTCTGACATATAGTACTCAAATGATCCGTCTCTCCTTTCCTTCCCCCCCAGTCCGGCGACAAGACAAGTCCCTCCCAGGTTCATTTTCCCCTCTTTTTCATAGAGATACTCCCGGCAGATTCCTTTGAATGCCCTTTCACCATGGGAATAATAAGAGCGGGGCAGAATGTTGAGCCGAACGGCTTTTAGAAGGGCAAAAGCGATAATGCTGCTTCCGCTGGTTTCCAGGTAATTCGGTTTCCGGCTTCCCAGATCAGCAATCTGAAACCACATTCCCGATTCATCCTGATATTTAAGGAGGGAATCAGTTAGTTCTTTGAACATCTCTGAAATCTCTTTTTGAAACTCATAATCCTCTTTATCGAGAAGTTCCAGCACATCGACTAATGACATATAAAACCAACCAATAGCCCGGAGCCAGAAGTGGCGGGATAACCCGGTTTTCCTGTCACACCAGAACATCTTTCGGGAAGTATCGCAGGCGTGAAAGTATAGTCCCGTTTCCCGGTCCCTGAGGGTCTCGTAGACATTTTTGTACTGGGAGAGTATATCGCGGTAGTTCCTTTTGCCGTTGAATCGCTTTTCATACTCCAGATAAAAAGGCTGGGCCATATACAGTCCGTCGAGCCATATCTGGTCGGGGTAGATTGCTTTATGCCAGAAGTTCCCTCCGGCCGTTCTGGGCTGGTTTATCAGCTGGTCGTACAGAACATCCAATGCCTTTCTGTATTTTTCATTTCCGGAATGGTCGTAAAGAGCGAAAAGAGCCCGTCCTTCATTGATATTGTCCAAGTTCCAGGCTTCTCTTTCGTATGTCAGAATCGATCCGTCTTCAGCGATAAAATAGTCTATATATTCTTTAACGAAGTTCAGAAATTTAATGTCCCCTTTCTTTTTGTAAAGTGTCAGAAAAGCGGTCATCATGCAGCCGTCGATATAGTTCCAGTGAGGCTTTTTGCCCTGGCGGATCATTTCCTGGTTCCAGAGAGGGGTTTCCGGAGTGCTTTCCAGCAATTCATCGATATACCGGTCAATCAGTTTCATTTCAAATCCTCTTTTACACTATCCAGAAAACGGAGAGATTCTCTCAGGGTTTCCGGCCTGTTGTTCTCCAGAAGGACATGAATCCATGGCTTGTAATGCCTGATCAGATCGAAGAGAAGATGATAATTCAGCTCTCCCTGTCCCGCCGGCAGCGTTCCGTTTTTTATACCATCATCCATTTTGAAATCCTTGGCATGGATAGCTACCATTTTGTGGGCGAAAAGCTCAAACGCCTCTTCCATCAATCTGTCGCTCTCTCCGGATTGAGCTGCCGGAAGGAAGTTCACCGGATCGTAAATGACTCCCAGATTGGGAGAGGGTATCAGTTCCAGTGTCCGCTTCATTCTTTCGTGGGAGTGGATAGTGTGTTTGTCCGCCACGCCTTCAATGGCGACGATGGCTCCCGTTTTTTCTGCCGCAGCCACCAGTACCTTCAATGCGGCGATAAAGTCTTGAAAGGTTTCCTCTTTATATATGTCTTCGGTAAAACTGCAGTCCGGATTGGGAGACCCGGTTTCCGTACCCACAATGGCGCATCCGAAATCCCGGGAAAAGAGGAGGTGCTCCTTGAAACGGGAAATGGCTTTCTCTCTCTCCAGCCTGTCGGGATGGACGGGATTGATATAACAACCGAGAACGGAGATATCGATCCGGTTCCGCGCAAAGCTGTCGCGGAAATAATTGCCCAGGCCGGGACTCAATCTTCCATGGTCTTCATCGAATCCGGCTATGGCTTTTTTCAGCGCCAGCTGAATGCTTGAAAAACCGAATTTCCCTATTCGGTCCGATAGTTCCGGAGCTTCCATCTTTCCGAAATCATGGGCTCTTACTCCGATGTTAATCATTCATCAATCTCCTGGAAAATAGGTTTTAAAATGTTTTCTGTCTGTCCGTCGATTTTTATGTCGATAAAATGGGAGTTACGGACAAAAGCCCTCATTATGGCGGGACTTGCCGTTTTGGTATGGAAGAGATCCATCGCCGGCTCCTCAATCGGCCGATCCTCTTCGCTTTCAGCTGTAAAACCGGTTATGCTGATCCTTTCTATAGGACTTTCCGGAAGGCCCAGGAAAAAGGCTGCTGCCGACCTGATATTCTTCGCATGAATATTTTCGATCACTATATCCCGTATTACCGGTGTCGACGTTCTCTCTATGATCTCCGGAATCTCCAGAGAAGCAAGCCTTTCCGCCTCATCCTCGCCGGCCCCGCATCGGTAATACATATTCATAACGATAGGCGCAGACACGCCATCCATTTCCAGATTTTTCAGTCTGATATTTTCGACAGTTCCGCCGCGTCCTCTCCTGGTTTTAACCCGGATACCCCGGTCCGTCCCTCTCATCCGGCAGTTCTCAACTGTAATGTGACTGATTCCTCCGGAGGTCTCCGATCCGATGACAACGGCTCCGTGGCCGTGCTCCATGGAGCAGTTCTTCACATTGACGTGGGCGGTCGGTTTGCCGACCCGGATGCCGTCGGCATCCATTCCCGATTTCAGGCAGAGGCAGTCGTCGCCCACGTCGAACCGGCAGCCGTCCACAGTTACATTTTCGCTCGAATCGATATCCAGCCCGTCGCTGTTGGGAGCGTCATAGGGATTGATGAAAGAGAGATTTTCCAGAGCGACATCGCGGCTGTAGAGAATATGAGTATTCCAGAAGGGCGAGTTTTTCAGAGTCACCCCTTCAATCCGGATCCCGCTGCAGTTTTTGAACTGAATGAGGGAAGGCCTTAAGAAGCCGGTTTCCCTTCCGCCTCCGCCGGATCCGCCGCCGATTTCTCTGTTGAGTGGTATAAGTCTTTCCTGAACCTCTTTCACTTCCCGGGATACAAGGCCTTTTCTCATGTTCCTGTAGGAGGACCACCAACGGGCTCCCTGTCCGTTGATCGTACCCCTGCCGGATATGGTTATGCCGCTGCTGTCTTCTGCGAAAATCAGAGCCCGCAGGGCATAGCATTCGGTCCCCTCCCATCTGGTGAGGACAGCGGGACAGAGAGAAAAGTCATCGGAAAAGAGCAGCTCCGCACCTTCGTCCAGATGCAAATTAATATGGGAAGGGATTTTAAGAGGCCCCGAATAATGCTGCCCCGGTTTCAGGATGATTCTTCCATCCTGTCCTTTCAGCGAATCCATTAGTCTCTGTAATTTTGAGAGGTCCCCGGTTTCTGTCGGGTTTACGACGAATTCTTTCAATGTTAAATATCCTGAAAAGCAGAGCCCGTAAAGGGCTCTGCCAAATTATGGTTCTTACTCAAAAAGAGTTTAGCTGTTGAGCTCCGCGATAACCGCATCGAGGTCCAGATCGGCGGCTTTAGCCTTGTACTGAGCCTGACCTTCAGCGGGTGTCAGCCTGCCGACAACGACTTCAGAGAAGATTTCCTGCTTGATGGTCAGCAGTTCTCCGATTCTCTTGATGTACATATCGCCGCCCTGGGGCAGTGAGAGCTGTACTGCGTTTTCGCTCTGGATTTTCCGGGACAGAGTGATCAGATCAGCCTGGGGTACGAGAGGTGTCCATCCGTTCATAACCAGAGTGGGGTCGGAATAGGCCTTGTCGAAAGGTCTGTCGGGATTGGAAGGCTCGGGAAGCATTACGTAGCCGTTGTCGCTCTTCCGGAAGTGCTTGCCTTCGATACCGTGAGTGAAAAGAGCCTGTCCGGCGCCTTTGTCGAGCATGGTGTTCATGAAAGCATTAAAAACGCCTTCGGGATTCTTTGCCGCTTTGGTGATGGAGAAAGCCGGTCCGACTCTGTTAATGTAAAAAGCATTGTCGATAGGCTCTATAGGAATTACCTGAGCTTCGGGGTGAGCATTCTGAGCGCTGTCGTTGAATCTGACAGCCCATGTACCGGACCAGTATTCCATAACGCCGGCCTGGCCCTGATAGATTTTTTCTCTGGCAGTGGAAGTTTTGTTGGTGAAGAACTCGTTGTCGAGAATCTTTTCCGCATAGAGCTGCTGGAATCTTTCCAGAGCGGGAATCATTTCGGGCTGAAGGAATCCGTCCACCCATTTTCCGTCTTTTTCCTGGAAACCGAACATGGCTCCCTGCATGATGAATCTGTTGTAGTAATCGAACTCGTAACCGGTCTGGAAGGGGAGTGTGAGACCCATTGTGTCATTAGCTCCGTTTCCATCGGGGTCGTTGAAAGTGAAGGCTTTGAGAACTTCGTAGTACTCATCCCAGGTTGCGGGAACGTCGAGTCCAAGATTGTCGAGCCAGTCTTTTCTGATATAAGTGACGCATCCGCCGCCATCGTAAGTGGGAACGCCGTAGATATGTCCGTCTTTCAGTCTGTAGGCTTCAACAAGAGCGGGATCGACATCTTTCCACTGGGAAGATGCGGCGATATAGTCTTCCAGGGGAACGAGGTTGCCCGAAAGAGCATAGGACAGGTAGTCATTTGTCTGGATTTCCAGAAGATCGGGAATATCACCCGCGGCGAAAGTCGCTCCCAGTATCTGGGAATACTGGTTGTGCGCCGGCTGAACGATATCGATTCTGGCTCCCGTCAGCTCTTCAAAAGCTGCGGCCCATTCTTTCTGTCCGTTTTCTTCCGTCAGAATTCTGTCGAAAATAGCTTTGATTTTTACCGGAGCCGCGCCGTCGTCTCCGCTTTCCTGTTGACCGTTCGCAAAAAGCGCCGCTGTCAGCACTACGAGCAAACCTAAAAGAACATTACCTTTTTTCATAAAAAAATCCTCCAATATATTTTGAAGAGCCGCCGGAGCCGCTCCACAATTCAATAAATCATCAGGGCGCATCACCCTTTCACAGCGCCCAAATTAATCCCCTTAACAAAGTGCTTCTGGACCATCGGATACAGGATCAGAACGGGGATGATCGAAACCGTAATCGCCGCATTCTTCAGACTCTGGGTCGCGAAGGAGAACCCTTCGAATCCCTGGGTGTCCGACTCGATGACGAGACTGCGCAGGAAAACCTGGAAATTGTGCAGGTTCGGTTTCGTCTGGATGTAGAGTATGTAGTCGAAGAACTGGTTCCAGTAATAGACCACGTAGAAGAGGCCTATCGCCGCCAGTCCGGGCTTGGACAGGGGCAGGACCACTCGGATAAAGGTCTGCAGAGGGGTACATCCGTCAATTTCCGCCGCATCGAAAATGCTCGTCGGAATGCTCTCGAAGAAGTTCTTCAGGAGCAGCAGATAGTAAGCATCCATGGCGTGAACCAGAAGAACGGCCCAGAGGCTGTTCATCAGACCCAGATTTCTGACAACCAGGAACAGAGGGATCATTCCGGCCCGGAATACCATGGTCACCAGCGCCAGCCCCATCAGGAATTTTCGCCCCGGCAGATTCTTCTGCGCCAGGCCATAGGCGTAAAACGATGTGATCGTCATGGCTATAGCCGTTCCCGAAATGGTGGTGATGAAACTGATGACCAGCGGGCGGAAAATGGCCGGCCGGCTTAAAATCAATTTGTAGGCGTCAACGGTTATCGCTTCGGGGAAAATCCTGAAAATGGTTTCCGAAGCTTTCTCGTCGAAGGAGTCTATGACGATTTTCAAAATGGGAATCATAATTACCAGAATGATGCTGAGCATGAAAATCAGGTTGATGGTTCTGAATATGTTGTAACCCGTCGAATGGGAATGAAGACTTTTTCTCTTTGTCATTTTTCCCGCCTCCTAAAGCACCGACTCACCGCGCAGGCGGCTGGAAATTTTGTTGGCGCTGACAACGAGCGCGAATGCTATGACCGAACGGAACAGACCGACTGCCGTGGCGTAACCGAAGCGGAACTGGGTGATTCCCGAGCGGTAGACATAGGTCTGGATAACATCGGAAACCTTGTAGACCAGCGGATTGTAGAGAACGAAAACCGATTCGAAAAGGTTGAAAATCTTCGCCAGGTTCATGATCAGTACGATTACGATGACCGGCACCAGCTGGGGCAGGGTTATGTGAACCATCTGCTTCCATCGGTTCGCTCCGTCCATAATGGCGGCCTCATAGAGTTGAGGATCCACACCGGAAAGCGCCGCAAGGAAAACGACAGTTCCCCAGCCCACTTCCCGCCAGCTCAATATGAACAGGTAGGTGCCTCTCCACAGAGTCGGATTTCCGAGAAAGTACTTCGGTTCGCCTCCCAAGCCGGAAATGACCGCGTTGACCAGTCCTCCCTGACGGGACAGAAAGAGAGTGAATAGAGCGCCCACAACCACCCATGAAAGAAAGTGGGGCAGGTAGATAACGGTCTGGACCGCCCTTTTGAACAATCTGTTCTTCAGTTCATTGAGCAGAAGGGAGATGCTTATTGTCAGAGTCATCTGGATGACTATGTTCGCCGAACTGAGAATAAGCGTATTTTTAAATGCCCTTGTAAATCCTTCGCTGGAAAGGGCGTCTCTGAAGTGTTCAAATCCGATAAAATCACCCACGCCTCTCAAGTCGTAATCGTAAAAGGAGAAGCGCAGCCCGAGCATGGGCAGATAATGGAATAACACCAGATAAACGAATCCCGGAAGCATAAGCAGATAGAACATTCTGTATTTCCAGAGTCTGTTCCAGGCCCTGCCGGGAGCGTAAGCCGATCGGTTCCCCATAGGAATATGTACCTCGCTAAAATAAGTTTCCATTTATTATTTCCTCTGATTTTTTCATCTGGATAGAGACCAATAATTTGGAATGCGGCCTTATTTTTTGGATTGGGGAGGGGACAAATTTTTAGGTCGCACCCAGAATTTTGGAATGGGCAAACAAAATTTTACAGATGGCGGAAACCGGGGTAATCTTGTATGATTTTTCATTGAGGAGAGGCCGTGCGTCCATTCAACAGGATTTTCCTGTCCTTTTTAACAGCCTATATAGTCCTTATTCTGGTTCCCCTGATTACGGGGATGGCCGTTAACAGTTCAATAGCATCGGATTACGAGCAATATGTCAAAGCTTCCCAGCTGACGCATCTGAAAAAGACGCAGGACGTTCTGGAAAGCTTTATCGATGATATCAAATGGTCGACTTATCAGATCGCAGGAAACACGAAACTGCTGCGGCTGATTGCCGATAGGGATCAGAAGCTTAGCGGTATGGAAAGGTCGGCGCTTATCCGTGACACGATGATCGAACTGAACGATTCTCTGCTCTACAATACATCGTTCAATTCCACCTATTATATCTACCTCAAAGACCAGGACATCATAATCACGCCCTATTCCATCTACACCCACAGCGATTTCAATGATTCGGTCAATTTTTTCAAGATGGAAAACATCAGTTCCCGCGAATGGCACACAGCCATCAGTAGCCAGTTCTACAGCGGGAGGATATTGCCGGTCCGCTCGGTTATCATCGAGGATTTTAAAAACAAGAGAATGATTCCCTATGTCCAGACCGTACCGATTGACAGAACGGGAGGAACAAAAAACATACAGGGCGCCATTGTCTATCTCATAGGCGAAGCTGATTTTATCCGGTTTCTGGAGACTGACGAACTGCCCCCCGGGGGCGTTTCATACATTGCCGACGATGATTACAATCTCATCACTCTTGTCTCCCATGCCGACGGTGATTTTTCTCCTCCGGCTCTGGCAGGAGAGGAGGGGATGATCGAGCGGACCATTGAGGGGAAAAAGATGTTTATCATCTACACGACAAGCCGGAAAAACGACTGGAAGTATGTGTCAGTTCTTCCTGAGAAATGGGTTGTGAAAAGCGTTTCCTTTTACAGACTGATCTCAATAATCCTGATGCTGCTCGCTCTGCTCGTCTGTCTGGCCGCAGCCTATTTTATCTCCAACCGATGGTCGCGCCCCCTGGTCAGCAGTTATCGCTCCATCTCCGGATACCTGAATAAGGATGTTCGGGAAATGATTTCCCTCAGAACGCTGACGAGCAATGTGAGCGAATTGATCCATCAGAGCGAGGACCTGCAGGACGAGCTGATCAGCCGTGAAGTTTTCGTTCACAACGCTTTCGTCAACAGATTGATCAACGGATTTTTCCGGGACCGGAAAGATCTGGAAAAATACCTCGATCATCTGGGATTCCGGATCTCGGAAAACTATTATTCCGTGGCTATCATTTCCCAGGGAGTGATGGAGTCGGCCGGCACGGCGCAGAGCTTCGAGGAGATTGTCAGGGTGAAAAATTTTCTGAAGACAAGGCTCCAGCAGGAATTCCCCATCAGAATCATGATCGCCGAGCAGGAAAACAGCAATCTTGTCCTTATACTCATGACCGATTCGGACAATCCGGAACAGCACGTCAGAACGGCCGGTGAATCGCTGGAAGATTTCTCCCGCTCTCTGCCCCATCTCTATTCCGATTCCCTGTTTATCGCTCTGGGGGAAACTGTGGACTCCCTTCAGAAAGTCCATCATTCCTTTATGCAGGCCCGCGATGTCCTCTCTCTCAGTTCCGATGAAACAGGTATCCGGATCATCCATTTCAGCGATGTCGATGAAAAAATGGATGATTTTTACTATCCTCTGGAGCTGGAATCGAGACTGATCAACGCTGTAAAAGCGGGAAATGAGGATATACTGATCGGACTGCTGGACACTCTGGCATTTGAGAATATGGAGAAGCGCGTTCTGGAAAGCAACAAGATGAATAATTTCCTCTACGGTCTTCTCAACAGCTGCTTCCGCATCGAAAACCAGTTGTCCGATTCTCTGGGCGATCATGTGGAAAATTTGCCGGACCGCTATACCGATGGCCCGGATTTCGAGAGCATAAGAACATTTCTGACGGAAGTGTGCCGCCATCAGAACCGCAATAAAAAGAGCCACAATGTCACGCTTGTCGATAAGGTGGCCGATTATCTGGAAAAGAACTACGGCAACAGGAACTTGAGCCTACAGGTCGTAGCGGACCACTTTTCGGTCAACGAGTCCTATCTATCCTTCTTTTTCAAGGAGCAGACCGGGACGAATTTCTCAACATATCTGGAGAAAATCAGGATCAGCAAAGCCGGAACGCTTCTGAAGGAAACCGACGAGCCGATTCATATCATAGCCGGAAAAGTGGGCTATAACAGCGATAAGACCTTCCGGAGAGTTTTTCAGAAGCACCACAACATGAGTCCCGGCGTTTACCGGGAAGCTTAGCCGCCCGCTAGATTTTTCCGTTCAGTTCATCCAGTATTTTATCCAGAGAGAGCTCGGCGGCTTTTCGCCTGTATTCTGAAAGTCCCTCTTCTATGGAAATTCCGCCGTTGATAATGCGGCTGATAATGTCGGGCTTGAGGCTGCGCTCGATTTCCAGATAATACCTGTCGTAGTTGGCCTTTCCGAATTTGATCTTCTCCTGACGGGAGTTGCTGTTAAGCGTTTCCTGTACAGGTACAATCACTTCATCAATCCTCATCGGCTGGTCCCAATCATTGATAATCTCCGTCGGCGGAACAAAGCTCTTTGTGAACAGGACTTTATAGGGATCGTTCTGATTGATCAGGAACCGGGGCTCTCCGTCGACAAAGTCCCAGTGGTACCCTTTTACGCCGTATGTGAAGAGCGTCTGAATTTCTCCCTTGTCGTACTGCCGGTCGATGAAACTGCTGAATACTTTACCCGGTTCCTCCGTATCGGAAGTGATGACCAGAAGGGGTGCGACCCTTTTTATATAGTAACCGTCATCGAGAGGCGGAATGGCAACGAGCTCAACCTCCGGTCCCGATACTTTTCCTGTTCTCTCCAGGAGGTTTCTGGCCCAATGGTTCCCCCAGTAGGTGAAAACGCCCACATCGCCGTTTATAAAGCGGTTTCGCGCCGTAAATGTTGTATTTGTCACAATGTTGGGGTCTACCAGCCCTTCCTGGTAGATCGTTTTGAGTCTTTCCAGTGCGGCAGTTGCGGCCGGTTCGGTGAAACCGTCCACCCAGGCTCCGTTTTTCCAGTAGATTTCGACCCGGCCGTCCAGCATGATCGCCCGGTTGTACCAGTCTTCGGCTCCCGAGTTGACATCGGTATACCCGCGGGTGTCGTCCAGTCCGTTTTCGTCGGGATCGTCATAGGTAAAAGCTCTCAGGACATTGTGAAACTGCTCCCATGTGCGGGGGATTTCCAGTCCCAGATTGTCCAGCCAGTCTTTCCGGATATAGGTGACGCAGCCTCCCCCGTCTCTGGCGGGAAAACCGTATATATGCCCGTCGTGGGACCGGAGATTGTCGAGAAACTCATCATCGAAATGGCTGACGTGAATGGAATTTTCGATGTATTTGTCCAGGGGAAGAGCTATTTCCCTCGATACGAGAAGCGAGAGATATTCAGGCAGTATCTCACAGAGCTCGGGGCTGTCTTTCCCGGAAAAACTGACCATGAGTTTTTCCATATACTGCTGATGGGGCGGCTGGACGATGTCGAGTTCCATGCCGGTCAGGCGGTTGAACTCCTCAATGAAGACTTTCTGTCCTTCCCAATCCTGGATGATATTATCCAGATAAGCTGTAAATCGGTAAGGCTCTTCCTTTTTGATATCGCCGGATCCGCATGCCGTGACCAGAAAAATCAATAATAGGGGAGGGATGATTCTTTTCATAAGGGACCTGTGCTTTCTCTGACGATTAATGATGTGTTTATGGAACTGAGGACCGGCACATTGCGCCCGTTCAGGATATCGAGGGTCAGCCGTGCGGCAGCCAGACCCATGGCGTCGCTCTGGCTGTCAACGGAAGTAATGGTGGGAGTCGAGCCTTCGGCATAAATCGAATTGTTGAATCCTGTCACGGCTGTCGTGCCCGGGATATCCACACCTTTCTCCTTCAGTCCTTTAATGATACCCATAGCTGTCAGGTCTTCTCCGCAGATCACCGCATCGACTTTAAAGGGGAGGTCAGTAATACGCGATGACGCATCCTGTGCAGGCTGTAATCCTTTCGGAATTTCCAGAACTCTATTCTCTGTCGCAATATCCAGATTCTCCAGAGCTTTTCTGAAACCTCTTTCCTTCCGGTTTGAACTGTAGGTCTGTCCGGGCTTGACAAAGAGAAATGATCGACGGCCGGACTCATAGAGTTTCCGGACAGCATCTTCAATGCCTTTTCCCTCTTCGCATATAACCGAATATATATTGGGACCCGAAACTTTTTCATTGACGATGATAAGTGGAACGGTTTCCGTCACTTCCCTGATAATGCCTTTCAAATGGGGATTTCTGAAGACGGAACCCACGAGGACCATGGCATCGACCTGTTTCTGCCTGAGCAGGGATATGTAATTTCTCTGATCGTCCAATTCGCCTCCGGTATTGCAGAGAATGACATTGTACTGATAAAGACTCAATTCCTGCTCGAGCGAATGAATTACTGCAGCGAAATACTGGTCACGAATATCTATGGTCAGTATTCCGATCGTCTTGCCGGGAGAGCCGGATAGCCCCCGGGCAAAGGCGCTCGGTACGTAATTCTCCTCTTTCATCAGTTTGTGTATTCGGTCCCGGGTTTTCTCGCTCACTTTGGGGCTGTTATTGAGAACCCTGGAAATGGTTGCTGTTGAAACGCCGGCTTTTTCAGCCAGTTCATAGATGGTCATGCCGTATTATAGCATCAAAATCCCGATGTGGTACCGATTACATAAAAAAAAGAACTTTATCGATAAATGAAGGGAAAGACAGCTTTTGTATCAAATATCTTGCCAAAAATAATGTAACCGCTTACAATATGATGCAAGATATTGGGGTTATCCCGGAGGTAATATGATACTGGAAAAATATTCAATTGGAACGGGCGACCGTTTCGGAAAAGAGGCATCGGCTCAGCTCAGCGCAGTCATGGAGGCGAAAAAGAAAGGGGTCGATCTGGCCATTGTCTGGAATAAATCATTCCGGGAACATGAAATCATTCACACAAAGCCACTTTCCGTCAGAGAGGCCGCCGATCGAGCTGTTGAAGTCGCTGGTTGGGATGGTGCCTATTATGTCGATGCGGATCACATAAATCTTAAATCAGTCGATCTCTTTGTCGATTCTTCCGATTTCTTCACGCTCGATGTGGCCGATTATATCGGGGAAAAAGCAACAGATGAATCTATTGAGGAGTTTGTCAAAAAGAACCGTTCCTATGCAGGCTCACTTGATATTCCCGGACTCGATGGTCCGGTTACCGTTAAAGAAGAAGATATTCGCAGCGTTGCGGAGAAATATCTCTACGCCATTCAGGAAGCGGGTAAAATCTACCGGCACCTTGTCTCGGTAAAAGGGGAGGGTCGTTTCGTAACGGAAGTGTCCATGGATGAAACGGAAAATCCTCAGACTCCCGAAGAGATGATATTTATTCTGGCAGCCATTGCCCGGGAGAGAATCCCGGCGCAGACCATCGCTCCGAAGTTTTCCGGAAGGTTCAATAAAGGCGTCGATTACGTGGGAGATCCCGATGTTTTCGGCAAAGAGTTCCGCGATGATATGGCGGTTATCGCCTGGGCTGTAGAAGAGTTCGGTATGATGCGCAACCTCAAGCTTAGCATCCATTCAGGCAGCGATAAATTCTCCATTTATCCCCATGTGCGAAAAGCCATGGAGGAAATTGGCGGAGGAATCCATATTAAAACGGCCGGCACGACCTGGCTTGAAGAGCTGATCGGGCTGGCTGAAAGCGGCGGAACGGGGTTGGAAATTGCCAAAGAGGTCTATGAGAAAGCCTTCGGACGCTATGACGAACTGGCCGCTCCCTATGCCACGGTTATCGATATAGATAAATCCCGGCTGCCTGCGCCTGTAGACGTCAATAGCTGGACTGGAAGACAGTATGCCGATGCTCTGCGCCATGATCAGAGCTGTTCCGAATATAACCTGAATTTCCGCCAGTTGCTCCACGTGGGATACAAAGTGGCATCGGAAATGGGCGAGCGCTATCTCGATGCCCTGGAAGAGCACAGGGAAGAGGTCGCCAGAAACGTTAAGGAGAATCTTCTGGACAGGCATATCGCACCGCTTTTTCTATAGTCAGCCTCTTAATCGGGAGAATCGTAGGCGATATAAATCGGTTCACAATTCTCCCTTTTCAGGCAGTAATTCCCTTCAATCCTCTTCTTTTTTAAGAGAGACATTTCTATTTCGAGGCAGAACGATTCGATTCCCTCTATGGCAAAAGATGACAGACTGGTTCCCGATCCGGACCAGTCTGTCCTGTTGCTTATTGTGCCGCTTATTATATATCCCCTTCTGCAGAAGGCCTCATATTCGACGGTATTGAGAACCCGGTTGAAACCGGTCAGTTCCGTCCTGTAGGTTATTGTGCCGCCTTCCGCGCCCCGGATCACTTCTGTTCCGGTTTTTCCCAGACGGTTGAACAGGCTCAGTGATTCATCGACAATCTCTTCGATATCGGTGATGAGCTCGCGGTCGCTAATGGCACACAGGGCTCCGCAAAGAGAAAACAGGAATAAAAGAATGATCATTCTTTTCATGCTTTAAAGGTACATTGTTAATTCCGAAATCACAAGTGTTAACCATTTTGACCCTATTCATCGACGGGAGTATAATAACTGTATGAGTCATCAATCAGATAGAGATATAGAAATATTAAAAAACCTTTTCACAGCTGTGGAATCATTTCTCACATCCGATAGGGGAATGCCCTATTCCGACCGGAAGGAACCGGAAGAGCTCAGCGAACTCCTGGAACTTGATCTCGAAAGGGGGATAGAGGATCCGGAGACCTTGAAGCACTGGGTGGAAACGTATTTCCGCTATGCCGTCAAAACCCATCACTTCGGTTTTAATAACCGTATGTGGGCCGGAGCCAATATTTCCTCTATCGTCGGAGAAATAGCCGCTGCCGTATCCCAGACCGATGCGGGCAGTTATGAAGCGGCTCCCGTTTCCGTTCTTATGGAAAAATATATGATCCGGCAGATGCTGGATCTTGCCGGCTTTTCACGGGGCGAGGGACAGATGACCACCGGATCCAGCAACGCCAATATGATTGCCATGATGTCGGCGCGAAATCTCTTATCCGATCATATGAAATCGTCCGGTCTCTTCGGACATCAAAAACTCTATGCCTTTGTCAGCAGCGATGCCCACTATTCTCTCGACAAAGCTGTCAACATTCTGGGAATCGGACTGGATCAGCTTGTGAAAATCCCTGTGGATGATCACGGGAGAATGGATCCGGTCATGCTGCAAAAAGAAATGGATCGAGTCGTTTCCAGCGGAGGAAAACCCTTTTTCGTTACGGCGACCATGGGAACCACGGTCCGCGGTGCTTATGATCCCCTGCCTGAACTGGTGAAATTGAGAGAACAATATCATTTCTGGCTCCATGCCGACGGGGCCTGGGGCGGAGCAGCCATTTTCAGTTACAGATTAAAGGAAAAATACCTTGCCGGGCTGGAACAGGCTGATTCATTTACCATGGATTTTCACAAAATGCCCGGCACATCTCTAATCTGCAATGTCCTGCTTTTTAACAATCGTCCGGGAATCATGGACTTCGTCTGCAATGTGGGAGATAAAAGTTACCTTCACCGGAAGGAGAGGGAAGGGGAAGAGTACAATCCCGGAGCGTACTCCCTCCAGTGCGGCCGGCGGGTCGATAGCCTGAAGTGGTTTCTCGACTGGAAATTCTATAAGAAAGAGGGATTTGCCGGTCGGATTGAAAAATATCACCGTCTGGCGGAACTGGGGGAACAGATTGTAAGAGAAACGGAAGAACTGGAAATGGTGGTTCCCCGTGAATCCTTCAATCTCTGCTTCCGTTATAACGCGGAAGGCGATAAAAACAGTTTCAATGAGTTGCTGAGAAAGGAACTGCACAAAAGGGGCATTACTCTGATTGCCCAGGCTTTCATAGCCGGAGACGTCTCACTCCGCCTCCTGATGACTCATAAGGATATGGAGGAGGAGCATCTCCGCGGTTTATTCAGGAAGATCGTATCAACCGGCCGTAGCCTGGACCGTCTCTCTCAATTGTGAGATCTTGTGATTCAGAATTCTGAATACGATAAAAAGTCCCAGTAGTCCTCCTGATATATTGGCGATGAGAGACGCTGTAAACACACCGCTTTCCATAAGGACCCGTGAACCGATCAAGGCCAGGGGGATATTGATAATAAAGGATTTTGTAATCGTCACTCCCGCTGAGTGGAGCGGTTTGTTCATGGCGTTCAGGCTCTGGCTGGAGATCATCAGTATTCCGAAAAAGCCATACCCCAGGCCCATTATTTTCATGTAGGCCGCTCCGGCGTTTCTCACAACCGGATCGCTGCTGAACAAACCGATAATCGATTCGGATGCGAAAAGGAAAAGGACAAAAACGATGACTCCCCACAGAAGGGAAGCCATGGCGGAAAAACGGACGCCCTCCTTAATTCTTTCAATCTTCTTCGCCCCCCAGTTCTGCCCGGCGAAAGGGGCCATAACCGTACCGAATGCGGCGGGTATGGCCATTATGAGAAATTCAAGTCGACCGGCAGCACCGAACCCGGCCACCACTTTATCACCGAATCCGGCGAGAATACGGGTCAGAACCCCCAGCGTAAGGGGATTTATGGCCTGAACCAAAGCCGCGGGCACGCCGATATAAGCGATCTGCTTCCAGTTTGAAAGAACTTCCGAATGGTGGGGTATTTCAAAAGAAAGAAGCTTTTCTCTGAGTCCCAGAATGCTTAGTGAAAAGAAAAAAGTCGTTAAGCGGGCAATGACTGTTGCCAGCGCCGCGCCGGAAATTCCCATAGCGGGAAAAGGGCCTATTCCGAAGATCATTAATGGATCCAGTATGACATTGATGAACACCGATGTCATCATAATCAGACTCGGGGTGAGCGTGTCTCCCGTCGCGCGGATGACATTGTTGCCGACCATGGGGATGACGACAAAAGGTACCCCGAAATACCAGATGGTCATGTAATCTTTAATCAGGCCGAGAGTTCTGCCTTCTGCTCCCAGGATGGAGAAGAGGGGGACTATGGTCAGAATTCCGGCCATTCCGATAATGATGACAACCAGGACAGCCAGTACCAGCCCGTCTGTTGTCAGCCTTTTGACAAGATGGTTCTTTCCGGCTCCGATCGCCCGGGAAACATTGGAGGACAGGCCCACTCCCAATCCCAGAGCAATGGAATTGAGAATCATGACTACGGGAAAAGTATAGCTCATGGCCGCCAGTTCCATGGCGCCCAGCCGACCCACGAAATAGGTGTCCACGGCGTTGAAGGCCGACATGGCGATGAAGCCGAAGAGCATGCCGGCTGCCATTTTTATCAGAATCGGGGGAATCGGGCCTTCGGTCATAATTCTTCTAGCTTTTTTCAATATTTCCTTCCTTGAGATAGTCGGCCGCGTTTTTCAACATGATCTCCATTGTTTCGAAAAACCCGTCCATCCGTTCCGGAGGAATATTCCGGCTCATCAATTGGGTCCATCTGCCGGTCCGTCTCTTGATTTCCGGCACATTCGCAAGGGCTTTTTCGCTTAATTTTACGATATAGGCTCTTTTGTCATCGGGGTTCACCGATCTCTCGACCATCCCGTTTTGCACCAGGGGGCGGATCATTTTGGAGACAGTCGCCTTGTCCACAATTAATATCCGGGCCAGTTTGTCCTGGGACAGACCTTCGGGATGTTTTGACAGAGTCAGAACGATTTTAATCTGTCCCGAGCCGTGGAGATCCAGATCGGACAGAGTCTCCTTCAGATAGATCTGTGTGTATCGGTAGAGTATGGATACGACATTGCCTACGGATTTAAAGTTAGCCATGCAACTAAAATAGCAGAGAAATAGTTGCATGGTCAACTATTTCTCTGCTTCTTATGACATCTTTTCCTTCAGTTTGAGCAGAATTCCTTCATAGGTTGTTCTGTCGATTGCATAGAGTCGGATGATGCCCATGGACAGAACTATGAAAATGACGGGTATTACCGTCAATGTGCTGAGAATGCCCCTCAGGGTCTGATCGGACTGAACCGGGATATTAGCTGCATAGCCGGACCACTGGAGAACCGAGGCCACCGTTATTCCCGCTACGGCCGTGGCCAGTTTCTGGCTGAAGCTGTAGACCGCATAGGAAATGCCCTCGGCCCTTTTGCCCGTTACCAGTTCACCGTACTCTATCGTATCGGGAATCATGGCCCAGCCGACTGTCGAAATCGCCGCGATCCCGAAACTGCTCAGAGCTCCGAAAAGGAAGATCAACGCCGTCTGATCGTAGGGGATGAAGTGAAAGATGACTGATCCGGCCACGCCTATGGCCGAACCTATCAGATATGTTCCCTTCTTATCCCATTTTTTAGTGGCCAGGGGGATCATAAGATTGGCCGCCAGCATGGAAAGCACGACAATGCCCAGAAAGAACGGGAGCATGCCGCTGTCGCCCATATTGTAGGTGACGTAGTAAATCGCCGAAGTTTCGCGGATGAATACGGCCATATTACCGATCAGAGACGCGGCGGTTACGATGAGCAGCTGCCTGTTTTTCAGAAGCAGGGGCCATATCTCGCCGAGTTTGTAGGACTCATCTTTTTTCCGGCTCTCTGATGCCGCTTTCCCCGTCAGCCTGAAACAGAGAAGAAAAAAGAAAAGGGCCAGCAGGGAGAAGATAGCCGTTACGGAGAAATAGCCCCGGGATGGTGTGGCGAATGACGATACCAGAGGCTCAGTCGCGACCGAAACGATAATGACGCCGATGAGCATGAAGATCATCCTTATGGAGGAGAGGTCTGTCCGCTCCTGGGGGATGTCGGTCAGAGAAGCGGTCAGGGAGGAGTAGGGAATATTGACCAGCGTGAAGAGCATGCCCCAGAGGATGTAGGTGCCCGCGGCATAGGCGACCTTTCCCCCCATCGGCAGATCCGGAGCGTAGAACATGGCGATGGTCGCCAGCCCCAGGGGCAGGGAGCCGTAGAGAAGGTACACTCTGGCTTTTCCGTGTTTCGATCTGGTTCTGTCCATAAGCAGGCCCATGACCGGGTCGTTTACCGCATCCCAGAGCCGGGCGATGAGAAAGATGATACCGGCCGCCATGGCCGATATGCCCAGCACGTCGGTGTAGAAAAAGAGAAGGTAGATGACTGTCATCTGAAAGAGAAGGTTCCCCGCCAGATCACCCATGCCGTAACCGATTTTAGTGGATAATTTCAATTCGCCCATAACTCACTTCCTGTATCCCGGGAGATAGCGGTCCATCATCCCCTGGGTTATTTTTTTGCCGGAGCACAGTTCTCCGTAGAAGCGGCCGCTTTCGCGGATTCTTCTCTCCTGTGTTTCGTAATCCACTTCGATGAGGCCGAAACGCGGGCCGTAGCCGTCATTCCATTCCAGATTGTCGAGCAGCGACCAGTGATAGTACCGCCTGACATCGACTCCCTCATCGAGCAGCTTACGTATCTGGGCCATATGGTCATAGATAAAACGGGCTCTTTTGGCGTCGCGGGCATCGGGAATGCCGTTTTCCGTTATGTAGACGGGGAGGCCGTACTTCTCAAAGGTTTTCCCGACCGTGCGGTACAGCCCCTCGGGGTAGATTTCCCAGCCCAGATCGTTCAGGCGATCATCAGGCAGGTTTTCCTCCACCCGGACTTCTCCGAAAAGCGTCGCCGGATTCAGGCTCGAGTGAATCAGATGGCGTGAGTAGTAATTTATGCCTATGAAATCGCAGAAAAGGCCTTTGCCCCGGGGATGGCCCGAGCCGACGGGAAAAGAGAGCCGTCCCTCGACCATGCCTTTTAAAAACAGGCTGTGGAACGAATAGTCCATGAGCTTCAGGCTCAGTCCGGCCAGAGGATTGCCGTCCCCTTTTTCGAACCATGCCAGATGAATGGCCATGCCCACTCTGGTTCCCTTCCAGCCTCTCTCCTCTCTCATGCGGTGAATCAGTTCATAGGCTTCCAGATGGGCGAGTATCAGATTCCGCGAAGCTTTGAAATAGGACCGGATATCGTCTTTATGCCCCGGCGGGTATTTCCCGTCCATATATGTGTCGTTGACAAAGACATTCGGCTCGTTGATCGTGCAGTACTCCCCGATCAGCTCTCCCAGGGTTTCCACGACTTTCGATGTGAACCGGATAAAGAATCCGACGCTTTCCGTCGAAGCCCAGGCCCCTTTGTCTTCAAACCACTGGGGGTGGGAGAAGTGGTGGAGGGTTACCAGAGGCTCTATGCCCGCCTCTTTCAGCAGGGTCAGTTCTCTGCGGTAGTGCTCTATGCCCTCGTCGGACCAGACGCTTTCATCCGGTTCGATCCGGCTCCACTCCAGGCTCATCCGGTAGATTTCCTGATTCATTTCCTTCATCAGGGCGATATCTTCTTCCACTCTATTCCAGTGGTCCGCCGCAGTGAGGGAGCTGGCTCCCCCCTCGATCTTTCCTTTCAGCGACCAGTGGTACCAGTTGCTGTTTTTATCCCCGCCTTCTATCTGGGTGGCCGCCGTGGCGCTTCCCAGAAGGAAATCCCGGGGCAATTCAATCTCTTTCATCTGTTCTCCTTCAATGCGTCGATGTACAGGCTCACCTGATGGGCGATGAGTTCCACGCCCCGGTATCCCGTCTCTCTTATGATGCGGCTGTCCCGCGCGGCCACTCTCTGGGCAAAGCTCCACAGCACATTTGATATGGTGGCAATTGTCAGGGGTATATCGATCTGGTCCCGTATGGATTTGTCGCCGATCCCCCGTTCGAGCATTTCTCTGAGCAGGTCATCGGATTCCAGAATGACGCCCTCGAATCTCTCCCTCTCCTCCTCCGATGCGACCGATTCCTTTTCCCCTTTGAAATAGAAGTCGAATTCTCCCAGGTATCTCATGACATCGAGACGGTCGGACATATATTCGATCAGTTTTCCGAGAAAGGTTTCCAGCCGGTCCAGACCGGACCCCTGAAGCCCGGAGGCGACCTCCTTCTGGTAGCTGTTCCACTCGTCGATCAGGCCGATGGTCGTCTCGAAAGCCAGGTCCTCCTTGGTGGCGAAATAGCGGTACAGGGTTCTTCTGGTCAGTCCCGCTTCCTCCGCAATATCGTCCATAATCACATCAAAGAGCCCTTTTTTCAGAAAGATCTCCCGGGCTTTCGACAATATTGTCTCTCTGGTTTTCTCTTTCTTTTCCATTATTCCCCCCTCTTCTCCATGACGATTTCAACCCCGCCGTTATGCATCATGAAGATCCTGATGCGGTTCTCCTCTCTTTCTATGGAATAGCTTCCTCTGCCGACGGATATCCGCGGCTCGAAATCTCCGGAACCGGGAATATCCAGATCCAGTACACTCGGCCGGAGAGCATCGAGATCGGGATCGGAGATCAGCTGCGCTATATACCCCTGCAGGTCGAAGCGATTCGTATCGAAGCCACCGATATTCCCGTCGAGAAAAACCTTCAGATCCCAGCTGTCGTCGGTGTAGGACCATATGGATTCATCCGTGTTCACCCGGAAATTATTTACATAGAAAACCAGCTCTCCGTCCATTTCCTCTGTCAGGGCGAAGGCTCCCGGTGAAAGTTCCCCTCCGATTTTCCATTCCTCTCCCTCAATCTCCATGGCAAAGCTTAAAAGAGAGAAACCCGCAAGGTTTATCAGATAAAAGTTCTTTTTCATGCATTCCTCAAGATTAATCTAAATGTCACAGCGTGTGACATTTAGATTAATCCGGTTTGCCCTCTTTGTCAATTCCATTTGTACCGAACAGTATATGGGCTGGTCCGGTGAAGTAAGCTATCTTTGATTTATGAAAAAGCTATTAGTTCTTATTATCGTTTTTGTGCCTTTAAATATCTTCTCTCTGCAGCTGTCGGAAGAACTGGCTGTGGGGTACTACAATGATCTGGGAGTGACTCTCGGGCTTCGCCTCGACGATTCGGAAAGCGATTTTCCACTTTTTATTCAGGTCAGATCCGGGGCGTCCTATCAATTCGAACCGGGTAATGCTGAAGAGGCGAGGAAGATATTTATAAATGACAACCAGGGCGGAAACATTCAGGAGTACGGCCTGTCTCTCATGGTCGCTCTCGACGCCGGCTGGAAGATCCCCGTCAAGGATAACCTGACCGCCGAACTGACCGTCTCGGGACTCATCAACCATTATCAGGCTCATTTTGCTTTTATCGGAAACAATGAAGCTTTTTCGGTTAAATCGACCGGATGGGGCGTCGGATTGGGAGGCGGATTGAGAATGGGCTTTTCCCGGAGCCGCACATCCATAAGCGTCAAGGCGGGGCTGGAGTTTTTCCCGAAAACCCGTATCGACGCTCACGGTACTTTTTACTACAACCCCGACGGACTCGATGACAGCCCCCGGCAGGATTATACATATGATGATGCGGACAGCGCCATCAATCAGCCGTTCTTCAGACCCTATGTCCAGGTGGGGTTCCTCTTCCCCGTTGGATCATGATCAGCGCTGTTTCTAAAGGACTCTCAGAATTCTGGGAGTCTCTTTCACCGAAGTTTTATTCTTTAAGAGCAATATCAGTACTATGGCCAATGAGAACCCTGCGGCTCCGGCTATGATACTGTTGGTTGCTGTCCATTTGAGCAGATGAGCTGCCGGTATGTATAAAAGGGCAAAGAGAAGCGGCGGGAGAAGCAGTATGCGGAAAAAAGCGAGCAAAGCCGCTGAGGAGGGTATCTCCATTTCCACTGTATTTCCTATCCTCAATGAGAGGTTCTCCGGATTTTCAGCCCGGACAAGCCGTGTCTTCCCCTTCTGGCTGCAGTGGTCGCAGCTTCCCGATCCGCAGGAATGGCCTTCTCCGGATTCAGAAGTGAAAGCCTCAACAAAAATATCTTTATCGGAAATGTTCCGGATAATTCCTTTGTTTATCATATAAACCCCGTAATTTACGTTTGTTAAAAAACTACTATTGTTCTACTCTTTAATATAGTAAAATCGATAAAAATTATGAAATTTTCCATACACTAAGGGGGAATAAGTGTTTCAGAAACAGAATATGATGAGGAAGGTGCTGTACTCGCTCATACCGGTCTACCTTTTCTCCATCTATCTCTACGGATGGCGGGCACTGGCCATCGCTGCCGTTGTCTTTCCGCTGGGAATTGCGACGGAATACATCTTTACCAAACGGAATAATAAAAAGGTTTCGGAAGCCGTACTGGTAACCTGTACCCTTTTTACGCTTGCCATGCCGCCGCTCATACCATTGTGGATCGCCGGAATCGGAATAATCTTCGGCGTTATGTTCGGAAAGGCTATTTACGGCGGATTCGGACGGAATGTCTTCAATCCCGCCATTACAGGGCGTCTCTTCATTTACATTACTTTTCCCCTGCTCATGACGACCAGCTGGATGACTCCCGGCCGGTTCGGAACTCTGGGAGCCGATGCCGTTTCGAGCGCAACGTCTCTTGAGCTTATGAGATCGGGACAGATCCCCGAATTGACTGATCTTCTCTTCGGTATAAGGATGGGAACTCTCGGCGGCAGCGCTGTGATTCTGATCGTCCTGGCCGCTATTTATCTACTGGCAACCAAAACCGCGAGCTGGAGATCCATGCTGGCCATGTTGGTCTCTTTTCTGGGGCTTCAGGCCATTCTTTATTATGCCGGCGTTATTCAGGCACCGCCTCTGCAGAGCCTGATGTCGGGAAGCGTTCTCTTCGTCGGAGTTTTTATGGTGACCGACCCCATCTCATCTCCGAAGAAAAATCTGGCGCTCTTTCTCTACGGCATTATCATCGGCGTGTCCGTCGCGCTGATCCGCGATTTCTCTCTCTTCCCTGAAGGAACCAGTTTCGGTATCCTCATGGGGAATATGTTTGCGCCGCTTCTCGATGAACTGGCTTCCAAAACCGGTAAGAAGAAGGTGAAAGCATGAAGAAAGATAGTTTGATTTATACGGTTCTCGTAACCGCCGTCGCAGCCTTTATATTCGTTTTTCTTCTTTCCCTGGCTAATTCTGCAACCAGCGAAAAAGTGGCTGAAAATCAGCGTATCCTGGAGGCTAGAGCCTATCTGACCGCGGCAGGGATCGTCGTCAGTGAAGAAATGGATGTTGAAAAAGAACTTAAATCGGTTTTCCCTCAGTTTGACAGCTCCAAACCCTATCAGGAAACGACTCTGAACGGGAAACAGCTGATCGTTGCGCCTTTCCAGGGCAGCGGTTTGTGGGGAACCATTACGGGTGTCCTGGGGATGGATGCCGATTTTTCACGGATTGTCGGAATGGAAATTCTCTCCCACTCGGAAACTCCCGGACTGGGGGGACGTATCGATGAAGCCTGGTTCAAAGACCAGTTCAAGGGAGAATACGCTGTAGACGGCATCGTCATCCGCAAAGGCGGAGGAAAAGGCGATACGGACAAAGACAACGGAGAAGTGGACGGTATTACCGGAGCTTCGAGAACAAGCGACTCGCTCCAGCAGATAATCAACAATCAGATTGATAAGATGAAGTCCGCTAAAGGAGGTATGAACTGATGAACGGTGACTCTCCATCACAAATACTCAAGGAAAACGTGTGGACCAATAACCCCATATTCATTCAGATTCTGGGGATCTGTTCCACTCTTGCGGTAACCAATAACCTGACCAATACGCTGATCATGACCCTTGGGGTTATGTTCGTGGCGGCTTTTACCAATATTACCGTTTCCCTGCTGAAGCAGGTGATTCCCCGGAAAGTGCGTATGATCGTGCAGACGCTGATCATCGCTTTCTACGTTATCATCGTGGATATTCTGCTCCGGGCTTATCTGCCGGAAATCAGCAAATCACTCGGGCCATATGTCGGTCTGATCATTACCAACTGCATCATCATGGGAAGAGCTGAAGCTTTCGCCCAATCCCACGGGCCGATCATTTCCGCCTGGGACGGACTGACCTCCGGACTGGGATACATGTGGGTGCTTATGCTCATCGCTTTCGTGCGGGAACTTCTCGGTTTCGGAACTGTGTTCGGCTATGCCGTTCTGCCGGAAACCTTTACCCCCTGGACCATCATGGTTATGGCTCCCAGCGCTTTCTTTCTGCTGGGATCGGTTCTCTGGTTCGCCAAAGCGATCATACTGAAAAAGGAAAGGGGGAAATAATATGGCTCCGGAAATACATCCAATAGTACTGCTCTTCGCATCGGTCTTCACAAGCAACATTCTACTGGCCAACTTCCTGGGAATGTGTTCCTTTATCTCCATTTCCAAGGATATGAAGTCGGCTAACGGCCTGGGGCTGGCGGTGACCGTGGTTCTGACCATCACCTCCATGCTCAACTGGGTGCTGTTGAAATTCGTCATCATCCCGCTCGATCTCATCTACCTGCGCTATATCATCTTCATTATCGTTATCGCCGCGACGGTTCAGATTCTGGAAATGGTTATCGACCGCGTTTCGCCGGCACTCTACCTGTCTCTGGGGATCTTCCTCCCTCTGATAACTGTAAACTGCGCTATCCTCGGTGTGGCTCTCTTTATGCAGATACGGGAGTACAACTTCGTCCAGACCGTGGTGTTTTCCTTCGGTTCGGGTATAGGCTGGTGGCTCGCCATAATGGCCCTTTCGGCCATAAATAAAAAGATAGAGAAGGCCCCGGTTCCGCCGGCTCTCAAAGGCCCGGGAATCACCCTTATCACCATCGGCTTCATGGCTATGGCATTCATCGGTTTTTCCGGAATGCTGAGTGTGCAGTAAGGAGGCTTGAGAGATGATGATAATCATAGCACCAGGAGCTGTCGCTCTAATCGCTGCCATACTGGCTGCGGCCATTTCCATCGTCGATAAGGTCGTCAACAACTACGGCGAGGTGGAACTGGATATAAACGACGGCAAAAAGAAAATCAAACTTGACGGAGGGGAGTCTCTCCTCTCTTCTCTGGCGGGACAGGAAATTTTTGTTCCTTCCGCCTGTGGTGGGCGAGGGACCTGCGGAGCCTGCAAATGCCAGGTGACCAGCGATGTGGGGCCTTATCTCCCGACGGAAACTCCCTTTATGACAAAGGAGAATCTCGCCGACAACATCCGCCTGGCCTGCCAGGTGAAGATCAAAAGCGATATTTCCATTAAAATCCCCGACGAGCTGTTTAATATTAAGAAATATGATTCCATCGTAAAATCCATAGTCGATGTGACCCATGATATCAAAGAGGTTACCTTCGATCTTCAGGGAGAGGAGATTAACTTCGAGGCGGGCAAATACGTCCAGCTGGTCGTTCCTCCCCACGGAAAGATAAAAGGGTCGACCCAGAGGGCTTATTCCATGGCTTCGAAGCCCGGAGAAAAAGATATTGTCAGACTGCTTATCAGACTGGTTCCCGGCGGTATCGCAACGACCTGGGTCCATACGGAACTGAAGGAAGGGGACAGGGTTGAACTTGTCGGACCGTTCGGAGACTTTTTCCGGACCCCGACCGATACAACCATGGTCTGCGTAGCCGGAGGATCGGGTATGGCTCCCTTTATGTCTATTCTCTTCGATATGCTCGATACCGGTGAGCTGGACCGCGAGGTTTGGTACTTCTTCGGAGCCCGGACCGTGAAAGATATGTTTTATCTCGATGAGCTGAGAGAGCTTGAGAAAAAAATGCCTAATTTTCACTTCGTTCCCGCACTCTCCGAACCGGAGGAAGGCACGCCCTGGGACGGCGCGACGGGACTGATTACCGATGTCCTGGATAAATATCTGAAAGAGGAAATCGGTACCGATAAGAAACGGGAAGGCTATCTCTGCGGAAGCCCCGGTATGATCAATGCCTGTAACAATGTCTTTACGGCGAACAAAGTATCGCTCGACGATATCTTCTACGATAAATTCTGATGGAGGTCCTGTAGATGAAAATGACACCGGCCATGACAATGGCTCAGGAAAATATGCAGCCGGGAGTAATCACCGAAGAGGGATTTCTCGGAGACGAAACCATTCCCGTCGTGGATATGATTGCCCGGGACGAAGGAGAGATGCGCGATGCCGGGCTTTCCTTTGTCGATACGGCCAAGAGACTGGCTTACTTTATGGAAGAAGGCCAGAAGGGGCTGGGCGAACCGGTTACCATTGATGATAAATGGCTGATCAGGGTCGTCGACCCCCGCGGACAGCTTCCCTGTCCTTTCAAAGACGGCTTCTTTCATAAGATGACAGCTCAGATCACCCGAAAGGAGACCAATGAGTCCGTCGTCGTAACCGATCTTTCCATTCATCTTTTGCGGGAGCACCATTTCATCGAAGGAAAGGGGTCGAGATTCCGCCTGGAGCCTCAGGTCATGAAAAGGGTTCTCTTTGACTGATTTTATGAAGAATATCCGGGGAAATATTGCTCCGGGTATTTTTTTTCTATTTTTTATTGTCAGCCTGCTTCAGGCTGAAGCTCCTGTAAAACTGGATAATCTGGAAAGCAGGACAAGCCTCGACGGAGATTGGGAGACATTGCCGGGAGAGAGCAAAAGGCAAAGGGAAAAATTGTTATTCAGAATAATAGCAATACGCTATTTTATATCGGATTTATGTTCCTTGTTCCATTCATGAAGAAAAACCTGATAAGCCGCTACAGCACCCTGAATTTCTGAATTCTTATATTCGCCGCGACCCGTCCAATCGAGATCTTCATAGCGGTATAGTGATTCAAGTTCTCTTTTAATATCATAAATAGAAAAACCGGAGAGAATACTTCTGTTTCTCAGGTTATTGTACGTATCGGTATAATTGTTTTCATAAATAATAGTTTCCGTATCCATATTATTTTTCCTGTGCTGGTATTGATAACTATTATTACATATCGTTATAAATAATTTCAATAGAGTATTCCTGATTGAGGTGAAAAAACTGATTGGTCCGGTCAGATATTATCTTTCGTTGAATCCCAGTCCGTCGAAGATTTTAGGAATGCATTTTTCAATGCGGGAAATCCTGGTTGCCGCTTGTTTAGCCGAGGCAAAGTGGAGAAGGTAGCTTTTCTGCCGGCCCGGAGTGAGAGCTTCAAAGGCGTCCCTGAAGGCATAATCTTCATTGAATTTTTCCAGGAGTTCTTCGGGGTAAGGAAAGTCTTCCGGTTTACTTTTAGGGATCTGTTTTCCCGATTTTTCAATTTCAACAGCTTCAAGGATGTACTCCTTCAGTATGGGCTTCAGTTCGGCTATCCGGGCTGCCGAGACAAACCGGACCTGACGTGATTCCCTGGAGTTTTTCGTAGGTTGCGTCAGGATTTTATGGTGGTCATTCAACAGCGCGCCTTTGAAGAAGTTCAGCGCGCAGTATTCTTTGAAAGCGCTGACTATCAGTATGTTTTTATTCTGATAAGTATAGCAGGGCTGACTCCATTTCAGTTCTTCTTTCAGGCCGCAGTCAAGAACAATTTCCCTGAGGGCTTTGAGCTCCCCGTTCCATCTGTGCACTTTGCACTGAGGCGTATTGTAATATTTACATCTGCCGCAACCATCCGACAGGTATGCGTCAACTTCCGGTATTTTTATTTCCATTATATAAAAAATCGTTATTTTCACTCCGGCTGTCAATTCAAACCTTGTAAACTTTTTTACCTTATTAATCAGGTATGTGCATTTATACCAGTTCTTCAAGCCATTGTTCTTGCTAAAGGATGAAATACTATATATTTCATTATCTTAAAGGAATATTATAGATTCATAGGGAGGACGCGACTATGGAAGGAAAATTGGAAAAAATCATCCTGCGCGAGCAGCAGAATGAAATTAACGCCTATTATATCTATGGAAAACTGGCTGAAGGTCTGGATGATGCTCATAACAAAGCTATACTGGAAAAAATCAGCAATGACGAGTATAAGCACTATAAATATTTTAACAAAAGGACTGGAGTGGAACTGCGTCCGAATAAATTATTCGTCGGATTCACTATATTCATATGCAAAATTTTCGGACTGACTTTTGGCTTGAAACTTCTGGAAAAAGCTGAGCAGAGAGGACAGGATGCCTACGGGGAAATCCTGGATGATATACCTGAAATCAGGACCTTTATGGAAGATGAAGAGAGGCATGAGATGGAACTCCTCCAGATGATCAACGAGGAGAGGCTGGAATATGTCGGTTCTGTGGTTTTGGGGCTTAACGATGCCCTTGTCGAACTTACGGGGGCTCTGGCCGGATACACTTTCGCCTTCGGGAATTCTAAAATCATTGCGTTGACGGGGTTGATCACGGGCATTTCTGCGTCTTTCTCCATGGCTGCTTCGGAATATCTCTCAAGCATGCATAACGGAGAGGAAAATGCATTAAAATCTTCAGTTTACACAGGAATTTCCTATATCTTTACTGTCGCTTTTCTGACGGCTCCCTATTTTCTGTTCGCCAATCCGTTTTTCAGTCTGGTCGTTACGCTCTCAATCGCAGTCCTGATTATATTAATATTTAATTATTATATTTCAGTGGCCAAGGATACGCCATTCGTTAAACGATTTCTTGAGATGACATTAATCAGTCTCGGCGTTTCGGCTATTTCATTCGGAGTCGGAATCCTTGTAAAAAATGTTTTTGGCCTTGAAATTTAATAGGATTTTTCAGGGTTAATTCTTCTGCCGGTCAATTTCCTGAAACCCAGGAAAAACGAATAGGCTCGTCGTAACCAAATCCTGACGAGATGGGTTGGAAAGGGGAGGTCGTGGTCGACGAAGCGGTCTGGAAGTTTTCAGGCTAAGAGAGTTTCCAGTCTTTAAGCTGATTTTCTATATAGTCTTTCTCCGCTCTTTTTCCGGGACTTGTTCCGTGAATGGCCAGCATGCCAGCCACCTCACCGCCATGTGATTTTACAGCTTCGGCTACAAGAGGGAGCACCGAGTTCTGAGCTTTCTTTCCCGGATCGGCCTGGAGAGAGAGGATATAGACTTTTTTTCCTGAAAAATCGGCTTGATCTATAAAGCTGTTCATCGCCGGATTGCCATTTCCTGCCCACACGGGAGACGCCAGAATGACCGCTTCGGCATCGGATATTCCACTCCAGGGATCGCCTTTCAGTTTCGGAAGCTTTTTTGAAGCGGAGTTGAATCCGCCGAGGATGAAGTTGTTCAGGTACTTACCGGCTTCAAGTTGTACTTTCTTCCCTTTGGTCACGTCCGCCAGGTAATCCGCGGCGATACCGGTGCTGCCGTCTCTTGTGTAATAAACTATTGTGTAATTCATAATATTTCTCCTGTTGGTTTATTCTCTTATGATAATTTGTTTCTCTAATTCAATCCAAAAAAATTGCTTTATCAAAAAAACGGGAAGCCCTATTTCAATGAAATAAACGGCTTCCCGTTCCATGTCAGTTTTTCCCGGGTTCCGGAGACTCTTTCGTTATATCCGGCCGATCGGGAAAAACGGATTCGCTATCCATCATTTTCCGCAGCTCCTTCTTGCGCCGGCGGTCTCCCCGTTTGCCCCCGTCTCCGCCGTTTCCCGAGGGAAAGCCCTTGAACAGTATGGAGCTGAGGATAAGAAGTCCCCAAGCCTGCCAGTAGGTCACCTCGCCCAGGCCGAAAATATCGGGCATCAGCCAGTTCCACAGCAGCATGACAACCCATCCGAAGAGGAAGCCCAGAATCAGAAATCCGATTCCCATCAGCACGCCCAGGAAAACTTTCATTCCCATCCGCCGTTCTTCCCACCAGGAGTCGGCATCGCAGTGTGGGTTGCGTTTTTTTTCTTTTTCCCAGTCTTTCTGCAGTTCCTCGCGGATTCCCTTTCTTATTTCGCCTTTAATTTCGTCTTTGATTTCATCCATCATACTAGTACCTCCGGTTTAATTTTCAATCCAATGTTTCAGAGCCTTTGAGAGGTTTTCCACGGCATAGCGTTTGCGCGCTTTTAGCGTGTCGATGCTCTCTCCTGTAGACTCGGCCAGTTCCTTAAAAGTCATTCCTCCGAAAACCTGGGCTTCCACCACTTTTCTCTGTTTCTCCGGCAGCGTTTTAATCGCCGAATCAAGAGCTTCGACCATACAGCGCCGCACATAGCCGTCCAGGGGATTCAGTCCGACTCCGGTGATAACTTCCCGTATGGTTTCCTCCGCCACATCGGTTTCTCCGGCATATTGCTTCACTTTGTCGTGCCTCCAGGCATCGATCAGCCTCCGGGTCACCAGTGAGTTGAGCCAGGCCGGCAGATTTATAATGCTGTTCAGCCGGTCCAGCCTCCCCCAGGTTTCGGTGTATACGTCATGGATCAGGTCTTCCGTTTCCTCAAGAGATTTTCCCGCGGCCCGGATTCTGGCCATCAATCGGGGCTTTTCGCTTTCATAAGCCCGGGAAAGGCGCTCTTTTGATTCATGTTGTTTCAAATTCTTTTTCTGATCCATTACACTTAATATGACGGACCTAAAGTGTTCCGGGTGTAAATAATTTAATTTTTTGAATTTTTTTGGCTATTGTTCACCAATTTAGTAAATTATATTGCGAGGAGCAGCTATGAGTACATATTATCAAGATCCCGATCCTGCTGAAACGAAAGACTGGATTGATTCGCTTAGAGGTTTGATTGACGCCGAGGGTGAGAGAAAGGCAGATTATCTTCTCAACACGCTCGTTGATGACGCAAGGTCCAGGGGAGTTTCAACCTCTCCGGGTGTAGTTTCTTCCTACGGCAATTCATTACTCCCCGATGAAGAGGAAAAAATACCCGGCGATTCCTTAACCGCCATGAAGGTCGCGGCTTATATCCGCTGGAACGCCATGGCCATGGTGGCCCGCGCCAATAAGGACGGGAAGGGGCTTGGAGGACATATCGCCACCTACGCCTCGGTCGCTTCGCTTTACGAAGTCGGCTTCAACTGGTTTTTTAAAGGCCCCGAATCTCAGTACGGGGCGGATATGGTTTATTTTCAGGGACACAGTTCCCCTGGCGTATACGCCCGTGCTTTTGTTGAAGGGCGTCTCGATGAAGAGCATTTGAAGAATTTCCGTTCCGAAGTGAACGGCCACGGGCTTTCGTCCTATCCCCACCCCTGGCTGATGCCCGATTTCTGGCAGTTCCCAACGGTCTCCATGGGGCTCGGGCCGATGGCCGCTATTTATCAGGCCCGTTTTATGCGTTATATGGATAACCGGGGTCTGAAAGAGGAAGGCGATCGCAAGGTCTGGTGTTTTATGGGTGACGGAGAGTCCGACGAGCCGGAATCGCTCGGGGCTCTTACCCTTGCGGCCCGGGAAAGTCTGGACAACCTTATATTTGTTGTAAACTGCAATCTGCAGCGGCTCGACGGCCCGGTCCGGGGCAACGGCAAGATTATTCAGGAACTGGAAGGCCGATTCCGCGGAGCCGGTTGGCATGTCATTAAAGTGATCTGGGGAACCGAATGGGACAATATTATGAAGCGCGACAAAGAGGGGCTTCTTCTTAAGAAATTCGGATCCATGGTGGACGGCGATTTTCAGACTATCGCCGCCCGGGGGCCGGCCTATCTGCGAGAAAAGATTTTCGGCGAAGATCCGAAGCTGGCCGAACTGGTCAAGGATTTGAGCGATAAAGAACTCTGGCAGATGTCCAGAGGGGGCCACGACCCGAGAAAAGTCTACGCGGCCTTCGCTGCCGCATCGAAACACAAGGGACAGCCGACGGTTATTCTGGTCAACACGATCAAGGGCTTCGGAATGGGGCAGAGCGGCGAATCGGTAATGGTCGCCCATAATGTCAAGAAGATGGATCTGGAATCGCTTAAGACGTTCCGGGACAGATTTCATGTGCCTCTGAAAGATGAGGAGCTGATGGATCTACCCTTTATTAAACCTGAAGAAGGAAGTCCCGAAGATCTGTTCATCAAGAGGCAGAGAAGTCTTCTCGGCGGTCCGGTTCCTTTCCGGGATACGACCCATTACCCGCTAAAGACTCCCAAGGCAGAGAGCTTTAAAGCTCTGATGGAATCGTCGGGAGAAAGAGAGCTGTCGACGACCATGGCATTCGTCCGCCTTCTGGGCAACCTGGTGCGGGACAAGGAGATCGGGAAACGGATTGTTCCCATCATTCCCGATGAAGCAAGAACCTTCGGAATGGAAGGGCTGTTCCGGCAACTGGGAATCTATGCGCCAACAGGACAGTTATATGAACCCCAGGATGCGGAAACCATGTCCTGGTATAAAGAGGACCCGAAAGGGCAGATTCTGGAAGAGGGGATTACCGAAGCCGGGGCCATTTCGTCATGGCTTGCCGCGGCGACGGCCCACAATAATTTCGGCTTTCCCATGATTCCCTTCTACACCTTTTATTCCATGTTCGGATTTCAGAGGATCGGCGATCAGCTCTGGGCCGCAGGCGACAGCCGGGCAAAGGGATTTATTATGGGCGCCACTTCGGGGCGGACGACTCTCAACGGAGAAGGGCTCCAGCATGAGGACGGACAGGGACTGCTGTTCGCATCGGTATATCCTTCCTGCAAAGCCTATGATCCGACTTTCAGTTACGAACTGGCCGTTCTGGTCCGCAAGGGTATAGAGGAGATGTATGAGAAGGGAGAGGATGTTTTCTATTACATCACCCTGCTCAATGAAAATTACAGTCATCCCGCCATGCCCAAAGGTGCGGAAGAGGGAATTGTCAAAGGAATGTACCTCTTTCAAAAAGCCGGTAAGGGCGACCTGAAAGTTCAGCTTATGGGCAGCGGTTCCATCCTCAGGGAAGTGATCGCGGCTGCTGATCTTCTTAAGGAGGATTTTGATGTGCAGGCCGATATATGGTCGGTACCGGGAATCAATCAGCTTCACCGTGACGGTATGGCTGTTGAGGACTGGAACAGAAATCATCCGGAAAAACCTTCGCGCAAATCCTATGTGGAAGAAGTCATGGCAGGCCATGATGGACCGGCTGTTATATCGACAGATTATGTTCAGGCTTACAGCGAACAGATACGGCGTCTTATTCCCAATAAGCTGACGGTTCTGGGAACCGACGGGTACGGACGGAGCGACAGCAGGGAAGCCCTGAGGAACTTTTTCAAGGTGGACCGTTATCATGTGGCGATAGCCGCATTGAAAGCTCTGGCCGATGAGGGAAAAATTCCCCTGAAGAAAGTGAGCGAAGCAATCAAAAAATACAAAGTGAATCCCGATGCGCCCCATGCGGTGGAAAGGTGAGGAGAGGAATATGCCACTGGAAAAAATACGGCTCCCCGACTTCGGCGATGTAAAAGACATTCTCATTGTGGAAATATTCGTCTCTCCCGGCGATGAAGTGGAAAAAGACAGTTCGCTTATGTCGCTGGAAAGTGACAAGGCGGTCATGGATCTGCCCAGTCCGTTCGGCGGAGTTATAAAGGAGATTCATGTCAGCGCGGAAGATCAGGTTAACACCGGGGATCTTATCATGACTCTCGAAGTGACCGGTTCGGCAGAGGCTACTGAAAAATCGGTACCGGAAGAGAAACCGGAAAAAGCACCGGAAAAAGCGGTTGCCGCAGAAACGGCTCCGCCGACGGAACTTCCGCCGGAACCCCGACCTGCTGTTGGCGGTCCTCCCGATAGCGCTTCGTACGGCGAGGAGGGAAAAACATCCCATGCGACCCCCTCTGTCAGAGCGTATGCCAGAGAACTGGAAATCGATCTGACCCGCATCCGGGGTACCGGACCTAAGGGGCGTATTCTGAAAAGCGACGTTCAGGAACTGATCAAAAAGGCTCTGAAGGGCGGAGGTACGGCTTGGCCGGGCGATGATGAACCGCTGGAGGATTTCTCCCGTTACGGCGATATAGAAGAAGTCAAACTGTCCCGGATCAAAAAGATTTCCGGTCCCCATCTCCACAAGAGCTGGGTAACCATTCCCCATGTGACCCATTTCGATGAGGCGGATATCAGCGAACTGGAGGATTTCCGGAAAGAGCTGAACAGCGAGGCTGACAAAACAGGCGTGAAATACAGTCTGCTTGTCTTTGTTATCAAAGCGGTGGTCGCGGCGCTGAAAGAGTATCCCTCCATGAACTCTTCTCTGGTTCCAGGGGGCAGCTCGCTTATTCTCAAGAAATACTACAACATCGGAATCGCCGTGGATACGCCTCAGGGACTCGTTGTTCCGGTTATTAAAAATGCCGATGAGAAGGGCTTGAAAGAGATCAGCGAAGAGCTGAAAGCCCTCAGTTCCAAAGCCCGGGAGGGTAAACTGGCGGTCGATGATCTTCAGGGCGCCACCTTCTCCATCTCCAGTCTCGGAGGCATCGGAGGCACGGCCTTCACCCCCATCGTCAACAAACCGCAGGTCGGGATTCTGGGACTTTCCAGAAGTTCGGTCAAACCGGTCTGGGACGGAGAGGACTTTATTCCCCGACTCATTCTTCCCCTGTCTCTTTCCTATGACCATCGTGTTATTGACGGAGCGGAAGCGGCGCGGTTCAGCAGAAGTCTGGTTCAGTATCTGGAAGACCTTAAACGGATCCTTCTCTGACCGGAAGCACAACAAGGAGATATTATGTCAGAAGATAAAATATATGATGTGGCCGTTCTGGGCGGCGGCCCCGGAGGCTATACGGCGGCATTCCGCGCCGCCGATCTGGGTCTGTCGGTCTGCCTGATCGAGCAGGCCGGGAATCTGGGCGGTACCTGTCTCAATGTGGGATGCATACCTTCCAAAACCCTCCTTCACGGAGCGGCGGTCATAGAAGAAGCGGCGGAGATTGAAAAATACGGAATCTCCTTTCCCAAACCGGAAATCGATGTGGACAAACTGAGGGACCGGAAAAACCAGGTTGTCGGCCAGCTGACCGGCGGTCTCGATCAGCTCTGCAAAGCCCGGAAAATCGACAGAGTCACCGGCTTCGGCGTTTTTAAAGATAAAGGTTCCATAGCCGTCCGATCGGGGGAAGATGAGAGAACCATCCGCTTTGCCCATGCTGTCATCGCAACGGGATCCTATCCCTTCAGAATACCCGGACTGCCCGAAGACGAGAGGATCTGGGATTCGACCGACGGGCTGGAGATCAAATCCATACCGAAGCGTTTTCTCATCATCGGGGGCGGTATCATCGGCCTGGAAATGGCCCAAATCTACCATGCTCTGGGTTCGGAAATTACCATTGTGGAGATGATGGAGCACCTCATTCCTCCGGCGGATAAAGACCTGGTACAACCCCTCTTCCTGAAGCTCAAGAAGAGATACTCGATCTACACTTCCACAAAAGTGACGAAGATTGAGTCGGGTAAAAATGGTATAACTGCCAGCTTCGAGGGAAAGAAAGCGCCGGAACAGGCTGAATTCGATGCGGTCCTTGTCGCCGTCGGCCGTCGTCCGTCTACGGAAGGCTGGGGCCGGGAGAATATCGGGCTGGACCTTGATGAAAGGGGATTTGTCCCCGTGGATAAGCAGATGAGAACTATCGCCGGCAATATATTCGCCATAGGCGATGTGGTCGGCAACCCCATGCTGGCTCACAAAGCCTCCCATGAAGGAAAAGTCGCCGCGGAAGTTATCGCCGGAAAGAAATCGGCTTTTGAAGCCATGACCATTCCATCGGTTGCCTATACCAGTCCGGAAATCGCCTGGATGGGAATGACGGAGAAAGAAGCTAAGGAAAAAGGAATCGAATATAAACTGGGTAAGTTCCCCTGGGGTGCCAGCGGAAGAGCCCTCAGCGCCGACGGAGCATCGGGAACGACAAAAGTCCTTTTCGACAGCGAAAGCGGCCGGATCATCGGAGCGGGAATCTGCGGCTTGAATGCCGGGGAACTCATCCATGAGGCCGTTCTGGCCCTGGAGATGGGGGCTGATTTCGAAGATATCAGCCTGACGGTTCACGCCCATCCGACCCTGGCGGAGACTTTCGCCTTTGCCGCGGAGATCGTGGACGGGTCGATTACCGATATAATGCCTCCCGGAAAGTAATGAAGAAAGAGGCTGATTCAAGTTAGAATGAATCAGCCTTTCCGAATAGTTGTTATCTCCCGAACAGTAGCCAATTTACTGATAATCCGCTTATACTTCCCTTATGTACATACTTATTCCGGGCAGACACCATGTGGTGACCAATTTTCAGTTTCAGTATCTCTACCGGTTCATTCACACTCAGATGGAAGCGGAACAGGACAGAAGAGGGCGGGCGCTTCCCGTCTCTGAAATTGAGGGGATCATTTTCGCCGTAACATCGGCCAACCATGAAGGGACGAGGCGGAACCCCCTGTCCTATGCTCACAGGGCTATGGCCATCCAGGAATTTTCCCACGATCTTACTGTTCCCGTTTACTGCTATCCCATTACCGATATCGGATTCAGAAGCGATTTCGCCTCCTATACGATCAAAAGCATTCTTCATCAGGCCGATGATTTTTTTGACCTGTCTCCGGAAAACTGCATCGTTGCCTGCTCGACAGATGTCGGAGATCTGTATGAAGAGTTGGGATATTCCGTGTTCGGCGCTGAACGGAATGTGGCAGCCAATCCCTGGGAACTGATTGAACGCATTGCGGCAATCCCTCATTGGAGCTCGGACCGGATTATTCTCGATGAAATCCATCCCGCTTCATACCGGATTCTCAAGCAGTATAATCTCGGAGGGAGAATCCAGTTTCTTTTTTCCGATCCCATCGCCTCCGATGACGGAGACATTACCGATACGAGGGATTACGCCAGTTATGTCCGGCAGATGGATGAGAATACCCATATCAAGTGGAAAGATGTCGCCTCTTTTGTCCAGCCCGGGCGGATCGGCGATATCGGCTGCGCCACAGGAAGCTGGCTCAGGCACGCCACCGAGGAGCCGAGGCTCAATGAATCGGATTTTTACGGCGTCGAATTGACAAGACAGCTTCACGATATCTGCATTCAGCGGAAAAACAACGGAGAATTCGCCAATCCCAATATCTGGTTTGCCCGGAAGAACGCCGTAACGGGTCTGGTTTTCACTCCGGGGTCAATGAATACAATTCATTCCAGTTCCCTGACCCATGAAATCGAATCCTACGGTTCCCATGAGGAACTGCTCCGCTTTATCAAGAACAGATTTGATGAGCTGAAGCCCGGCGGCATCTGGATAAACCGCGATGTAGTCGGTCCGGAGGAAAAGGACCGCATCGTGCTTATGAAGCTGAATAGGACAGATCATTCAGGAGATTCTTCTCTGACTGAGCTTTCCACTTACGAGCGCTTTTTCCGTTTTGCCATGGATTTCCGGAAGGAAGAGGGATACTCCCTGTCCTGGGATGAAGTTCCGGTGGGAGATGAGGACTACATCAAACTCCGCTATGAAGATGCCGCCGAATTTCTGCTGACAAAAGATTATACAGACAACTGGGAGAGCGAGATGCATGAGCGCTTCTGCTTCTGGAGCTATTCCCAATGGATCGGGGCTCTGAAAGGGGCGGGTTTTGAAATAGACAGCCGTTCGAAAGTTTTTACCAATCCGTGGATTGCGGAAAACAGGTTCAAAGGTAAAGTTGAACTGTATCGGGAAGATCATGAGCCGATGGATTATCCGCCGACGAATTTTATTGCCGTAGCCAGAAAACCTATGTAGATCTTTTCCCTTTCAGGAATATGAGTATTCCCGCAGTGAAGATCAGAACATATCCTCCCAGACTCATCAGATCGGGTAATTCCGCAAAGAACAATATGCCCAGTAAACTTGCGAAGACAATCTGTGAATACTGATAGATGGATATCTCTCCGGCCGGTGCATACTTGTAAGAAGCTGTCAGCATGAATTGGCCCCCCGCGGCCATGACTCCGGCCCCCAGAAGGTAGAAAAGCTGTTCCAAAGTCGGCACAACTGCTTCAATGAAAAGAACGGGAAGACAAGCCAGAGTGGAGAAGAGTGAAAAAATAAAGACGATAGTGAAACTGCTTTCCCTGCCGCCGAGGTAGCTGACCATTGTGTAAGCCAGACCGGCGAAAACAGCGGATAGAGTTCCGATCAGGGCCGGAACCGTTGAGGAAAATTGAAAACCCGGTTTAATGATCAGAGCCGAACCGCCCAATGCCAGAGCCAGCGCCCCCAGCTGAAAAGCCCGTATTCTGTTTTTAAGAAAGATGCGCGCGAACAGGATAACGAAAAAGGGACTCAGTTTGTTCAGCATCGATGAATCGGCCAGTATGAGATGATCAATGCTGTAGAAATAAAGGATGATGCCTATCGCCCCTGCGAGGATGTTCAACTGACGCCGGAGATAACGCGCTCCAGTTTCGCTTCTATATCTCCGGCGATACCTTTCAGGCCGGGGTTCTCGATCATCGACATGGCTATGGAGGGGCGGATCGCCGAAACAAATGTTTTACCCGCCTTTTCATAGACAATGACATTGCAGGGAAGCATCAGCCCTATTTCGATTTCCGCATTGAGAGCTTTGTCGGCATTGGGCGGATTGCAGGCTCCGAGGATGACATAGTTGTCTCTGTCCACATCCAGCTTTTTCTTCAGGGTCGCTTTTATATCTATTTCGGTCAGGACACCGAACCCTTCTTTCTTCAGTTCTTCTTTTACCTTTTCCAGCGCTTCGGAAAAATCGAGCTTTGTTTCTCTGCTTATACTGTACATAAACTATCTCCTTGTATTAGATTTAATATAATTATAGTTTGCCTATATAGTAAATAATATATGTAATTGTTTTTCCGAAGTCCCGGACCGGCCTGATTCAGATCTCCCCCTACAGGTCGCACTGAAGCTGCTTCGCTTCTCTTTTGAAAATCTTCTTCGTCATGCAGACGATCCAGTTCCAGTGGAGCACGAAATGGAAGAAAACTCCGGCTGCCATGATCAGGCTGGACCAGTTGTGGATCTCTTTCCAGGTGTATTTCCCGAAGAGGATAATAGATTGGTTAAACCGGGGATTCCTTCCCCCCATGTAACCGCTGTCGGCATTAAAGAGGAGTATGGCCCCCGATGCTAACGAGATTATAAACCCTATTGCGATCAGGGCATCGACCAGATAATTCAACTTCGCTTTGTTCGCTTTCATATATCAACCTCCATCATTGATGCTTACAATTTAAAGGAGAAATCTGAATGAACTGAGAATGAAGTGTGTGGTGTTTGTGAATGGGTCAGTCTTTCATAAATTTCAGTGAACAATGAATAAACTGACAGCTCTGGAGATTTTCCTTTTAATTCGACATAATGGAAATGAGAGCAAATATTGTTCTCGATGCCGCCTTGATAAGTGACTGGATTTCCAGACTGATTTTGCTGGACCCCGGTATCATAGATGATGGAAATCCCGAATTTCTCAAATACCTCTTCTTTCCCTTAACGAGAATTTCAGCAAAGCTGTTCAGAGACAGCGATTTCAGAATGGCTTCATTCAAAGGCTCCTACTACAAACCGGAGCAGATTACGCAGGCCGATGTTGACGCCTATATGGTAGCCAGCCGCACGGAAAATTTCGTAAACGCCATGGTGTCCATGCTGAAAAATTATACGGATCCCGATGAGCTGTCTTCCGTCGGGCAGGTCCGTCAGCCCGTTCTGCTGCTCTGGGGGGAGTTTGACAGGGGCAATCCACCGGAAAACGGTTATATTCTGGAAAAAGAGTTTCAGAATGCCGAGCTGCATATAATACCCGGTTCAGGACATTACATTCATGAGGAACAGCCGGAAATGACATCCCGGCTGATCCTCGACTTTCTGAAAAACTAAAAAGAAGGTCAATGTAAAATCTGATACAGAAAACCCGACAGAGCGGCGCTTGCCATCGTCGTTAGCAGGTAAACCGCAAAGACCCTATGGCGGACAATCCCGAAAACCGCTGCCATGGCGGGAATGGTTGTCGTCGCTCCGCCTATCAGAAAAGCCAGTGCGGCACCGGGATTCATCCCCTGTTTCAACAATCCGCCCGTCAGTCCCAGCGCAGATATATTGGTCGTATAAAGCGGTATTCCGATTAAAGTCGAAAGCGGGATGGAATATCTGTTGTGCTGCCCCAGCAAGCCTATTATCCACTGCTGCGGTACATAGAGGACGATAAGAGCCTCCAGAAAAAAAGCCAGAGTCATAAACTTGATGATCATAATAATCGCTTTTCCCGATTCTCCTGCGGCGCTTTTAAGTAAAACCTTCCGGTTCGTTGATTTCGCTTCCGCAGCACAGCTGTTTTCATGGCATGACGGCGCTGATTCAGAGCAGCTTGTAGCTGAACAGTTGCCGGTTGAGCATGAAGTCTCTGAGCAGGTTCCGCCACCAACCGGAGTTGACTCAATAGCGGAAGCTCTGAGAACAGAACGGCTCAGCCAGCCGTTTCTCATGAGAAAATACACTGCATATCCCCCTGCCAGACTCATGGCAAAAGTCGCTCCAAGCCTCCATACTGCCAGGTCCATTCCCAGTCTGGACACGCTGAGAAAGAAAACCTCCGGATCCATGGAAGGAGAGGCAAGCCAGAAGGACATGACAGGTGCCAGAGGAACGCCTCCTATGAGCAGCGAGGTGATTACGGGAATGACTCCGCAGGAACAGAATGGGCTGAACGCTCCGATAGCCGCAGCAAGGAAAATAGCCATTAGCGGTTTTGCTGAGAAAGCTCTGCCGATATAACGGGAAATCCCCGAGACATTGATTATTACGGCCAGAGGTATGGTCAGCAGAAGATATGGCCAGGAATGGGAATAGGCGGAAAGCATGAACGATCCGATATTCTTAATAATTTCAAACATTGTAACTCCTTTAGATCGTAAAAATACGATTAAATAAAATAAAAAAAAACAAAGGGCAATCAGAAAATTTCCCCGATAACTTGTCTGTACCATTTCAGCGTTTCATCATTCAGACTGTAGCAGCTTTTCACTCCCGAGCTTTCCAGGGAAATCAATCCGCACTCTTTCAGAACCTTCAGATGCTGAGATGTCGTTGCCTGGGCTATGGGCAGGCTTTCCACAATATCTCCGGTTATGCATCCGGGGTGAGTGAGAAGGTATTTGAGAATGGCGAACCTGATGGGATTTCCCAGCGCTTTGGAAATGGCTATCAGCCGTTCCTGCTCAGCGCCATCTATATTGAGGGAGCAGCAGGCAGTTGAATTGCTCATTGTTTCAAAATCCATAGAACCTCTAATCTTTTTTAACATCGTAAATATACGATAAATATAATGGTCTATTATATTTTCGTCAATCAATAAAAGAAGGTTTGGAAAAAACTATTTAAACTATATCTTTCGGGGTGTATTCTTAGCATACCCTATATAAAGAAGGAAAACATGTCAGAATTTAAAACCGGACTTACTTATGAAACAAAACGGATTGTCGCGGATTCCGATACAGCGGCTCAGTTCGGCAGCGGAGGCATTGCTGTTTTCGCCACGCCCATGATGGTCGGAATCATGGAAAACGCGGCTATGAATTGCGTCGGTCCTTATCTCGAAGAAGGGCAGACCACCGTCGGAACTCATCTTGATGTGAAACATCTTGCCGCAACCCCTGTGGGAATGGAAGTACGGGCTCGTGCCGAATTACTTGAAATTGATGGAAGAAGACTGCGCTTTAAAGTGGAAGCTTTTGATCAGAAGGAAAAGATCGGGGAAGGCTTTCATGAGCGTTTTATCATAAATACAGATAAATTCTTAAAAAAAATAGCGGAGAAAGCTCAGTCCAGCTGAGCGGATAGCCATTTCCTGGCCGATTCTTCATTGTCAAAAAACCGGAATGTCTCACCGGCTTTCCGGTATATCTCCGAGATGTGATGCTTCCCGAAATCGGCGCTTCCGCTGTCATAAAGGACAAGTGCCGATGCTGTCCGTCCGTTTTTTTTGTCTTTTTTGACAGCTTCGATCAGTACATTTGCGGCATCGGGCGTATGGATAGCCTGGCCGTTCAGCAGAGCCAGTAAACCCCATTTCAAGCCGTATAGTTTTTTATGGCTTCTTGTCGCATCATCGCCTGATTTTATGATGGATTCCATATTCCACGGTCCGGTCCCTGTCATTATCATCAGGTTGCCTTCGACCGAGAAATGAAGCTCGCCATGGGGGTAGAAAATGGCCTTATCATTCATAGAGATATTTTAGTATCAATAGCAGAACAATACAATCCGGTAAAGCCCTTTCTATTTCACCGATTCCCCGCTTTCTTCAACAGTAAAAAAGTTATGGAAAACATAATCAGAAGCAGGACGAGGTAAGCCGGCGCAACGATAAAGGCAACTCTCAGTCCGGCATAGTCACCGATAACACCCATCAGCAGAGTCGCTGTTGAAAAACCGGGCACGCCGAAGCAGGAAAGAAGAATCATCATCATCGTTGGATCGATGGGGATTCTTTTCGCCGCATAGCTTTGAATTGACGGCCATAATGGCGCCATGGAGAAACCCATAAATACCATAAACAGAAAGAGAAGATATATATTTGCAATCTTTACAAATATAAGTCCGAACAAAAGTGATAGAAGCGAAGAAATGACCAGGATTTTTCCCAATCCCAAACGGTCAGCTGCTTTAGCCGCAGTCAGCCGGCCGATTATCATGCCGAGGGCAAAACTGGCCAAACCGAAACCTCCCGATCGGGGGAGAGTCCCGAATTCCAGCTGGATATAACTGGCCGTCCAGTAGGAAAAGCCCCCTTCAGCCCCGCCGGCGAAAAACAGCGCCATACCCATAAACCAGAAAACCGGCGTTTTCAATATGAGCCAAAGCTCTTTCAAATGGGCTCCCGAAGGTTTGAACGGTACGTATTTATTGGATGGATATATAACAGTCAAGGTGAGAAAAAGGATGCCCAGAACGATAAAGGGAGCTCTCCAGCTGATACCCCGGCTAAGCAACTCTCCGATGAGCAGAACCGATATTAACGTCCCTATGGGCCAGAATGCGTGCAGCTGGTTCATCTTTTTCCCGCTGTCTCCGGGATGAAGATCCTCGCAGAGAGGCGTCAGCAATGCTTCATGAAATCCTCCGGCAAAACTCAATGAAAGAAGAACGGCGAGCGCTGTCATGTAGGAATTGACCGTTGAGAAAACGATGAGAGACAGGCCGGAAATAATTACCGCTGTCCGTATCAATGGAATTTTATGAAACCGCGACGCGAAAAGGCTTGATGCCAGCAAAACCAGAAACTGAAGGATCGAGGGAATAAAGCTAAGTGTTCCCGCCTGTGTGAAGGTCAGTCCGAGTTCCTCTTTAATCATTACAAGACTGATGGGGATGATAAAAGTGGATGATGAGTAGATCAGCAAGTTCAGGCGGGATGCCCAATCTGTTCTGACAATAACTTTATTTTGGATATTCATTGTCTTTCTCTATTTCATTTAGAATCTTTTTGCAAGTGGTTTATCCCGATGTATTGGGAGTTTGATTAACAGCTCTTAAACCATGCCGTTGTTAATCACTTTTGCAGCTTTCTTGTAATCAGATAGCTTACAACAAGAAAAATAGCCGATCCTGCCAGGGCCAGGAGAACTCCGCCGAACTGGAAAAGCAGTCCCGACATCAGGGTTCCGATCAGTCTCCCCGTCGCATTGGCCATATAGTAGAATCCCACATTGGCTGCCGCTTTATCCCCATGGGCATAATCGAGAACAAGAAACGAGTGTACCGAAGAGTTAAGGGCGAAGACAAAGCCGAAAATTACCAAACCGATTGTAATAGTCAAAGCCGGACCAATGCTGAAGGCGAAAAGGAAGGTGATTGCGATCATGATAAGGGCAAGGAGCATGGAGACATTGGTCGCCGCTGTTCCCGTGGGGGCCTGACCCTTTGTCCAGAATTTGAGGATAAGCGGAGCGGATCCCTGGATGATCCCATAGCCGATGACCCACAGAGCCATAAATCCCCCGACCTCTACATGGCTCCAGCCGAAAACAGCGGTGAAATAGACGGGGAGCGCCACGACGAACCAGATATCCCGTGAGGCAAAGAGAAAGACTCTGGCACCGGAAAGAAGTTTGAGCTTATCACTGATGTCAAAGAGCTTTTTAAAATCCATCTTGTTTTTTGTCTCGCCGATGCTTTGCGGCAGAGATGTCAGCGAGAGAATGAGAACGATAATGATCAGAGCGGCCAGTATCCACAAGCCATATCGGAATCCGACGGTCTGGAGGAGAAAACCTCCGACGAAAAACCCGAGGCCTTTAATCGTATTCTTCGATCCGGTCAGCAGGGAAACCCATTTGAATAGCGATGAGCTTCTGTCGGCGGGAACCAGAAATTTGACGGCTGTTTTGGAGCTCATTTTCGTCAGGTCTTTGCCGATTCCCGAAAAGGCCTGGATAATCATAACGAAGGGAATGGCAAAAAGGGGAGGCCAGCTGCTCTGCATAAAGGATAGAGTGATCAGGGCTAACGGTTGTATCATCAGCCCCAGGATAAGCGTGTATTTCAATCCCTTCGCCTGGGCCAGCCATCCGCCCATAAGATTGGTGATGATTCCGAAGATCTCATAAAAGAGGAAAAGGAAAGCCAGGGTCACCGGCGAGTAACCCAGCTGGTTGAAGTAGAGGAGGACCAGCATTCGCAGGGCTCCATCTGTCAGCATAAACGCCCAGTAGGACCCTGTTACAATAGCGAAACCGTTAATTAAGACTTTCTTGGCCATGATTTATCCCGAATATTCCCAGTTCTGTGCAATATCATTGAGGATATTTACTTTTCATGGATTTGGCAATTCTGACCAGGCTCAGCATAACGGGCACTTCGACTAGTACTCCCACGACGGTAGCAAGAGTGGCTCCGGAGGACAGACCGAACAAACTGATGGAGACCGCTACTGCCAGCTCAAAGAAATTGGAAGCTCCGATCATCCCGGAAGGAGCCGCGATTCCGTATGGTACCTTCCACAATCTGGACCAGCTGAATCCGATGAAGAAAATGAAATAGGTCTGAATAATCAGAGGAATGGCTATAAGCAATATGGCAAGTGGATTCGACAGTATGGTTTCGCCCTGAAAGGAGAAAATGATAACCAGCGTGAGCAGAAGACCGGCTTCGGTTATGCCGTCAAATTTCCTGCAGAATACATTTTCGAACCAATCCCGCCCCCGGCTTTTTATGAGGATGTTCCGCGTAACAAAACCGGCTGAGAGAGGAATGACAACAAAGAGTACGACTGATATAAACAGCGTGTCCATGGGAACCTGAACATCGCTTACGCCCAGGAGGAACGCCACGATCGGAGCGAATGCCAGAAGAATGATAAGATCGTTGATTGCTACCTGAACGACCGTGTAGCCCGGATCGCCGTCGGAGAGATAACTCCAGACAAAAACCATGGCTGTGCAGGGAGCGGCTCCCAGTAATACGGCGCCGGCGATATAGTCCGTCGCCAGGTCCGCGGGGATAAAAGCTTTGAAGACTATTTTCAGGAAAAACCAGGCAATAAGGTACATGGTGAAGGGTTTGATGAGCCAGTTGACCACCAGGGTTACAATCAATCCCTTCGGTTTTTTTCCCGCGTTCATTATGCTTGTGAAGTCGACTTTCAACATCATGGGAAAAATCATCAGCCAGATAAGAACCGCTACGGGAATCGAGACTCTGGCATATTCGAGCCTGCCGAGAGTCTTCGGCACGGAAGGAAGCAGAACTCCGATAAGAACGCCGAGTCCGATGCAGATAATGACCCAAACCGTCAGGTATTTGGCAAAAAAACCGATTTTCTTTTCAGCCATAATAGCTCCTTGCTGTCTTTATATCCCGAGTTGTTTTCTTCTGTTTGTCAGAACGGTTCCTTCCGCGCAAGCCGCCAGATCCAGTACGCAGGGCGCCGTAAGCGTATATTCCACCCTGGTGCCGGTTTTCGAGTCGTCGACAAGGCCCGCTTCCTTCAGTTGGGAGAGGTGTTTTGAGGCCGCGGATTTGGGAATGCCGGCTTCAGCCGCCAATTCGCAGACGCACCACGGTTTCTCTCTCAGCTTTTCAAGAAAAAAAATTCTCATGGGGTGAGCCAGAGCTTTAAACATATGAGACCGTCTTTCTGCTCTTATCCGCTCATCTTCTGTAATCATTCTATAAATGTTGCCATATTTGGAAACAATGTCAAGGATTGACTTGACAAATATGTTTCAAAGTTTCTAAATTAAGAAACCAATGAAATATTGAGGAGACTGTTGTGAAAATTCAGATATTAGGCGGAGGATGCGCCAAGTGCAAGCTTCTTGAAGAAAAAGCCAGAGAAGCGGTGAGCGAACTGGAAATAGAAGCAGAGATTGTAAAAGTAACCGATATGGATGAAATTATGGAAATGGGTGTAATGATGACGCCGGCGCTGGCCATCGATGACGATGTCAAATCTTCGGGAAAAGTTTTGACCAAAGACCAGGTCATCGAAGTTCTCAAGAGTCATCAGTAATGGCCAATAAGGATATTTCGCCCAATAGAGCTTTAGGGATAACTTTCCTGGTCTTCCTCGGAGCCTATTTTATTCCCTTTGATACGCCAAAGATTTCAGGCGCGGTTCAGGAAGCTTTTCTCATGCTCTCCGATTATGCCAGACAGCATGTGCTTCTCTGTCTGGTTCCCGCTATGTTCATCGCCGGTGCTGTCACTGTTTTTCTCAATCAGCAGGCCGTTATCAGGTATCTCGGTCCGAAGGCACCCAAGAGGGTTTCCTATGGAGTCGCTTCCGTATCGGGGGCCATACTGGCCGTCTGTTCCTGCACGGTTCTGCCGCTTTTTAAAGGCATATACAAGAAAGGGGCCGGACTGGGCCCGGCCATCAGTTTTCTCTATTCGGGCCCGGCCATAAATATCCTGGCCATTGTTCTTTCCTATAAGGTATTCGGCTGGCAGCTGGGTCTGGCGAGAATGGTCGGAGCTGTTTTGTTTTCCATAATAATCGGCCTGCTGATGCATCTGATTTTCAAAAAGGAAGACGAAGCCCGTCTGGCCGATGAACGGATGTTTAAATATCAGGAATCGGGCGATGAGAAATCGCTCGGGCAGATGGCCATCTATATGTTTTCCATGATCGGAATCCTCGTTTTTGTTAACTGGGCCAATTCAGAGGGGGGAAGCGACCTCTGGGATCTCATTTACAGGAGCAAATACTGGATTACCGGAGCCTTTGCTGTTGCGCTTGTTTATTCCCTTATGCGGTGGTTCTCGGGAGATGAACTGAAAACCTGGCTGACCGAAACAAGAGATTTTTCTCTTCAGATTTTTCCCTATCTCTTCTTCGGCGTTCTCGTTGCAGGCTTTCTGCTCGGCCGGCCGGGTCACGATGCCCTGATTCCCACTCAATGGGTCGCTTCCTTAGTCGGAGGGAATTCTCTCCTGTCAAACTTTATCGCTTCCATATCGGGAGCCTTCATGTATTTTGCCACATTGACGGAAGTCCCCATCCTTCAGGGATTGATCGGAGCCGGAATGGGTCAGGGGCCTGCACTGGCTCTTCTGCTGGCGGGACCTTCATTGTCCCTGCCGTCCATGCTTGTCATCGGAGGAGAGCTGGGGCTGAAGAAAACAGCTGTTTATGTTCTTCTCGTCGTATCGCTTTCAACCCTGGCCGGGTTGTTATTCGGAATTCTTATTTAGGAGTAAATGAATTTGAAAGATAAAAGAAATATTATGCTGCTCACTCTGGGAATGCTGGCGTTCCTGACCAATGGAGACAATTATGCGGCGGCTCCCCTGCTGCTGAATATATCCCGGGACCTCGGCCTGGAGATGCAGCAGGCGGCCTTGTCGGTTACAGCTTATATGCTGTCATTCGGGTTTTTCACTCTGATTTTCGGCCCTTTGTCCGACCGGTTCGGCAAGGTCAAGATTATCCGCATCGCCGCATTCGGTACGGCTGTTTTCAGCATAATCGGCGGCTTCGCTTTCAACCTGCCCAGCCTGATCGTCTTCAGAAGTTTCAACGGTGCCTTCGGGGCGGGTATTTTTCCCGTAACGATGGCTCTGGTCGGTCAGTCTTATAATGACAGGGAACGACAGGGAGCTCTGGGAAAAGTCATGGGCCTTATGTTTCTGGGAGGAGCTACCGCGACAGCTCTCGGAGGAATCATATCTTACTTCGGATCCTGGAGACTGGTTTACATCATTTATGGAATCGGAGAGCTGGTTATCGCCTTCCTGATTCTGAAGATTCTTGAAAAAGACAAAGGCGTTGTGGAAAAATTGAATTTTATCAAAGCTTACAGAACACCTTTATCCAATTACCGTTTTATGAGACTGGTTCTTGTTATCTTCTTTGTAGGATTCACAGTTTTCGGCAGCTTTACCTATTCCGGCAAGCTTCTGCAATCCCTGACGGGCTTTACAGTCCTCAAGGTCGGGCTGATTCTTTCTTTCTTCGGATTGGGAACCGTTTTCGGCGGAAGAATTGCTCCGATAGCCAGAGGTCTCTTAAAACACGGATTTCTGGTTACGGCGGGAATTCTCGGTTTTGCCGGATTATATGCTCTGTCTGCCCTGAATAATGTGTATCTCCTATCGATGGCTTTATTCGGTTTCGGTATCGCTTTTATCTTCCTGCAGTCTACACTGGTTGCAACCGCTCAGGCTAAATTGCCGACCATGCGGGGAACGGCCATGTCGCTGGCATCCTTTAATATGTTTGTCGGTGGAGCTGTGGGTACGGCCGTAAACGGAAGAATCATGGCGGCTGGCAGCATCGATTCCATTTTCTTTTATGCTTCATTTATTATTTTTGTCGTTGGAATCATCGCCGCGGTCTTTATCGCCCGTTTTGAAATGAGACAGCGCAAAGCGAAGCAGCAGGAATGAATCCATAACGGCAGCTTGTGATTCCGGAACATCAATAGGCTGCCGGTTTCGCGATAGAATTTGCAGGACTGAATAGTTTTTACTACCATTGAAATCATAGGGAGATCCTTCATGAAACCGGTTCTGATTCTGTTCGTCCTGTTTTTATTGTTAGCCCCCACTGGAGTTTTCGCTGACAAAGACAGAGAGGAGAAAATTCTTATATACTCCACAAATCCATTATACCCCCCATATGACTGGGCTGTTGATGAGAACACTTTTGCCGGGGCGGCCGTAGAACTGCTGGAAAGAGTCATTCCCCCGGGAGTGATGTTGCAACCGGCCGTATTCCCCTGGAAAAGAGCCATGCTTCTCGCAGAAAATGGTGAAATCGATTTGCTTATGCCATTGAGAATCACTCCCGAGAGATCCGAATATCTGAATTTTCTGCCTAATAGAGCTTTCCGCAATCCCATTGTCGTATTCAAATTAAAAAGAAGAGACATTTCCCTGTCAGAGTTTTCAGATTTGAAGCCCTATGTCGGCGGAGTCAGCCGCGGAGACACCTTCGGGGGCGGATTTGATGAATACTGGAGAAGCGAACTGACCATGGAAGTGGCCGACACGATGGCTCAGAATTTCAGAAAGCTCGAATTCGGTAGAATCGATTATTTTGTAACCGGTTATTATACGGGGATGACATATCTGAAGAAAAACAATCTGGACTTAAACATTGAAGCCATGGATTATAAGATATCAGATGTTTTCATTCATTTCGGATTCAGTAAAATGTACAGAGATGAGGCCGTCATGAATTATATTAATGATCAACTGGGAGAGCTCAACTCGACAGGAGAGACAGATAGTCTCTTAATGAAATATATTGACGTCTATAACGAGAATGAAAATGAATATCTGCCGTAATTTCATTAACTCTACAATGTGCTTTTTTCTGATGATGAAATGAGAAATATCCATGATATCAGTCGTCTCAGAGTTCATCTCATACTTACGGTACAGTGATTAAAGGAAACTATGTCGTTCCGGGATAAGATCAGAGTGATTCGAGACGATGGATTTCCGAAATAAACTTTTTGGTCTCTTTAGAAAGTTTTCTCCCGATTGAGAACAGCATTTCGGTTAAAAACCGATAGCCCTCTTTTGAAGATAAGTTGTCGATATCGTCTCTTGTTATTTCATAGAGTTCCGTCTCTCCCTGTGCAACGACAGTCAGTGCAGAAGGGCCTGGATTTAAAAAAGTCGTCTCTCCGAAGTAAGTTCCCGGCGAATACTTTGTAAGTACCTTATAGGACTTCTCCCCATTGTAAAGCCTCTGTTCAGCAAATCCCCTGGTAACAAGAAAAAGAGATCCGCTGTATTCTCCATTACTAATGATGATATCTCTATCAGAATACTTTTTCTGAATGGATATATTTCTTACTGCTTTTTTTTCATGTTCGTTCATCCCATCCCACAAATCATTCTCTTCCAGGTTTACCGGGGAGGAAGAATTATATTCCTGGTCTTTATACTCGGATTTTAAAATTATGTTTTCTGCATATTCAAGGGCCCGGGCTGTTGAATGGAATATCTCAGTTATCTTTTCTTTTTTGCTTTCTACCTGAGCAAAGGCTTTTTTCATCTTCCTTCCAAAACCCAAATGCTTATGAAGGTGTGTAAAAACAATTTCTGTTCCGTTTTTCTCAGCTATATCTACTAACTGCATAAGTAGAACGACTCCGCTCATATCGATAGAGAGGACTCTTCTGAAGTGAAGGATAATGATTTTCTTTCCTTCCATCCTTTTTAAAATACTTCTATATAGGCGGTCTGTTGTCGCAAAAAACAAATCACCCTGAAGCTCGATCAGAAGTCCCTTATCTCCGTGTTCCTGTAGTATCCTTCTGTGTCTCTCGCTCCACTTTCGAGGGGATGGGTATTCCGAGAGAGTGGTCTGCCGTCTGATAAGCGATCTTTTAATACCTTTTCTGAAATAGGTGATGACGGAAAAAGCCATTCCAATAGCAACAGCTTTTGTTACATCGAGAAGAAGAGTCGCCGTAATAACGATAATGGCATTGACTGCATCTGCTCTGGTGTATTTTCCCTTGATCCAATGGATAATATTGAGATTGATCATATTCAGACCGATAAAAATAATCACTCCGGAAAGAGCGGAAAGCGGAAGAAAAACTCCTACACCCCTGCCGAACAATGTCATTAAGAGGATAATCAGTGCTGCGAAGAGAGGACTCCATCGTCTTCCTCCTGCCATGGTATTGGCCAGAGTGGACCCTTTCGTACCTCCTCCTCCGACACCGCCAACGATTCCAATAAGCATTTGTGCAATTCCCTGTGCCACTAGTTCCTTTCTGGCATTATGTCGCATAGTAGTCTGAGAATCTGCAACCAGAGCTGTGAGAAGACAGTCAATCATAACGAGAATAGAAAGAGCCAGGGCAGAAGAAATTATCAGCTCCCAGGGAAGATTCAGAAGATCTATACCATGGAATCGTCCGAGAATCTCGCCAAAGTCCATCGCCGGTAAAGCTCCCATAACCCATTCGGGATCAGGATCTTCTACGAAGAGCATTAAAATATCATAGAATAAAACTCCGGATATAAGACCCATCAGTATGTCCGGTAACCGGGGAGTAAACTTTTTGAAGAGGAAAATCATTAATAGAGTGAGTCCTGCAACAAATAATGGGATAAAATCAACAGGATTACTCATTCCAGTTGGGATTATCTCTTTTATCTGAGATTTTATCATCAGAATGCCGATTGCAGTGATCATACTTGCCACAACGGGAAAGGGGATCAGCTTAATCAGTTCTCCCCCTTTTAGAAGACCGAATGCAACTTGGAAAAGTCCGGTAAAGAAGAGAACTGCACTGAGAATTATCAGCATCTCATGAGGAGCATAGTGGTTTGACTGACCTATGACTAAACCCGAAAGAAGAATGGTGACAGGACCATTGGGGGCGCTGATCATTCCAATCGTAGCTCCAGCTAGTCCCGATGACACCAGTAGTATCAGGGCTCCTATAAGCCCGGCCATTGCTCCGGCTGAAGCATTAAATCCCATTGTGGTAAAAAGAAGAACACTCAAACCAATAGTTTGGGGTAGTACGGCTATAGCACCGGATAGCCCTCCGGAAAAATCCTTAACTAATGAGGAATACTTATCTTTCAATGGATAACTCTCCTTTTCTATAACCGTGTCAAACATATTAAAACATACAAGGGGTAATTATCCTCTTTTCATTTTGATTTTAATATGATGATTTAACATTAACGTTCACTATTGCCTTTTACAAATTATGCAAGAATAATGCCATATTATTTGAGATGGTTTACTTGTTTAATTTGTTATATGGCAATGAAATATTGTCATATTTGCAGTTGTGAATAGCTTTATATCATTTTAGTGCTAATAAATTGTACAAGGTATGTACAGTAACTTTACATTAAGAGCAGGACATCGTGAAGATTCGGCTACGAAAGTGCAAGCCGTTCACACATCTCTCACGACTTCATTTTTCAGTTATTTGCATAATATGTTACATATGTTACAGAAATGAACAGAACCCTCCCATATATTTAAAGCATGAGATTATATGAAAAATTGGCAGCAGAGTATAAAGATATTTTCCCCTCATCCCGGGAGAAGGTGGATTTTATTGAAAATTTCCTGAAAGAGGGAGAGCTCCAGCGAATCCTTGATATCGGGTGCGCCAGTGGAGAATTCGCCTGTCAATTATCCTCAGCTTCAAGAAAGATAACTGGTATTGACCTCGATCCTTTTATGATTGAGGAGGCAAAGGCTCAGTCCCCTCCAGAATCTGATATAACCATTCATTTCGAACAAGCGGAAATGCTCCGGTTTTTATCCGATTCAGCTCCGGACCGATTTGATTTGGTCAGCTGCCTGGGCAATACAATTGTTTATCTCGATGGTGAGCCTGAATTGAATGAATTTCTTTGTTCTGCAAAGAAGGCTCTAAAAAAACAGGGGTCACTGATAATCCAAATTCTGAATTACAGTAATCCGGTGATAGTCCCCGGATTTACATTCCCGAGAGCTGAGACCGGAAATATTGAATTCAAAAGAGAATATGTCTCCCTGGAGGATCCAGGTGAATTGGGATTTAAAACCTATGTTAAAGATAAATCTACCGGGGAGACCGGTACGGATTTACACCGGCACAATCTTTTCTCAAGCAGCAGGATAGCTCAAATGGCAAAGGATATCGGTTTTGTAAATACACATATATTCGGTGGTTATGACGGGAAAGAATGTGAAAAATCAGATTTCTTTCATCTTTTAGTATTAGAGAAATAAAGGAGGATATCCGTGGGAGAAGCTATAGGAAATAATAAAATCAAAGAGGAAAAGCTCAGAGACATTGTGCGGGACCTCAATGAAGGCTCTGATATCCGTAAAGTGAAAAAGCGGTTTGATAAACTGATTCGCCATATCAGTCCTGAAGAGATAGCCAGTGTAGAGCAATCTCTCATAAATGAAGGTGTTCCTGTCGAGCATGTGCAGAAGCTCTGTGATATTCATGTCCAGGTTTTCGACGATGCCCTTAAAAAACAGGGGAAATCCAAAGTTCTTCCCGGTCATCCTGTCCACACTTACCGGCTTGAGAATAAAGAACTGAAGAAGAGATTAAGAGGCCTGAAACAATCAATAAAATCTGATTTTCTGTCAAAGTTAAAAGATGTAAAGTTGATAGAGCTTCATTATGTCAGAAAGGAGAATCAGCTTTTTCCTTTCCTGGAAACGGTCGGTTTTACTGGCCCTTCGAAGGTTATGTGGGGCAAACATGATGAAATAAGAGCTTTATTCAGAAAAATTGAAGAAGACTATAATAAGGGAGACCACTCTGCTGTTAAGAAAGAGACAAGCTCTCTCATCAAGGCTCTAAGAAATATGGTTTTTATGGAAGAGAAAATCCTTTTCCCAACCTCAATCAGAAAACTGCCTCCTCAGGCATGGTCTGCCATAAGAAAAGGCGAATCAGCCATTGGTTACTGCTGGATCGAACCGGGAAATCTCTGGGATGCCAATATTGTCGGCAGCACAGTCTCAGAATCGGCTCCTGTTCAAGTCTCTGAAGAACTGCGGAACGGAGATGATAAGATTTCACTTGATACAGGAGCATTGTCAGCAGCCCAGATAAACCTCCTGCTTAAAAATCTCCCCTTTGATATGACATATGTGGATGAGAATGACAAAGTCGCTTATTACTCAGAAGGCAAGGAGAGAATCTTCCCCAGAAGTCCCGGCATCATCGGGCGGGAAGTGGCTAATTGTCATCCTCCCAAAAGTGTCCATGTGGTTGAGAAGATTGTTGAAGCCCTTAAAAAAGGAGAAAAAGATCAGGCAGAATTCTGGATTAAGATGAATGGAATGTTTATTCATATCCGGTATTTCCCGATTTTTGATGAACTGGGTCAATACAGAGGGATAATTGAAGTCAGTCAGGAAGTTTCCGGGATTCGGGCACTTGAAGGCGAACGCCGGTTATTGGACTGGTAATGGATCCATATAACACTATTGCATTGGTTGAATATATACAGATTCTCCATAAAGGTAAGCTGGATAAATCTCTTTTTGCCGTGTTTGAAGAGGAGCTGAAGAGCTGTTCCGCTCAGGAAGTCAATATTGCTATTGAAAATCTCATAATCCGGTATAAAGATGTTGAAGAAATAGAGAATACGGTTGCCAAATGTATCAGAGCTGCGGCTTTCGGATTGGATAATCAGATAAAACCGGAATATCCTGCTGACTCCATCTTTTATATTCTGGATAGGGAGAATCGAGCTATCGAGGCTCTATTGAGCAATCTGAAAAAAAACTACCTTTCAGCTTTACCGGGTCTGAGAGAAAGCAGACAGGAGATGAAAAAACTATTCGCAACAGAGCTGGAAAAAATTGAAACTATAAAAAAGCATTACCTGAAATTGCAATATGGAGTTTTCTCCGCTTTGGAAGCTGAAGGGGCTCCAACCAGGTGCATCCAATTAATGTGGCATCTGGAAGACACTATCTGGCCCAGGCTAAAAGACAGTCTGGATATGCTATACGGGAAGGATTGGGATTTTAACCGGTTTAACAAAGCATATGGTCAAATGTATTATCTGTTGGGATCTCTGGTTTTCCGGGAGGATAGAATACTCTATCCCGTCGCATTTCAATACTTATCTGAAGACATTCAGAGAAGATTGTTACTCGATGTCGAGTCATTTGGAACGGTCCCGGAGAATTTCTAAAGTGATGAAGAATAACGGGACGGAAACGGCCGGGTTTCTGTCAGTTGAGATGAGTAAGCTTCGGGAAAATTATATAAAATGTGCCAGATGTCACTGTTTTTGAACTCAAAATGGCTTAACCGGAAAAGCAGAGGCCCGAATGAAAGAATAAACATGTTTTATAATCAGGTGGGCAATCGAAATCCTTGCACTTGCTGTTTTATTGTATTGACCATTAACCATAAACTGCAAAATATAAGAATAAATCTCCTGAAATCCTTTCCAATAGATGGAGCAGATATTTTATCCTTGTTCTGTTTCTCTCTGATATGGTCCTGATAATACTATTCCATATCAAAGTAAATCTTCTATATTTTTTCAAATTGAAACTGAAATTCTAGTTCTTTACTTGACTGTGTTGTAACAACACTCCTTATGTTGGTATTAAGGAGTAAATATGCAGCATACACCGGACATGCATAAAGTCTATTTCAAAAAATATGCTAATCCCATGATTGTCAGATCGATTTTGTCACAAATCATGTATACCGCAGACAGATTCATCGCAGGAATTTTTATCGGTGCAGGCGCTTTGGCTGCAACAACCCTGATCAGCCCTCTTTTATTCTTCACAGCGGCTTTAGCGTCTCTTTTCATAGGAGGTTTGGGTGCCTACATCGGGCTGCTTATCGGTAGAGGGGAAAGTGCGAGAGCAGGGCGGCTTGCCAGCGGAACATTAATTCTTATGGCAGCCCTCGGAATACTGCTGATGATGCCGCCCCTGCTGTTTCCCGGAGAGATAGCCCGGTTGCTCGGCGCTTCAGGCAGCTTCTTTCCCATGGCGAAATCCTATTTACAGGTCCTGGCCCTTTCATTTCCCATTATGCTGCTTTCAAGAGGACTTGATGTCCTGATTTTGAACGACGAAAGCCCAAAGTACAGTTTTACTGTTAATATGGTCGGCTCCGTTTCCAATCTGCTGCTCAACTTTACCGCAGTGGCTATTCTTGATGCAGGAGTCGGGGGGCTTGCATGGGCTACTGTCATCAGTTCCGCTCTGGAACTGTCATCAGGAGCGTACTACTTTCTGAAAAAAGCGCGTATCCTGAAATTGAGAAAGCCTGAAATCCAGTTGAAAAGCACTTTGAGAATCCTTTACAACGGATTGAGTGATTTTTCAATGATGATAGTCGAGTCCTTGATGGTATATATTGTTAACAGGGCCTTCATCCTTTATCTTTCAGAAGAACACTTCAAAGCTTTCGCCACTATTAATATCATCGTGACGCTCTTTTACAGCATATATATGGGGGCAACTATGGGGCTGCAGCCCGTGCTCTCCCGCATGACCGGCGAAGGCGATTTCCGGAGTCTGAAAAATGTCCTCCGGTACTCCATTAAAAAGACGACTCTCTACGGCATTGCTGCATACACTCTTATCCTACCGATTATTGTGCCGATACTGAAGCTATTCCTTCAGGGAGATATTCTGCTGGAGTACGGCCGTTTTTTCTACCTGACCATCGGAGGAGCGACTCTATTATCAAATCTGCCTCTTCAGGCGACTATCTTTTATACAGCTATAAATAGACCTCTGGAATCGGCAGCAATCTCCATTATCAGAACACTCATCCTCATTCCTTTGTTTACCATCTTCTTTGTAAAAAACTATTTCGCTCCGGGAGTAGCCCTAGGCTTAGCTGCTTCGGATATCATATTGATCATATTGCTATACATATTTATGAAAAAGCAGGATTTCTCCAGGATTAAAATACTAGATTAGAAAGAAGGGGACATTATGAAACGGACAAAGCTGATTAAAAGTGAAGTAATAAAGATATTCAATACAACTAAAGAAACCCTGCGTCATTATGAAAATCTGGGCTTAATAGAACCGCAGGTGGATGCGCAGAACTACCGTTACTATGATTTTAAGGAAATCCGGAAATTGCGGCAGATTTTCTATCTGAGGGAAATGGAAATACCCCTCGGTCAAATAAAGGCCCTGGAGAGCGGCGATGTTTCCCCTGAGGATTTTACCTCATTGCTTTCGGAACATCACACTATTTTGAAAGAAAAGCTGGATCGGCAACTGCGGCTGCTGAGGGAAACAGAACAACTGATCTATCTCCTTAAGGACCGTTCATTTATGCGGTCCTACAGTATCGGCCATTTCGACGAAAGAAGCTATTACCTTATTGATGTTCCCGAACCAGATGCTGTTCCCTCCATGAAAAAATACTATGATCTGTGCAGTTCCCTCATAGAGAAGGGGATGTATTCTGAGCGAACATTCATATTGATCTATCCCTTCGATAATCTCGCTGATCCGGTTCAGATGGACAGCCGGCAGGGTATGGAAATGTCAGGGCCACATAACCGGGACAGTGATAATATTCTACAATTTCCCGCAGGGGATTATCTCTCCGTTTTTTATATCTACAGGGACGGGGGGCAGTTGGAATTAAGAGAGCTTCACCGTGATATCGAAACTTACCTTGAAGAAAATCAATTTGAGAGGATCGGCGACACTGTGCTTGAGATTGAGCACCCCGAGCTTTCGATTATTCTCGATGAGAGTATGAACATATATGAACTTCAGGTAAAGGTTAGGAGAAAAGGGGGCAAAGATGAGTGAGTCAGTAATTCCGGAACTCTATAAGCGGTATTTCATCGATAAACAGGATGAACGAAGAACGCTGTTTAAAAAACTTGCCGATAAATATAAGCCGGGGAAAGGGATATATCCCGGAAGCTTCACACACATTACCCCCTCTTTCTACATCCCGGATATGACATATGTCGATTCTGATAAAAGAATTGCCCGGTTTTTCCGGGATCCCCATGTTCTGGCATTTCTGGAACAGAACAAAAACTATCAGGGGGCCGTTAAGTTCCATGGAATACAAGCTGATTTCTCGCACCCCCTGAATGTCCCCGATAAAAGTTTTGATATAATGTTCTCATTTTATGCAGGACTCATTTCTCAGGACTGTAAGAGGTATTTAAAAGACGGAGGGATTCTTGTCTGCAACAACAGTCATGGCGACGCCAGCATTGCCTATGTCGATACAGACTATAAGCTTGAGGCTGTCGTAAATCGGCGGGGAGATGACTTTACTATCTCTCAAATGAGTCTTGATCAGTTCTTTCAAAAACGAGATGGAACATCTATCGATCGTGAGAAGGTAAAACAGAAGCTTATAGGAGAGAATTTTACAAAGAAAGCCTATGCCTACATTTTCCGGTATCGAAATCCCTGGACATAGCTTTGTCCGTTTATCGATACCCGGATGGCTGGGAAACAGATCAATCATAGATTTCTGATAGTTTAAATTAAAGGGTTCAAATGGCAAAGGATATCGGCTTTGTAAATGCATATATAATCGATGCGGAGCCTTATGGTAATATCCATGAATAAGATTGGAAGATGGAAGGATGATAAAACTGATTCATTTTGATTCGGCTTGATCCTTCAATCAGGAAAGGTGATGAAAAAAATACTATTAATGACAGTTGGAAATATTTCACTCTCTCTCGGAATTGCCGGTATCTTTTTACCGGTGTTGCCGACGACTCCTTTTCTTCTCCTGTCAGCCGCATGTTATGTCAGGAGCTCAAAAAAGCTTTATTTGTGGTTGATTCATCATAGGTTTCTCGGACTTTATATTCGTTCTTTTATTCAATATAAGGCTATTTCGTTGAGAGCAAAAATTGTATCCGTCTCAGCTTTGTGGATTGTCATGTTATCAACGATTTTTTTCTTTATCAGTTTCCTCTGGTTGAGGGTTCTGTTGTTCTGCATTGGTATCGGCGTGACAGTTTATCTCATGCACTATAGAACGTTAACAGATGAAATGAAGAGCGAAATGAAGAAAGGTGAACCGGGAAATTCCTAGTTATCACACAGGATAAATATTCTCTTCAGAATCATTCTGGCCAGGAATGCCAATCATGTTAATTCATAAATATTTATAAGCATATGCTAAATATATAGGTTATACTTTCATTATATGATCATAATAAGGAGTCTCATGGATTTATGAAGAAATATATCTGTTCAGTCTGCGGTTATATCTATGATGAAGCATCCGGTTATCCTGAAGGAAATATACCTCCGGGAACAGTCTGGGCGGATGTTCCATCTTCATTTGTCTGCCCTCTTTGCGGAGCTTCTAAAGCTGAATTTAATGAAAATGAAAACGAGAAGGCTAAACCGGCGGTCTCATCAACATCAGACAGCCATGCTTCTTTACCCGAAGATATAAGTTATACAGCAGCAGAATTGTCAGCCCTCTTTTCAAATCTGGCAAAGGGCTGTGAAAAACAATATGATTCGGAAATGGCTGATCTGTATAAAGAGTTGGCGGCTTATTACAATTTGAAGTCAGAAAAAATAAACAAACCGGACTTTGAGAGCCTGAAAAGTCTTCTTCAAAATGATCTCTCCACTCATTTCGCAATGGCTAATGATGTCGCGGCCGGGCAACATGACCGCGGGGCTCTGCGGGCTTTGAAATGGGCAGAAAAGGTTTCCCTGATGATCAGGTCCCTTCTGAATAAGGTCGAATCCGGTAAAGCCGATTTTCTGAAAGAGAAAAATGTCTATGTCTGTGATATCTGTGGATTTATTTATGTAGGAGATGAGAAACCGGAGATCTGTCCGGTCTGTAAAGTCCCCGGCATGAAAATGACTCAGGTCGGAAGGAGCGCTTGATATGCATGCAGTGAGAAATATCCGGTTATGTACGAAAGACTGCCTGTGTCTTTATGTCTGCCCTACAGGTGCGACGGATACAGAAACAGGTCAGATTGATGCCCAAAAGTGTTTAAGTGGATGCCGTTTGTGCGTTGATGCCTGTCCTTCCCATGCCATTTCCTTAGTTCCCGAGGAGTATCCCGCTCAGCAGGAGACGTCCGGTGATGTGAAAAAGGCTCTGGGAATTCTTTCGAAAAGCAAGACAGAGCAGGAAATTGCCGCTTATGAGATTGAAGAGGCAGCGGAAACACCCCGGGCAAAACAACTGGCCAAAGCTATCGGTATGTCAAACCGGATTATGGCTGAAGATCTGCTGAGAGAAGCCGGTTTTATGCTCCCCCAGAGCGGAGAAGTCCTTAAACTATTAAATTCTTTAGTGGAATCAGAGACTTCTGAAGACTTTCCTGCAGCAGCCGCTGAAAAACTGATTCAGAAACTCAGGAAAATTAATGCATCCATGAAGGAGAAGACCATGTCTAAAACCACAGATAATTTATTGGAAGCTTTTGCCGGAGAGGCTCAGGCAAACAGAAAGTACCTTGCTTTTTCCAGAAAGGCAGAGCAGGAAGGGCATTTAAACGCAGCGAAATTATTCAGAGCGGCCGCCGATGCTGAGACCATTCACGCACTCAAGCATTTTGAAGTAGCCGGGAAAATAGGTTCCACCATTGAAAACCTGAAATCCGGAGTGGAAGGAGAAACTCACGAATATAAAGAGATGTATCCTCCTTTTGTAGAGCAGGCGGAGGCTGAAGGAAACAATGCCGCGGTCAGAACCTTTACTTTCGCAATGAAAGCGGAAGAGGTTCATGCCGGTTTATATCAGGAGGCCATGGATACTCTGGATAACCAGGAAGAGGTCTTTTATTATCTGTGTCCCGTTTGCGGAAATATCGAAAAAGTTGTTCCCGGGAAATGCCCTATTTGCGGTGTCTCCGGGGAGAAATTCATAAAATATTAAATCTTTGCAGCTTTGTAATATCTGGCTGGCTCATAAATCGTGAGTCGGCCTTTTTTATTTATAATTCAGGTAAGGGATCTCTGCCTCAATTCCAGTCGTATTGATTTCTGAATGGTCAAGGGAGTCATGAAGATTATAATAAAAACTGCATTGAAAGTTTCGGAACCTCACCTCGCTGGCTCGGCGCTCACTACCGATCAAGTCCCTGCATATCAGAAAAAATAAGGGTAGCAACTCTTCGAGTCACTACCCTTATTTTACCGGCGATGGGATCTGGTTTTTGGGTTATATAGGTATATGAGCCCTGATTAGCCATTTTAATCGGGTTCTGGAGTTGTTTTCTGGGGTAGTCAGGGTAAATGATTCAATATAACTGTCAACAAGTTGTCTACAAGTTATAATCCAGGGATGGATGCTAAACTCGGTTCTGATTTGCAAACAAAATAAAACCTTCTTGAATGTTCAATGATTTTTAAACATTCTTTGCCTGAATTCTGAACTGTATTGGCTGCATCTGGAACTTCTTTTTAAAGCACTTGGAAAAATATCCGCCGTTTTCTATTCCCACTTTCCGGGCGACTTCCTGTATGGACAGGTCGCTCGACAGTATGATTATGGACGCTTTATCCAGCCTGTAATTGATCAGAAATGAGTTCAAGGTTTCTCCCACCTCTTTTTTGAAAAGCCGGGAAAAGTAATCGTGGCTCATATTCACGTATTCTGCTATATCCGGGACGCTTATGATTTTGTCGTAGTTCGATTCTATAAATCCAATGGCTTCCTTGACGGGAGTTGAGTATTTATTGCTATTAATAAGATCGTTTTTATCGTCTATTGCCTTAAGGGCCCACTCCGAAAGTTCGCTGAAAGTCTCAAAACCGCTGATACTGGCTCTTATTATGTTCAGTTTGTTGATAACTTCCTTCGATTTGGCATAGTTGTAAATAAAATAGGAATTGAGCAGGAGAAGATAGATATTCATAAGGGATTCCACATCTGTAGGGGTTGCGGTATGAAAGTATTCATTGATTTCCCTGAGGTGCTGCAGAGTCTGTTCCCTGGAAAAGCTGCGGATTCGGGAAATCGTTTTTTCGCAAAGGGAATCTATTTCCGCTGTTTCATATTTTCTGAACCGGTGCATTCCTGAACAATGAGATTCCCCGCTGTAAAAGAGAGATTGGAAGCCTATCCAGCAATTCCGGCATTGGGAAAGGATCTCGTCCACATCCCTGCAGATCTTTCCGCATGAAACTTGGCTCCCCAGTACTTCATAAAGATAAGAGGAGTATTCAAAGTTATAGGTGTGCTGATTCCCCATCGCTTCAATGCTGAAGGCATAAAAGGAGAGCTCTTCGATAGATCCGATCATTCCTTCATACTTTAGTTTGAAAAACTGCGAGGTGTATCCTGGTTTTATTTCTTTCTTTTCCATCTTTACAGCTGCAATGAAGAATAGTTTTCCCGACAGTCTCGCGAAGTTTTTTTTGATAATATCGATCCCTTTTTCCGGGATATTATCTTTTATAACCCTTTCCATGAATTCCTGAGTCATGGTTGAATCGATTTGCTTATTGGATATTTTTTCCTGGCATGAATAGAGAATTTCCGATAATTTCTCCCTGGAGCATTCGTTTTTCAAAATGTATTCTCTGATATTGTATTTCAGAGCTTCCCGTGCGAATTGAAAGTCATCGTGACTGCTCAGGACTATAAGCATCGCGTCAATGGCATCCTGATTGATCTTCTTTAAAAACTCGATGCCATTCATCTTCGGCATGGTCATGTCTACGAATATGAGATCATAGTTTTCCTGACTTAACTTTTCCAACGCTTCCAGCCCATTGGAAGCCGAGTCAATTAGGGATATGTGAAAAGGCAGACTGGAAATGGTGTATTCCAGCCATTCCTTAATCATCCTTTCGTCATCAACCAGCAGAATTTTCATATTCCTCCCCTCTTCTCGGGACGGTAATGTGCACAGAAGTGCCTCTGCCTACTTCTGAATCAATATCCAGTGAGGCTTTTCCATCATAGTAGAGCTGCAATTTCATAAATACATTGAGCAGCCCTATGTGATTATTCTTATCTTCCTTCGGGGAACCGAAGATCCTTTCAATCTGTTCTGCAGACATTCCGCACCCGTTATCCTCAACCGCAATGTGTATATAATCACGGTTTTTTCTTTCGAATGAGATGCCGATAAAAGAGTCTTCGGCGAAACCGTCGGCGAAACCGTGGAATACGCTGTTTTCGACAAGAGGCTGAAGGATAAACTTCAGGATCTTCTCATTTCCGATTCCTTCATCGACTTTGTATTTCAGGGACAGGGCTCCGAATCTCTGTGAGAGGATAAAGCTGTAATCCTCCAGATAGTCGATATTGTCCATTATCGATATCATGGGAGAGTTCAATCGAAGCACCTTCTGAAGCAAATTGGTAAAGCGATCCAGCATTTCCCCGGCTTTGCCGTTATCGCCCATATCCACCATGCATCGTATGGAAAACAATGTGTTGTATATGAAATGGGGATTGATCTGCATCTGAAGAAATTCAAGCTCACTGTTCTGTTTCTGCTGTTCGATCACCTTGATCTCATCAATCAGCGATTTTATGCGATCTATAAAATTCTGGCTGTTCTCCGCCATTTTTATCGATTCCTCATATCCGGACTTCTCGAACCGGGTGGTCAAATCTCCTTTTCCCGCCTTTTCCATGGTCGTGGACAGTTTTTCAAATGGGAGCGCTATTCTTTTAGAAAAGAAAATAGCCACTATGATCGAAAGGGAAAGAAGTATGACCGTCAGAAAATTTATGGAGTTGGCAATTTCCTGAAGAGGATCGGTAATAACGGCTATGGGTATCTCTTCGACGACTATCCACGGGTTCTCCGGAGATCTGTATCTTGAAAACAAGTATTCATTACCAAGCTTCACTATCTGGGCCCAATCCCTCTCCTCAAAAAAAGAGTCGAAGATTTTCATGTCATAGAAAAATCGTCCCACCATGGAAAGAGTCGGGTGGGAGGCTATCTGCCCTTTATTGTCAACAAGGTAGATGGTGCTCTGAAACCCTATGATCTGGGAATAAATCCGGTAGAGTTCCCGCTCATCGAGATTCATTAATATGGCGCCCAGTGTTTTTCCCTCCGAATCCCTGATAAAAGTGACCAGAGAGATAACATTTGTTTTCTTCTCATCTACTTTAAACAGGATATTGGACTGCCACAGGAAATCTTTCTGATACTTAACCGCTTCATAAAACCATAGCGTCTCCGTCAGCTTGAGCAGAGTTTCCAGGTGCGCGGGATCGGAAGAATAGGATAAACCGTTCATGAAGAGGATCTGTATTTCATATTCAATTTCAGGAAAGAAGAAAGATTCGTCGTTTTCTCTTTTTATGCGGTCTATGTTCGCCCTGAAATCATCCTGGTCGATACTGCCGGGGGGCAGTTCCGCCATCTCTTTTATATAGTCTAGGGACGAATAGGACAGGGATAACCGCTCTATTTTCTGGCAGTGTTCGCTGACGCTGTCGCTTATCTGAAGAAGAGTGTCCCGGCGGCTGTCGGCATAGCTCTGTATGGTTCTGGTCTTGAACAAATTCAGGGAGAGAAGACCTACCCCGGGAATAATGCACAATAGGATCAATGAGATAAAAACAGATAAAATTGTATGGAGCTTCAACTTCACAGGTCAATTCTACCACTGTTGATTGAAAGGGCAAGCTTGAACTTGAATCCTTAATTCTTTTGCAAAGATATTCCTCTTTCATATACGGATAAGTTATAAATCAGCACCGGAAATTTACCAGCATGAAAATTCACTTTTCACCTGTATACTGAAATAAGCAAAAAGAGGTCTTCTTTGACCATATGCCTCCCGGAAAAACCGGAGAGATAATGGTTAAAACACATTAAGGAGAATCGAAATGAAAAAGTTTTTAGTGATCTTGCTGACAATGACAATGTTTACATCTCTTTTTGCAGGTGGAGCCCAGGAAGGGAACGAAGCGGGAAGTCAGGATGGTATGGCCAAGCTGGGTGTTATGGTTCAACCCTATTTTAACGGTGTTGTGGCTATGTACATCAGAGATAAAGGATGGGCTGAGGAAGCCGGTCTCGATATCGATCTTCAGGTATACTCCAACGGTTCGACGGCGAACGAAGCCTTGGCGGCCGGTCTCTGGGATCTCGGGTTCCAGGGTGCTGCTTACGTTTTCGGTGTTATCAATAACAATGCGAAACTGGTTGGTAACTATGAAGAGACCAGAGGCGACACTCTTTTCGTAAGAGCAGACAGCGATATTCTTTCGGCAAAAGGTTTCAACCCCACATATCCTGAAGTTTACGGAAGCCCCGACACTGTTACGGGAAAAACAATCATCTATGCTCCGGGAACATCTCTGCATCAGCTGGTTATCGAATATCTTGAAAGAACCGGTGTTTCCATTGACGATGTGAATACCGTTCCCATGGATTACCAGACAGGAGAGCAGGTTTTCGCAACAGGGGAAGGTGACATCGCGGCATTCCCCACACCATGGTCTCTGACAGTTGAAGACAAATACGGATGGAAACCCATTGCCACACTTTCCGATTTCGTAATGTCTACCGGGGATCTGATCGTTTCCAACGATGCCTATGAGAATAAAAGAGAAGCTCTTAAAAAATATATGGGTCTTGTATACAGAGCGGCTGAGGAGCTTGAAGCTGACCACGATCTCAAAGCGAAAATGCTGGTTAAATGGTATGAGGAAAATGGTCGGGAAGGGAACCTTCAGGCTGCAAAACAGGAAGCTGAGCTGAGAATCCTCATCACACCCGAGACTCAGAAATCCATGGAATATGGTAAACCTGAATCTGCTATCGCCGACTTCTATGCCTACATCGGGAACATCGAACCCGCTCAGGCTGATATGTTCAAGAAAAATGTCGTTGACGATCTCTGGAAAGAAGTCCTGAACGCTCAGTAATAATTAAACTTTTATATCACATTTTATTGGGGGCTGTTATCGGCCCCCCTATCTCAAGGAAAAAAAATTGAAAGATAAAACCAAGTATATATTGATTTCAATAGCTTCCTTACTGACCTTTATATTTCTGTGGCAACTCATTTCCACAGCAGGAATAATCTCAGCCAGGAAGCTTCCCACTCCCGTAAAGCTTTTCGATACGTTCGTTTATAAGCTGTTTAATAAAAACCCTGATGGGAATGTGCTGGGAATTCACATCTGGACGAGTTTGAAAGAAGCTTTAATCGGGTTCGGCTTCGGAATTGTCATCGGTGTTCCCCTGGGGATCGGAATGGCATGGTTCGATAAGTTCGACAAGTTTTTCAGACCGCTCTTCGACCTGATCAAACCAATCCCCCCCGTGGGCTGGGTTCCCATAATGATCACTTTCTTTGGTATCGGAATCATGTCCAAAGTATCAGTAATCTTTATCGCTTCATTTATTCCTGCTGTCATCAACTCATACAGCGGAATCAAGCAGACCAAAGATGTGCATAAATGGGTGGCTTCGACGTTCGGAGCTTCTAACAGGCAGGTTCTGTTTTCTGTAGCGATTCCCTCTGCGGCTCCCATGATTTTTACAGGAGCCAGAGTCGCTCTCAACGGTTCCTGGGTGTCTCTCGTAGCGGCGGAACTGCTGGCTTCGACCAGAGGGCTGGGATATATGATCCAGACAGCCCGGCTTGTGGGGCGGATCGATGTGGTCTTTGTCGGCGTTCTGGTCATCGGCGTTTTCGGAGCCATCATGATGGAAGGATTGACCTTTCTTGAGAAGAAGCTCGTTAAAGGGGGAAGGAAATGACGGCCAGATTAACTTTGACTAAAAACTCACGGGAAGCCTGGGTTTACGGCTTTCTGGGAATCCTCGTGTTTCTTTTTATGTGGCACCTCGCCTGTATCTACACCAACTTCGGGAAAATATTCCCCACTCCGGTGTTCTCTTTGAAGGCTTTTCTGGCGGCTTTTGTTAATCCTATTGGAAAATACACTCTTCTGGGACATATAGCCGTCAGCCTGAAAAGGGTTCTGGTCGGTTATATCCTCTCTTCAGTTGCGGGGATAATTATCGGTATGGCCATGGGGCACTGGAAAATGGCCCATGCCATTATATATCCCATTTTCAGTATCATCCGGCCCATTCCCGGAATCGCCTGGATTCCCCTGGCTATTCTATGGATTGGAATAGGTGAGCCTACCATTTATTTCATCATTTTTATGGGAGGATTCTCCCAGATGGTTATGAATACCATGGACGGTGCCCATCATGTGAGCAAAGATCTCATCGGTGTGGCGAAAGTCCTCGGGGCGAAGGAAAACCAGATCTTCGGTAAAATCGTCCTTCCTTACAGCATCCCCTACATTTTTACAGGTCTTCAGACATCACTTTCCACAAGCTGGATGGCCGTTCTGGCCGCTGAAATGATTACCGCGAGGGAAGGAGCCGGCTGGTTGATTCTCGCGGGAATGCAGACCGGGCGAATAGAAAATAATGTAATAGGTATGATTTCGATCGGAGGAGTGGGGCTTATTCTCGCTTCCCTATTGAGAGCGACAGAAAGGAGGCTGTGCAGATGGACCGTACGAAGCCGATAATCGAACTTAAAAATATATCCAAGTCCTTCCAGACCGAAACGGGAGAGGCTCTGATCATTGATGATGTGACTATTGATATTCAGGAAAATGAATTTGTGGTTTTATTCGGTGCCGGACAATGCGGCAAAACCACCATGCTAAAAATGCTGGCTGGCCTGGAATCCATCTCCAAAGGTACGATTTCACTCGAAGGAAAACCGATGAAAGGCTTTGATTCGAGGATCGGTATGGTCTACCAGACAACCGCTCTGTTTCCCTGGCTTTCCGTTATGGGCAACGTGGAATTCGGACCGAAAGCAAGAGGGATCTCCAAAAAGAAGAGGAGGGAAAAAGCCCAGTATTATATCGACCTGGTAGGTCTTAAGGGATTTGAGAAACACTTTCCCTCCATGCTTTCCGGCGGTATGCAGCAGAGGGTCGGCATCGCCCGTGCCTACTGCGACGATCCGGAGATCATCCTCATGGACGAACCCTTCGGTCATCTCGATGCGCAAACGCGGTACATGATGGAGGAAGAAGTCGAAAAGATCTGGGAGAAAGAGAAGAGAACTGTTGTCTTCGTTACGAATAATATCGAAGAAGCTCTCTATCTGGCCGACCGAATTATTATTATGACCGAATGTCCAGCTTCCATTATGAAAGAATATAAAATCGATCTTCCCCGCCCCAGAGATCTGGTTTCCCCGGAATTCCTGGCATTGCGGGAGGAAATAAGTGCTCTTGTTGAGCTGAGGGAGGGGGTAACCAATGCTTAAGGAAAAAGTTCAGGTTCAGAACCTGACAAAAAGTTTCGGGGACCTGCTTGTTCTCGACAATATATCTTTTAATGTGAAGGAAAGCGAATTTCTCGTTATAGTCGGACCTACCGGCTGTGGGAAAACGACATTTTTGAACAGCTTGACCAGAATCATTGATATCAACAGCGGCTCTATCAAGCTGGATGGGGAGAACGTGGATCCCCGAAAACACGATCTGGCTTATATCCTCCAGGAATACTCTACCTTTCCCTGGCTGAATGTAGAACAGAATATTGCTTACGGATTGAAAATCAAAGGCATGAAAAAAGATCTCATTGAGGAGCGGGTCGAAGAGGCTATCGCCATGGTAAACCTCGAGAAGCACAGGAAATATTATCCCGGCGAACTGTCGGCCAGTATGCTTCAGCGCGTTGTTATCGCCCGTGCATTTGCTACGAAGCCGGATCTGCTTCTTATGGATGAACCCTACGGGCAGCTTGATTTGAATCTGAAGTACAAGCTGGAAGATGAGCTTCTCAAACTCTGGGAACAGACTAAAACAACTATTGTTTTTATCACCCACAATATCGAAGAAGCCGTATACCTCAGCGACCGCATACTGGTCATGACCAATAAGCCGACCAAAGTTAAAACCGAATTGATCAATGACCTCCCAAGGCCGAGAAAAGTCTCCAGTCCCGATTTCGTCGAATTGAGAAACAAGGTCACAGAACTGATAAAATGGTGGTAAACAGGTTATGAGTGATAAGAAGCCCAATATTTTATATATAATGTGCGACCAGTTCCGATATGATGCCATAGCGGCACTGGGTAATTCTACTATCAGAACACCCAATCTGGATCGGCTTGTCGAGCGGGGTGTGAGCTACTCCAACGCCTATTCGCCCTGTCCCGTCTGCATTCCCGCCAGATACTCTATCAGGACAGGACGGGATTCCTTCACAACCGGATGCTACAGCAATGAGCTGCCGCGCAATACTTCCGGGCATGAAGTTTATGCAATGGAAGACTGGACGGGAGAATTTCTACCCAGAACCATGTCCCGATTGGGATACAGGACTTTCGGAATCGGAAAGTTTCATACTTACCCCGATCAATATGAGGTCCTGGGTTATGAGACCCATATTCACACGGAGGAGATGTGGGACGACCACGAACTGAGAGACCGTGACGGGTTTGCCCGGTTTCTCACGGAAGAGCATCCTGAATTCAACTATCTGGAACAGCTCCACGGGGAGAGAACCAATATGTATTACGCACCTCAGCTGAGCTCTTTGCCCGCCCATTTGACCGTCGAAGGCTTTGTGGCAGATAAAACGATTGAGCAGTTAAAGGTGGAGGATGATCGACCCTACTTCGGACTTGTCTCTTTTATCGGGCCTCATCCGCCCTGTGCGCCGCCCATTCCCTACAACAGGATGTACGATCCTGACGGCATGAGCAATCCCGTAAAGGGCCGGTTGGAGGACGATCATCTGGATGAGCAGATTCCCTGGATGAACTACATCGTCTATGCCGACGAAATCAATGATGCCTGGGCGAGAAACCTTAAAACACGATATTACGGGGAGATCTCCTATATCGATGATTGCATCGGACGGATACTCGATGAAGTGGAAAAGAGACCCGATGCCGACGATACGCTTATATGTTTCTTCACCGATCACGGGGATATGCTGGGCGATCACCATGCCTGGCAGAAAGAGTGTTTCTACGAAGCCTCTGTAAAGATTCCCTTTCTTCTCAGTTACCCGGGAAGGCTGAAAGGCAATAGTCAATGTGATGATCTGGTGAGTCTGACTGATCTTTTTGGTCTTGCGACGAAGGTTGGAGGAGCCATGGAAACCCGTGATGGTATCGATATCCTTGATGATAAGCGGGACGTCCTTTATGCCTTTCACGGCAGACCGGGAGCAAGGCAGTTTAAACTGATGGTTCGTCATAAGAACTGGAAGTATATATACATGGCGAACGGCGGGCGGGAGCAGTTGTTCGATTTGGAAAGCGATCCCGATGAGATGACGAATCTGGCTGGAGAAGATAGTGAAATATTAAATGCTCTCAGGAGTAAAGCTGTCGAAAAATGCCTTGTAGAAAGAGACTTGAATTGCATGGTTGATCAGGGACGAATGAAAGGACTCCCTTTTGAGGCAAGACCTCTTGGCAGATTGCATCAGTTTGCTTTTTCCAAAGGTATAACCGAGTTTATTGTTCCTTCGGGGAATAATTTTATCAGCGAATCGCTGCCTAATACGACGGAATAATTATTATCTTTTGAGGGCCCGGAAGGGGGCAATCCGGGTCCGACTTTTCAAGACATCAAACCTAAGGTAATATAATCCATATCATCTCAATAATCGGCGTTCAAGTATTTCCTGTAAGTCTCTGCGTCCATCAAAAACACAATGGACAAAAACTTTAACTCCAATAATCTGGAATATTATTCGATACAACTTGAAGTGAATCTCCCGGTATTCAGTTATGCCGATTCTTTCCAGCTCCGGCGGATAGTGTCTTTTTGATGGGAAATCAGATAATCCCAAGGTATTCGCTTTAATGTTTTTATAGACATAATCAGCACTCTCTGTACAATCGGAAGATAAGATATAGTCATATAAATAAAGAATATCTTTTTCGGCATCACCGGTAATAAAAACTTGATATTTCAAGACCGTTCCCTGTCTGCGATCTTACTATCCAGGTCTGAAAAGGTATCATTTGCACTCCTGAAGTTTCCTTCATTGATACTTTTTGTACTAAGAGCCAGTATTTTCAACATAGCCAGACTTTCCTGCATCTGTTCATAGCTACGTATATCCTGTAGAACAACCTTCGCTTCTCCATTTTGAGTGATCACCATGGTATTCTGGTTCTCAACGACATCATTGATTACTTCTGAAGCATGAGCTTTGAAGTAGCTTATAGGTTTAACTCCATTACTTAGTTTCATAAATTATTCCACCTTCTGTTGTGACTATATTATAGTCTGAATTTAGGTCGGCATGAAGATGCTTTATTGCCCTTAGGTTCAATATTGTTTAGTTCCGGCATCGGACCTCACCTTGCTGGCTCGTTACTCACTACCGGTCAAGTCCTATGCGTTATAAAAAAAGGAACAGCTGTTATGCAATTCCTTTAATTTTCCTACCGGCAAAGGGAATCTGATTTTAGGTTATATAGGGTTATTTTCCTTTTCTGTCTTGTATATCTGAGTTTTAGGCGGATTCCCAGGATTGTACTGGTGGATAAGGAAATCGAGCTGTCTACAAATTGTCTACAAGGTTCTGATTCGCTTTAAATTGGATTTGTCTGATATTTGATACCGCCATTTTATATTTAAGCTATTACTGATATAATAGTCTCATGAGTGAACAGGATATATTAAAAGAAGCACTTTCTCTAAAACCTCAGGCAAGATACTTATTAGTTGAGGAAATATTAAAGAGTCTAGATCAACCGGATGAGAAAATCGATCAAATCTGGATGGAAGAAAGTGAACGCCGTGTTCAAGCTGTAAGAGAGGGGCGTCTCGACACAGTTCCTTATAATGAGATTTTCTGATAGTGCAGGTTCGATTTACAAAATTTGCTTATCAGGAACTACTGGACGCTATTGAGTATTATGATTTCCAAGTGGATGGACTTGGTTCCAGGTTTAAAGATTCTGTTGGCCTTGGAATAAAGAGAATTATAAATAATCCTCTAGCTTGGGAAAGATACTCTTAATCGACAAGAAAATATACTATTGGGAAATTTCCTTATAAAATCATTTATAGTTTAGAGGATGACATCATAACGATTATTGCAATAGCGAACTCTCATCGAAAACCTAATTATTGGGTTGATGAGGAGAGGCAATGAATAAAAAATTCTTTCAATTAATCGGGACTTCCTTCCAGTTTCCACTATTGCGGAATCTTCCAGGCCGGCTCCATTCATGGATAGGACGAACCTGCCGGTTCTTTGTTCGGTTCCGGCACCGGAACCTCACCTCGCTGGCTCGGCGCTCAAGGACGAATGCTCTCGCATCCTGTGTTCGATCCTGTCATCAGGATCTCATGGATCAAGTCCCATCTTATTGCCGACAAAAATAGGAGAACAACTCTACGAGTCATTCTCCTTCCTTACCGGCGATGGGACTTCCTTCCAGCTTCCACTAGCGTGGAATCTTCCAGGCCACGTCCGTTCGCTTTAATCCTCGCTGGCTCGGCGCTCACTACCGATCAAGTCCCTGCATTTCAGAAAAAATAAGGGTAGCAACTCTTCGAGTCACTACCCTTATTTTACCGGCGATGGGACTTGAACCCATACGGCCGCGAGGCCAGTAGATTTTGAGTCTACCGTGTATACCAATTTCACCACGCCGGCATTACTCTGAAGAGAATAATGATATTCTCTTCATCTGTCAATCATTTCACTCTTCGATATAGGCACCCAGGATTTCTCCGTAGTAATAGCGGTGGAGATCCGCTTTGGGATAGTGGCGGTCAATCAGATTTTTATCGAGAGCAGCAGCTGTTACATCGTTGTAAAATACGGTGCGGCATTCCAGATGGATCGGGCATTCTTTAATATAAGACACGGATATATTTTCACTTTTTTTTCGGGTAAAGCCGCAGAGAGCCAGTTTGTCTTTATTTCGACCCGACTTCGAACCGCAAATACCAATCTCTTTCTTCATATCATCCGAAGGGACATTTATTGTAAAATCTCCGTTTCTTTCAAGCAATTCAAAACTGTACCGGACCGGACGAACCATTATGGTGAAAACCGGTTTATTCCACATGATTCCGTAACTTCCCCAGCCGATTGTCATGGGGTTGCACTGCTCCCCTGATCCCAGCAGCAGTCCCGGTTTTGCCAGTTTGGCCATAACTTCATTTATAACTGATCCCAGTTCTACTTCCTTTCTCATACTTGGTCTCCTCGGCAGCTATTCTTTACTAATAAGATGCGCCTGTATATATTATACAAACTAAACACATTCGGGAAAGGTCCTATGGTTCTAAGAAAAATATCATTGCTCGCCTTATCGGCATTATCGATTTTTTTTACAGCGATTCTCCACCCCTTATTCATACTTGCTGTTCTGTTTTTTCTGATTCTTTTATTCAACTGGACTGATTTTTTCTATCGGGAAGATCCCCGCTATAGTCAAACCGATCTTTCCCGATTGATGGATGGGGAAGCAGGACCTATCGAACTGGACAACTCATCGGATAAGGCTGTCATTTTTGTTCACGGTTTTCCCTCGACGCCAAAGACCTATAAGTATGTCGCTCCCATTGCTGCGGATTCGGGATATGATGTTTTCGCCCCGCTTCTGCCGGGTTTCGGAACAAATCATGATGATTTTATAAAATCCAATTTTTCCCAATGGTACGCTTATCTCTCCGATTATTACTTGGAAAAGAGAAGGAAATATAAGAAGCTCTACATTATCGGTTTATCCATGGGCGGAGCGTTGACTCTCAAGCTGGCGGAGGAGTTTTCCGGCACGGAATGGGCTCCCGACGGAATTTCCGTTAACGCGGCCCCCGTATCGCTCCGTTTTCCCCGAAAGGGTCCCGGCAGAGGGGCATCGCTTCTATTTATCAGAACCCTGGGGTGGTTCGTCAGACATCAGGGCGGAAAGAGCGATAAATGGAAGAAAATGGAAGACGGTCATAATGAGTGGCTCGGCTACCAGGGGCAATTCCCCAGACAGGTATACAGCCTGAAAATGGCTGTATATAAAATCAGGAAGGATTTGAGTAAGATCTCAGTTCCCGTAATCGCCTTTCAGGCACCGGATGACAGCACTGTGGATTTTACCAATCTCTCCCTTATCGAGAATGGAGTATCTTCGAAAATCAAATCTTTCAACCGCCTCGATTACACCGGATATTACAATACGTCTCACGCTCTATTTCTTTATGAATCCATCCGGGAGAAACTGATTCGCCACATACTCGATTTCTTTGAAGGTCTGGAATAATGGATTACAGAAACTGCCGTCTCTGCCCCCGCATGTGCGGTGTCGACAGAACCGCCGGCATTAAGGGGTTCTGCGGACAGAGCGATGTTCTGCGGATCGGTACGGCGGCCCTACATTTCGGGGAAGAGCCGCCACTTACAGGAGAAGGTGGCAGCGGAACGATATTTTTCAGCGGCTGCACCATGGGGTGTCCTTTTTGTCAGAACTGGCAGATCAGCCGCGGTCAGATCGGAGCGGAGATCTCAGTCGATACGTTGACCGATATAATGCTGGAGCTGGAGAGAAGAGGGGCTGAAAATATCAACTTCGTGACGGGGACGCATTTTCTGCCTTCGATTGTTCCGGCTGTCAAAGCCGCTAAGAAAAGAGGTTTGTCCATACCGCTTCTCTGGAACTGTTCCGGATATGAGACTGAGGAAGCAATTGATCTGCTCGATACCTTTATAGACATTTATCTGCCCGATTACAAAGCCTCGGAGCCTCATCTGACTAAGAGACTCTATCAGGCGGAGGATTATCCCCGAATCGTCGAAAAAGCTCTTATCAGGATGGCTTCCGGCCGGCCCCTCGAATTTTCTGAAGAGGGACTGATGAGAAGAGGCGTTATCATACGGCACCTGGTTCTTCCGGGAGAACTGGAATCGAGCCGGAAGTTTCTCAAGTGGTATGCAGAAGAGTTACTGGAAAAAGCACTTGTTTCTGTGATGGTGCAGTATTCGCCTGTTCATATACCGGGTAATAAAATAAAAATTCCCGAACGATATATTTCTCATGAGGAATATGAGCGGCTTCTCGACTGGATGGATGAATATGGAATTGAAGAGGGATTTTTCCAGGATCTGGAACAGACAAATGACTGGCTGCCGGATTTCAGGAACTCCGTTCCGTTCCCTTCGAAACAGACCCGCGTAATCTGGTCAGCCGTCACAAAAGATTTCATCGATCAGTGATCATTTCCGTCCGATAACAGTTCCGATGAAATCCCCACCGTCAAAGATTTTCTGCAGGTTGTCAAGATCTTTGCCTGCTGCAGCAATGACCTGGAGGTTCAGTTCCGCCGCTTTTTTTGTTGCTACAGGGTCGAAGGGGACGTTCTTGCCGGGAGTCCACTCATCGCCGGCCATTTTTTTATAATCGTCCCAGCTCACATAATCGAGTGGTTTCGCATCGGGGTTTTTCTTCGGATCATCAGTATAGACTTTGGCTATGTTGGACAGGTTGTACACCGTATCGGCGCTGAATTTCTCTGCAAGAACAACAGCATCGTAATCTGTCGACCATCCGGGCTTCCAGCCCGCAGCAACCATAACCCGGCCTTCAAATGACTCGGGTGCCGTCGGGTCGGTAACGACATCCTGCGGACAGTATTCACTGAAAACAGCTTTGATAAGCTGGGCATTGATTCTTGTGGCCATAATGCCGATCCAGTCCGCTTCATTGTCGTCGCTGTCGGAAATAATCTCCCGGTATGCCTGCTGGTATTTTCTGGCGGGAGCTCCGCCTCCTATTACAATGATGGCTTTATTGTCTTTGTCCTCATCGAGCCATTTTGTCAGAAAAACTTTAAACTCTTTGATAAAGGCGGTATCCACTTCATCGGGAGCTACGATTGAGCCTCCGAAATCTAATACTTTAATATTAGGCATGTCTTTTCTCCCACGATAAATCAGCTTGACACTTGAGCGTCTTTAAGTATCTAATATGGAATAGAATAGAGGTAAAAACTGGTTTTGAAAAGAGTAATGAAACATACCCTTCTGATTACAGCCCTGTTGATTCTTCCCGCTTTTTCTCTCTGGTCCCAGGAGACCGCCGAGAAGTTTTTCACATCCGTTTCGGATCAGCACGGAGATGTAACCGATTATAAAGCATATATAACTATCACAAAAGGAAGCGAGGTTCAGTCGGGGACCTTATATTATAAAACTCCCAATTTGCTCAGAATAGATTTTGACGAGCCCGAAGAGCAGGTTCTGGTTGTCAACAACGAACAGCTCGAGCTTTACATCCCTAAATTCCGGGTGTCGTTCAAGCAGACTTTAAAGAAGCATAATTCAGCGACGCTGGCTTCCATGGTGAGCAGCCAGGGGCTCAAGCTCCTTGAGAGGAACTACCGCATCGGTTATCTCGTCGGACCGGAACCTGTTCCTCTTGAAGACGGTTCTCCCGAAATGGTCGTAAAGCTGAAGCTCACATGGATGTCTCAGACAGAGGGATTCCGCGAGCTGGAAATGAGTATAAACGCGGGAGACAAGTCCATAAGACGGATTGTCGGTGTAACCGGTTCTTTTGAAACCATTCAGTTCGATTTCGAGGATATCGATACCTTGACGAAAATCCCCGATGCCCGTTTCGAGTATGAATCTCCCTCCGAAGGGAATGAAATAGAAAACTTTTTGTTTGAGCCGGAAAACTGATACATGAAATCTATAGGTGAACATCTTAGAACTGCAAGAGAAGAGAAGGGTTATTCCTTCGATCAGGTCGTCCATGACACAAATATCTCCAGAGAGTACATACACGCTCTTGAGGAGGATGATTTTGATTTCTTTCCCGCCGAAGCCTATCTCATCGGTTTTCTGAGGAACTACTCGGAATATCTCGGTCTCGATCCCTCTAAAATGGTAGGGATCTATAAAAACTTTAAAATCAGCGAAGAACCGGTCCCAATGGATCTTCTGTTGGGCAAAAAGAAAGCCGCCGCTGTAAAAAAAGAGAAACCCGAGTCTTCTGTTGAGAAAAAAAGCCTTCCCCGGTGGCTGATCCCTGTCCTGGCTGTCGTTGTCGTTGCAGCCGGTGTTGCCGTTCTCTTTATCCCTTCCTTTCTCGATGACGGAGAAAAGACCGACAGCACTATAGAAGAGGAAACGACTTCTGTCTCCGATGAACAAAGCGGACCGAAAGAGTTTTTTCTGACCGAAGATACGCTGGATATCAATGTCTCCAACGGCGATTCAATTAAGGTTTCCACAGGCAGCAGACTTCTGACCTTTTTCGTCAGCATCTCCGATGAGGAGCAGCTTATTAGCTATGCCGATCCATCGGGCAATCCCGGTGAAATCCTTCTCGAACAGGGAGGAGAGCAGGTTGTTCTTATCGGGGATCAGACTGGTGTTTATTTCTTTGTAAAAAAAGTCTCGTCTTCCGGAGCGACAATTATTGCACAGAAGGTTTCAGTAGACGAGCCTCAAGCCGGCGAAGAGCCTGAAGAGGTCGTTGTCTCTGCAATTCCGGCTGCAAGTGCCGATACGAATTTAACCGATAAAATCGTCATAATGACTGAAACATATCCCAAGGCTTACACCATTGATGCTTTATTCCGGGGCGACGGGCTTTTCCGTTACGAAACAGACGGGCAGGGGCGGATTGAACGGTTCTATCAGGCGGGAGAACGCCTCAAGATAGATGTGAACCGCAATCTTCTTCTCTGGGCTTCCAATGCGGGAAGCGTCGACCTCAAGATTTCCGGACAGGAAATTAAAATCGGTGAGAACGGACAGGTTGTCGTCCGTTCGGTCAAATGGGTAAAAAATAATGAAACAGGAAAATACGAACTCGTCATCGTCCCCTACAACTAACACTTTTTATGTAGAGAACCTCGGTTGTTCAAAAAACCAGGTCGATGCCGAAAATATGATCTCCACACTGGTCAACGCGGGATGGACGTCTGAAGAGACTCCGGAAAATGCCGAATTGATCATTGTCAACACATGCGGTTTTATCAAACCGGCTAAAGAAGAATCGATTAATACCATTCTCGATTTCACCAGCGCCTATCCCGGAAAAAAAGTTCTGGCCGCCGGTTGTCTTTCCGAGCGATACAATCAACAGCTGATGGATATGATTCCCGAATTGGCGGGAGTTTTCGGTTCCATGGCTCCCAGCCATATAACAGATGTGGTCGAAGCGGTACAGAAAGGAGAAAAGCCGGTTCTTATTCCGGAAACCGATCTTTCGGTAACACCGAGAAAGAAGTTTTTCTCCTATGACCGTTCCGTTTATGTGAAAATAGCCGAAGGGTGTAACAATAGGTGTACATTTTGCGCTATTCCCATCATAAAAGGGGGATTGAAAAGCCGGCCTCTCGATGAAATTATTGCAGAGATCAAACAGCTTATTGCTGACGGCGCTTTCGAACTCAATCTTATAGCTCAGGATCTGGCCGGTCTGGGAACGGACCGCGGCAGAAAAGAACTTCCCGAACTTCTCAGAGCCATTTCAGCTATCGAAGGGAAATTCTGGATCCGGCTGCTTTATATCCATCCCGACCGCTTTATCGATGAAGTCGTCGAGATTATGGCAGAAGACAAGAGATTTCTTCCCTATTTTGATATTCCCTTTCAGCATGCCTCGGAAAGAATCCTGCGGAAAATGGGAAGACGGGGAACAGCCCGATCTCATCTGGAGATGATCGCTTCCATCAGGGAAAAATTGCCGGACGCGGTCTTCCGGTCCACTTTCATGACCGGATTTCCCGGAGAAAACAAACAGGATTTCCGTGATCTGCTCGATTTTCAGCGTAATGCCAATCTCAACTGGGTCGGTTTTTTCACTTATTCCCGGGAAGAGGATACTCCCGCCTGGAATTACAGAGGGGCACTGGGAACCAAACTTGCGGCGAAATCCGCAGAAAAGCGCAAACAGGAACTGGAAATCCGCCAGAGCGAGATAACCGAAGCTCTGCTCGATGATTTTCTCGGAAAAACCTATGAAGTTCTTATCGAAGAAAAAGTGGAAGAGGAAAACCTCTATATAGGACGGGCATACTTTCAGGCTCCTGAAGTGGACGGTCTGATCGTTCTTCATGGCGAGAACATTCGTCCCGGAGATGTGGTTCAGGCAAAAATCTTCAAAAGAAATGGATTGGATCTGGAAGCCGTTGTTCTGGAGGACTGATAGTGAGCGGTTCTCCTTCCTATCTGAAAGGTCTCAATGAACAGCAGCTCGAAGCCGTAACCCACGGACAGGAACCGCTCCTGATTCTGGCAGGCGCCGGTTCCGGTAAAACAAGAGTCATTACAACCAGGATAGCCTGGCTCATTAATGATATGGGGTTCGAGCCCTCATCTATCCTCGCCGTAACCTTTACAAACAAAGCTGCCGCTGAAATGTCCGACAGAGTCCAGGGAATGGTCAGCGATGCTCAGGGCGTCATGATCAAAACCTTTCACTCATTCGGTGCCTGGCTTTTAAGGCGGAACGCCTCTCTTCTTGATATGAAATCCCACTTCACCATCTATGACGATGACGATGTGCTTTCCCTGTTGAAAACCCTGTTCGACGAGGCTCCCCGAAACGAGCTCCGCCGCTACAGCCGCGATATCTCCCGGGCTAAAGACGATTGCCTGCAGCCCGATGATGATCTGTCCCATATCAATCCCGATCCATCGTTCAATGAAATCTACAGAATTTATGAAACCAGGCTGCGGGATATAGGCAACGCCGATTTCGGCGACCTGATCAGTCTTCCGGTGAAAATGCTCCGGGAGAGCGGCGAGTTGAAGAAGAGGATACATCAGAAGTTCCGGGTCATCCTGGTTGACGAGTATCAGGACTCCAACGGGGCGCAGTTTCAGCTGTTGAAAGAATTGTCCGGACCCGATACCTGGCTCGCTGTCGTCGGCGATGATGATCAGTCTATTTACCGTTTCCGCGGGGCGGAAGTGAAAAATATCCTCACCTTCCATGAATCCTTTCCCGGCACAAAGGTTATCAAGCTGGAGGAAAACTACCGCTCCACGGGTAATATTCTCAGTATCGCCTCATCTGTCGTTTCCAATAATTCGGGGCGCCTGGGCAAAACTCTCTGGACCAGGAAAGGCTCCGGTGTAAAGGCAAAACTTTTCTACTCGGAAAATCAGATTACCGAAGCGCAGGATTGCGCTGAAAATATCATGGCCAATAGCCAATATGGCGAAACAGCCGTTCTTTACAGGACAAACGCCCAGTCCCGGGAGTTCGAAAGCACATTCCGGAAGATGGGAATACCCTACAGGCTTGTGGGGACTCTCAGTTTCTACAGCCGCGAGGAAATCAAGGATACGGTCGCCTTTCTGAGTTTTCTCAGCAACAGCCGGGATGAAGTCGCTTTCCGGCGCATCATTAATAAGCCGGCCCGGGGCCTGGGGAAGGTTTCTCTTGAAAAAGTATTCAGATACATGCTGGATGCGGGAGGAGATCTTCTTGAAGCTTCAAAAGCGGCTCTGGGCGGCATGAAAGGAAAAGGCGCCAAAGGTTTAACCGATTTCTGCCGCATCTGCGATCAGCTGTCCGAAGCCCTGGGAGAGTCAGCGACACTGGCTCCCTACGTGGACCGGGTCATCCGGGAATCGGGACTTTTGGAGTATCACAGAGCCCAGGATGAGGTAGACCACTCCCAGAAGGTGCGAAACCTTGAAGAATTGGTGACCGCAGCCGATCAGTACGATGGAACGATGGAGGGGCTTTCCGAATTTCTGGAGCTCATTGAACTCGACCAGACTATGCTGGAGGAAGAGGATAATGATCCCGATCGCGTCACCCTCATAACCATGCATAATACGAAAGGATTGGAGTTCGACCGTGTTTTTATCACCGGTATGGAAGAGGGGCTTTTCCCCCGCGGTGACGAATACGCCGATGATGATGATATAGAAGAGGAACGCCGGCTTTTTTATGTGAGCATCACGCGGGCCAGAAAGGAACTGTTTTTCACATCGACGCGCAGGCGAATGCTTTACGGCAGAACGGAAGACCGCTATCCGTCCCGCTTTATCGATGAGCTTCCCTCGGAACTGGTCGATACTATAGGAGAGGACAGCGGTCCCTCGGGGGATTTTAAGCCGGGAACCCGTCTTTATCATGAAGATTACGGCGTTGGCGTAGTCAACAAGAATCTATTCAATAACGGGCACACTGTTCTTCATGTCATTTTTGAATCGGGGAGAACAGCCGTTCTCATGCCTGAGTTCTGCGCCCATAAACTGGAAAAGCTCGGCCGTGCCGAATGGGACAGCTGAAGGGGAAAACAATGTCAGATGATTTAATGCGGATGATTACGCCTATAAAAAGAGCCAGAGGATTTTATCTCTATGATGATAAAGGCCGCCGTTTTCTCGATCTATTTCTGGACGGAGGGCGCGCTCTTTGCGGCCATCGGCCCAACGGACTCTCCAATGTCCTGAAAAATACGCTTTCAAGAGGGTTGTATGCACCTTATCCCTCTGTCTATGATAGCAGGCTCTATAAAGTTCTGAAAAAAGGATTTCCCCGATTTTCCCGCAGGGCCGTTTACAGCAGCCTTGATTCATTTGAAAAAGCCTGCGGTGAAGCAGTCTCTTTCGATGATCCCGCCCTCTCGGCTCAAACGGGAAGGAATGTCATCTGGAGACCTTATCTTCCTGTTCCGGAAAACGCGGATCGGCTCCTCGTAAACCTGCCTTACCCCGGTATCGACGCGGTGGCTATTCTTTCCGATCAGAAAGACCTGCCTCAGTCGGATAGGCTCTCGCCGGTCATTCAGGCGGGGTTGGTCCGGTCCTGGTTTGATCTTCAGCTCAGAATGAAAGAGTTGGACACAGAGGGCTGGAGCCTTCTTGATGATACCGGACACTGGGAAAGAACCGGACCCTATCTAAGGCCCCTCTGCGCAAAAGAGGACTATCCGGATCTGTTTAAGCTTTATCTTGAGAATGGAATCCTCATATCACCTCTTTATGATAAACCGTCGGTGATTGCTGTCGATATTAAAGAGGGGAGCCTGAAAAAACTCAAACAGGCTTTAAAGAGGTAAGGTCATGTCCAACAGCCCTGAAATTATTCTGCTGCTCGTAAAGCTTCTGGCAGGTTTCGCCGCCACGGTTACGGCTGTTCTTCTCTGGTCCAGGACGCGCGAAGCTTCATGGCTTCTCGTTGTCGTCGGAACGGTTTTTCTCTACGGAGAGGTCATTGCAGAGACGCTGCAGGTTTTCGGCCTTACGGATTTGCAGAAATTTACATTTTTCGGGATTCCTGTGATTGAAGCTCTGTTCGCTCTGCTTCCCTTTCTTTTCTTTACCGCCGGTTTCATTTCCTTCCTTACGGCCCGGCGAAAACGACTGTAGAATTCAACTTATTAATCCCGAATTTAACCCTTTACCCTTATTGACTTTATTTTTCAATGATGTGAATATTAAGATCCCGTTACATAAGTCGAGAATTATCTATTATTGATAAGGTTAGAGGAAGATGAAAACTATATTTGAAAAACCTGCAAGTATAGAGAGAAAATGGTACGTCATCGATGCAGAAGGCGTTTCTCTCGGTCGTGTTGCAGTAAAAGCGGCGAATATTCTCCGCGGTAAAAACAAGCCCTATTACACACCTCACCAGGAAATTGGTGATTATGTCATTATTGTAAACGCTGAAAAAGCAGCTGTTACCGGTAGAAAGAAAACTGACAAGATGTATTACCGTCACTCCGGGTATCTCGGTGGTCTGAAAGCTGAAACTTATGAAAAAGTTCTGGCAAAAAAGCCCACAATGCCCATGGAGAAAGCTGTCAGAGGCATGCTCCCCAAAGGGCCCCTCGGGAACAAGCTTTATACTAACGTGAAAATCTACGCTGGGGCTAATCATCCCCATGCCGCACAGCAGCCCGTTGCTGTGGAAGTGTAAGGTCAGGAGAATCTAAATGGTAAAAAATCTTGCAAACGGAACAGGAAGAAGAAAGACTTCTGTTGCACGTGTATACCTCAGAAAAGGTACCGGTGTAATTAAAGTCAACGGTAAAGAACTGAAAGAATACTTCACAATCGGTATTCATTCGGATACGGTTATAAGACCCCTCGATGTTACAGACAGCCTGGGTAAATACGATGTCGTAATCAACGTGAAGGGCGGTGGTATCACCGGTCAGGCAGGTGCTTGTCTTCACGGACTGTCAAGAGCTCTCGTTGCTCTTGATGAGGCAAACAGACCGGCTCTTAAAGCTAACGGATATCTTACAAGAGACTCCAGAATGGTTGAAAGAAAGAAATACGGTCAGCCCGGTGCGAGAAGAAAGTTCCAGTTCTCAAAACGTTAAATTGTATATCGCATCGATTACAGAAAGAGGATCATCGGGAGAGGGCTTTACAGTCCGTCTCTCCGACGGGTCCTCTTTTTTTGTCTCTTCAACTTTCTTTGAACGCCATGGCTTCGCCGAAGGCATGGTTCTTGAAGAGAATGAGATGGATATTCTCGAAGAGGAAGAGCAGCGGGTTCTGGCATTGCGAAAGGCCGGCGATCTGCTCAGCAGAGCCGAACAGAGTTCAGGCGGCCTCTTTCTCAAGCTCAAAAAAAAGGGTTTCAGTGATGCAGTATGCCGTCAAGCCGTTGATCGCGTCGTCGAGCTGGGGCTTCTGGACGATGAAAGATTCGCAACGTTCTGGCTGGAATCCCGCCTCAGACAGCATCCTGAAGGCAGAAATATTCTCTATCAGGGCCTTCTGGCCAGAGGTGTCGCTGCTGAAAGCGCTAAAGAAGCTTTAAGCCGGGTCGTAAAGGAAGATGTCATGCTTCAGGCTGTCCTTAAAGCGGGAAGCAAACTTTCCCGCCGGTACGGTTCCGATGAAGGCAAACTCCGTCGGGCCCTCCTGCGCCGCGGTTTCTCCCAGGGGGAAATCCGTTACTTTTTTGAACATAATTGACAACCCCATTCAATTGACTACAATAAAATAAGGATCTTCCTCATAGCTTTATGGTACGGGAGCGATCCAAGGAGTTGTATTGTATGGGAAAATCCCTGTTAATAGTTGAAGATGAAGATGCTATCCGCTTAACGCTAAGAGAATTTCTGACAAGAAAAGGTTATGATGTCCATGTCGCATCCGATGGTGTCGGCGCCATCAGGCAGCTTCTCGATAATAATATCGATATGATCGTATCAGATTACCGGATGCCTTCACTGGGAGGCGATTACTGGATCCGTTTCCTTCAGCATTTCTGCGCTGAGATTCCCGTTCTCATTACAAGCGGATTTCTAAGCCCTGAAATACCTATACCCTTTACTGTTATTTACAAGCCCTTCGATTACGGTGAGCTGGAAGAGCGCATCGCTTCGGAGATTGGCCGTGATTAAATCGGGAATCGCTATAGTGCGGGGGCGGGTGCAGGGTGTGGGCTTCCGTTATTCCGCGCTCAATAAAGCAAGATCCCTCGGACTTCGGGGATGGGTCCGTAACGAAATGGACGGGTCTGTAACGGCTCGGTTTGAAGGAGATGAGCAGGATTTTCTCACCTATCTCGAGTGGCTGCACACCGGTCCGTCTTCCGCATCGGTCTCTCATGTCGATTTCAGAGAGCTGAATCCCGAAAACGATCTCGGTCAGTTTCAGGTCTCATTCTAAATAAAAAAAAGCCGTCCCCTTTCAGGGACAGCTCTTCTGAATACTTAATATATCCAATTATTTGATCGAGTAGAAAGCGTCCCGTCCGGCGTACTCGCTGCGGTTGCCCAGTTCGTCCTCGATTCTCATCAGCTGGTTGTATTTAGCGACTCTGTCAGATCTGGACATGGATCCTGTTTTGATCTGTCCTGTCTGGAGACCCACTACCAGGTCAGCGATGAATGTATCGGAAGTTTCTCCTGATCTGTGGGAGATGATAGCTGTGTATCCGGCTTTTTTAGCCATTTCAACAGCTTCGAAAGTTTCAGTCAGTGTTCCGATCTGGTTAACTTTAATCAGGATGGAGTTGGCGATTCCCTTCTCGATTCCCGTTGCCAGTCTTTTTGTGTTGGTTACGAACAGGTCGTCACCTACAAGCTGTACTTTGTCTCCGATTTTGTCTGTCAGGGTTTTCCATCCGTCCCAGTCATCTTCGTTCATACCGTCTTCGATAGAGACGATGGGATATCTTTCGGCCCAGTCAGCCCAGAAATCAGCCATCTGCGCGCTAGTCAGTTTTTCTCCTGTAGACCATTTGAGTTCGTAGATATAGGAACCGTCAGCCTGTTTTTCAGAGAACTCGGAAGCGGCGGGGTCGAGGGCGATCATAACATCGTCTCCGGCTTTGAGTCCGGCTTTCTCGATTGCGTCCATGATGAATTTGAGAGCTTCTTCGTTGGATTTGAAGTTGGGAGCGAATCCCCCTTCGTCACCTACAGCTGTGGAAAGACCGGCAGCTTTGAGCAGGCTTTTCAGGTTGTGGAAGATTTCTGCAATCCAGCGGACTGCTTCTCTGATGGAATCTGCTCCGACGGGCATAACCATAAACTCCTGAAAGTCAACAGAGTTGTCTGCGTGGCTTCCTCCGTTGATGATGTTTGCCATGGGCACGGGAAGCAGGTTTGATTTGTAGGCACCGAGGTAACGGTAGAGGTCTATTTCCAGGTGCTGCGCGGCAGCTCTGGCAACGGCCATGGAAACACCGAGGATCGCGTTGGCTCCCAGTTTTCCTTTGTTGTCTGTTCCGTCAAGTTCGATCATTGTTCTGTCTACATCGACCTGATCGAGAGCGCTGAGTCCGATTACGGCATCGGCTATGATGTTGTTTACATTTTCAACAGCTTTCTGAACACCTTTTCCAAGGTAGCGGCCTTTGTCTCCGTCTCTGAGCTCAACCGCTTCATGTACTCCGGTAGAAGCTCCTGAAGGCACAGCGGCACGGCCGAAAGAACCATCAGCCAGCATAACATCAACTTCTACAGTCGGGTTTCCTCTTGAATCGAGGATTTCTCTTGCCTCAACGTATTCAATAGTATCCATTTATATATTCTCCTTCCAAAGTAATGATTCAATAATAATATAAAGATTATTCCTCATCAATCTCAGAAAGGCCTCAACAGTCAATTCTCTTGACCATGCTGTGAGCTTGTAATTAGAATAAGGTGTAATGAGATATACCAGGCTCTTCGGGAAAACAGTCAAAGAAGCTCAGAACGAACTTTTTCAGGAGAGTTATTCTCTCCTGTTCAAGGGCGGGTTCGCCCGTCCTCTCGGGCAGGGGCTTTACTGTTATCTGCCGATGGGAATGAAAGTCCTGAGGAATATCAAGCGTATTATCAGCGAAGAGATGGAATACCTGGGAGGTGCGGAGATTCAGGCCCCCCTGGTGAATCCCGCAGATTTGTGGGAGGAGAGCAGCCGACTCGAAATCATGGGCAATTCTCTGATCCGGTTCAAAGATATCCGCAATGCCGAAATGGTGCTGGCCCCGACCCATGAGGAAGCTGTGGTTTCTCTCGTAAAACAGTCTCTTCATTCCTACAGGGACTTCCCGATTTTTCTCTTTCAGTTTCAGACGAAATTCAGAAATGAATACCGGACCAGAGGCGGCATGATCCGCACCAGGGAATTCGAGATGAACGATGCCTATTCCTTTCACAGGTCTTATTCCGATCTCAATAATTTTTTCCCTCAGGTCTTTGCCGCCTACGAGAGAATCTTTCAGCGCTGTGATGTTCCCTATATAACCGCTGAATCGGAAGTCGGGGTAATGCAGGGGTCCCGCGCATATGAATTCCTTACGGAAGACCCTCAGGGAAAAGATACTGTTGTTCTTTGCAGGAACTGCGGATACCGCGCCAGAGAGGAAGTGGCCCTGGCTGTCAAAAAGAATAATGCCGGAGCGTTAAAGCCTCTTGAGAAAGTGGAAACCGGTAATCTGAAAACCATGGCTAAAATTTCGCGGCATCTGGATCTGCCTCTGGAACGGCTGGGCAAGTGTATGGTTTATTCCTGTCCTTCCGGCCTTGTTATGGCGGTTGTTCGCGCCGATTACGATGTGAGCCGGGAAAAGCTCATGCGTTACCTCGGAGAGCCATGGCTAAATTCAGCTTCGAAGGAAGAACTGGACCGCATTGGTCTTGTTCCGGGCTTTATGTCCCCTGTGAATCCTCCCGGACAAATAGCCATTGTTATCGACGATACAGTTGTAAACTCCTCGAATCTGGCAATAGCTTCGAATGATGTCGGTTTCTATTATCTGAATGCCAATTTCGGACGGGATTTTGACAGTTTTCATGTAACGGACATATCCCGGATAAAAGCCGGCGATCTCTGTCTTTCCTGCGGATCCGAACTTGAGGAAATACACGCTCTTGAACTGGGAAATCTCTTTAAGCTGGACGATTATTTTACCCAGAAAAGAATCTTCAGTTTCAGGACGAAGAGGGGCGGAAGCGCTATCCGTTCATGGGGTCTTACGGCATCGGGCTGGGAAGACTCATTGTCGCGGTCGTAGAGGCCAACCATGATGACCGGGGCATTCTCTGGCCCTATGATCTGGCGCCTTTCAAATATTTTCTTATGGGAATCGGAAAATCCAAGACGATAAAGCGCTATGTCGATGAGATAGAGGAAATGCTCGGTCCGGATGTTCTGGTCGATGACAGAACCGAATCAATCAGCAAGAAATTCCGGGACGCCGAGCTTCTGGGGATACCTCTGAGAATTGTAGTCTCCACACGGTATATTGAGGATGAACAGGTGGAGCTCTGCGACCGGAGGACCCGGATCAAATGGCTGGTGCATAAAAACGATATCAAAAAAGAGATAAGAAAATGGAGAAAAGCCTTTGGCAAATGAATCTTTTGAGCTGACCAATGAATTAATAGAGCAGATTATCTTCGCCATGGAAAACCAGAAAGAAAAATTCTTCCTGGATCCGGCTGTTCCTTCCATTGTATCAAAATCAGCTGAGGGGACGGGGAACCGTATAAGCCCTCTCTATGATCTGCCCGACTGGGAGCCTTCCGACGGATACCGGTTGATGGAGCAGTTTGTTCTCAATCTCCGCAATCCTGTTTACCGGGAACATCTCTCCTCTATTCTTCATTGCGGTAGCGGCGTATTCCGGAAATTCAAAGATGCCCTCAATCAGCGTCCTGATATAGAGCGCAAGTGGTTCAGCTTCAAAGAGCTCAATATGAAACGGCGCGTTCTGGATTGGTATAATATTCTCAGGCTGGAGTGGGGCCTGGATGTCTGGGAAGAGGATTTTAATGGCGAATACAGTCCCGTTTTAACGGATTTTTCCATTGATCTCTGCCGGGAGGAACAGCTGCCCCGGATAAACAGAATGGACAGGGATGCTTTCTCGGAGATATATCAATCCTGTCCATCGGATTATATTTCTGATTTATTCAGGCGGTTCCGCGACGGTTTCGAGCCGGAAATATCCGAAGAATCCCGTATCTTTCTGGCTGAATCCCCCGACGGGGAAATCGTCGGGTTCGTCTGGATTACTGCTGAAGTTCTCGAAAAAGGTACCGTTCTGGGAAGAATCCGACAGATCTATGTCCTTCCCGAATACAGAGGTCTCGGCCTGGCGGAGAAACTAAAAGAGAAAGCTCTGGAAGATTCCATGCTGAAAAGCTGTTCCTTTCTGGAAATCGATGTTCCTGCGGGTGCCGAGTTTATCATGAATAATCTCATTCAGTATGGATTCAAAAAAAACAGCACCATGCTGGTGCTGAGTCAGAATGCAGATTGATTTCTCTTAGCCGGCCAATTCCTTTTCACGGATTTTTTCAGTATTTCTGTGAATCCTGTCCAGTTCGGCCATGACCTGGTCAACGACAAACTGTTTGCTGTCTTCTCCCTCGGGAGTTTTGGCAATGACTTCCTTGCGGAACTCTTTGCCTTTGATGACCGGTGAAGCGGTGAGAATGATCAGATCTTCTTCGATCGCTTTGATATCGGCGTTCATGTCATCCGATTGATGAGGTTTCATTATATTGCCGTTAATGCCCAGGAAGAGAATGTTCTCAAAGGATTTGAGATAAGTGAAGATCTCCCGGACACCTTTCTTTGATTCGGGATCCCAGGGGCGGTATCTTGTGCCCGAAGGGAAGACAAGGATCATCTGGCCATGGTATTTCCTGTCAGTCAGCTCTCGCATGGCTGCGTGATTGATCGGAGTGCTGACCTTCCGTATTTCCGCCTTTTTGTCTGGATCTTTAACATTATCTATGGATCGGCTCGGATAAATGACAATGGTGGCATAGGAATGGGTGAATGCTGATGTAACCCATTCTTCATCGCTGAGTTTCATGCCCTGAATGGGAATAAGGGAGCGGGCCACATCCTGTCCTAGAAGCGGATCGTTTTCCAGAAAACGGAATATAACCGGATAATCAAAATTGCTGTAATGCTCAACAAGAAGAAGACAGGATTCTCCCTGCCGGGACCGTTCGTAGAGATCCCTTATGTTTTCGCTTCCGATTATGCGGCTGCCGGGAAGAACGATTTTATCAACCAGCGAGCCGATCAGCGCCTGGCATTCGTGGTTTCCCTCCTGGTAGACATTGTCGGGACGGATTTCGTAATCGCCATCCAGTTTGGTCTGGAGGATTGAGAAAACCGTTTTCAACTGATTATAATAGTCTGACATCACTTTTCCTATCTGTGTTATTTTGAGTTACTTTTTATAATAATGACTGTTCTTTTCTGTATTAGCAAGAAGGAACATTCTTTTATATTCGGAATTCGGGATCTCGTCCACCTCCAGGCCCGGCGGGGAAAAATATTCTTAAATTTATTTGACATGGAACAGTATATAAGGGATTATATATGTTGATAAAAAAGTAAAGGAGTATTTAATGAAAAAGGCTTTTTTAGCTTTACTGGCCGCTCTTATGGCATTTGCTTTCGTTTCCTGTGGCGGGAAAGAAGAAGCTGCTGAAGTTGCTATGGTAAAAGAACCTGTAGAGTTCAGACTTAACAATGGTGCAGAGCCCGAGTCTCTTGACCCACATCTGATTCAGGGTGTTCCCGAACACAGAATCTACGAAGCTCTCTTCGAAGGTCTCATCACTTACAACCCCGAAGATGCAAGTCCTCTTCCCGGTGTTGCTGAGAGTTGGGAAGCTTCCAACGGCGGAACTACTTACACATTCAAGATCAGAGAAGGTCTGGTCTGGACTGACGGTGTAAAAATCGACGCTAATACTGTTGTTGATTCATGGATCAGAATGCTCGATCCCGCAACCGGTTCGAACTATGCATGGTTCCCCAACATGTTCATCAAAGGTGCTGAAGCATTCAACTCCGGTGAAGCCGGTGCAGACTCTGTACAGATCAGAGCTCTTGATGACATGACTTTCCAGATGGACCTCCTCGGACCTCTTCCCTACGTAATCGGTGCCCTCGCGCACTACTCTTTCGGTATTGTTCCTATGCACGCAATTGAAAAATTCGGCAATGACTGGACAAAACCCGAGAACTTCGTAGGAAACGGACCTTACGTTCTTGAAAGCTGGGTTCCCCAGGACAAGATCACTGTTGTTCCCAACGACAAATACTGGGATGCAGAAGCAGTTAAACTCGACAGAGTTGTTTATCTCCCCATCGAAGATCAGAATACATCTCACAACATGTACCTGAACGGAGAAATTGACTGGGATACTACAGCTCCTCAGGACCAGATCGAACAGATCCAGTTCAGAGATGACTACCATGCAACTCCCCAGCTCGGTACTTACTACTATGTATTCCAGAACGAGAAGAAACCCTTTGATGACCCCAGAGTCAGAAAAGCTCTCTCCATGGGATTCAACAGAAAGAACCTTGTTGAGAAAATCACAAAAGCCGGACAGATCCCCGCATATTCAATGGTTCCCGATATGGCAGGATACCCCGCAATTTCCGGCAACTTTGAAGATTTCGACGAAGCTAAAAAACTTCTCGCTGAAGCCGGATACCCCGGTGGAGAAGGTTTCCCCGCATTCGAAATCCTCTACAACACTTCCGAAGGTCACAAGAAAATTGCTGAGTACATTCAGTCTGAATGGAAAAACAACCTTGGAATCGATGTTTCTCTCCTCAACCAGGAGTGGGCAACTTACCTTTCCACAAGAAATATGGGTGACTTCCAGGTCGCAAGAGCTGGATGGATCGGAGACTATCAGGATCCCAACACTTTCCTCGATATGTTCATTACCGGAACTCCTATGAACGGTGGAAAATATTCTAACCCCAAATATGATGAACTGATTTCCAAAGCAGCGACAATGCCTGACGGACCTGAAAGAATGTCTGTTCTTGCAGATGCTGAAAAAATCTTCATCCTGGAAGACATGGGTGTTATGCCGATTTACTACTATGTTACTATCAACATGATCGACCTGAACAAATGGGGTGGATTCAACTTCAATGTTCTCGATACTCACCCACCCAAAGATATTTACCTGAAATAATTCATGTAATATAATGTTTGCAGGAAAGCCCTTAAAAAGGCTTTCCTGTTTTTCTCTCCGGATATAAATTTAAAAAAAAGCACCAATAACTGATTCTTTATTTCTTTTTTACGAAATCCGTGCTTTAATATAATTAAATTGAGTAATTACTGATTTCTTTTCGATTTAAAAACAGAATATTTATTACTCGAATGATGAGCCTGAGTTCTCAGGTTACAAAAATCGTCAATGAGGTTTTTCAATGACAAAATATATCATAAAACGTTTTCTCGGTATGATTCCGACGTTGCTCATTATTACGACAGTCGCCTTTATAATAATGAGAATTGCACCCGGTGGACCTTTCGATAGAGAAAGAGCTATCCCGGAAGCTGTTAGAGAGAACATCGAAAAAAGGTACAACCTTGATAAGTCGCTGCCAGAGCAGTATCTGATTTATCTGGGCGGTATAATCAGAGGAGACTTCGGTCCTTCGTACAAATACAGAGACCAGACAGTAACCGACTTGATTTTCAACAGTCTGCCCCATTCGCTAATTCTGGGAACGCTGGCTTTGCTGGTCGCGACTTTCTTCGGAGTTCTGGCCGGAATCATCGCTGCTTTGAATCAGAACACCTGGATTGATTACACGGCCATGTCCATAGCCGTTTTCGGGGTGTCGGTCCCGGCCTTTGTTATAGGACCGGTGCTTATGCTGATCTTTGCTATGAAGCTGAAAATACTTCCGACTTCCGGTTGGATTACAGGACCTGACGGCTGGGTCACTGTCATAATGCCGCTAATTGCGCTTTCCATGTCTTACTTCGCCAGTATTGCCCGACTGTCACGATCCAGTGTTCTGGAAGTCGTCAGGTCGGATTATGTCAGAACGGCGAAAGCAAAAGGATTATCTCCGACAATGATTATTCTGAAGCATGTTCTGAAAGGAGCCATGCTTCCTGTAGTAAGTTATCTCGGTATCGCTTATTCGGGAATTATCACCGGCTCCGTCGTTATCGAACAGATTTTCAGAATCCCCGGTCTTGGACGATTCTTCGTTCAATCATCACTTAACAGGGACTATACAATGATTATGGGTGTTATCATCGTTTATTCGACTATCGTAATTCTTATGAACTTTCTGGTCGACATCCTCTATTCATTCCTTGATCCCAGAATTTCCTATCAATAATCGGGGGCCTTTAGATGAGTGACAACAAAGTCAAAAATACAAATACGAATGAAGCAGTAAATGAGTTCAACCAGACTCTGAAAGGTGAGAGCCTCACTGCAGATGCCTGGAAAAGACTCAGGAAAAATCATATGGCCATGTTCGGTCTGGTAATGGTTGGATTCTATGCTCTTATGGCGACATTGGCTCCGATCCTGCCGATTCACGCCTATGACAGACAGGTTCTGGATCATCAGTATCTTCCTCCTTCTCTGACGAAAACAGCCGGCGAGCTGATGATTGAGAGACAGATCGACCTGATCGGCCGTCTGATGGCAAAAGAAAAAAGAACTGAAATGAACCAGGCTGAGAAAGATAGAATCGCCGATATGGAATATCGGGTCGATCATGAAATCTGGGAAATCGACGGAAAAGAAGTTCTGGTTCACAAAAGAAGATATCTTCTCGGAACAGATGACCTCGGCCGTGATTTGCTTTCCCGTATTATCTACGGCGGTCAGGTTTCCATGGCAATCGGTCTGATCGGAACCATAACATCAGTTATCATTGGTATCGTTATCGGGGCAATCGCCGGATATGTAGGCGGTAAAGTCGACTATTTCATTTCCCGCTTTATCGAGGTTATGTACGGACTGCCGTATATGCTTCTAGTCATTATCCTGATGGCTATATTCGGTAAGAACATATTCAACCTGTTCATTGCTCTTTCCGTCGTCAGCTGGCTAACAACGGCCAGGGTTATGAGAGGGCAGATCATGTCTTTGAAAAACTCCATATTCGTTGAAGCGGCCCGTTCCATGGGAGCCAGTCCTGCCCGTATCATTTTCAAGCATCTTGTTCCCAATACTCTCGGAATCATTATTGTTTATGCGACTCTGAGAGTTCCGGCTTTCATCATGCTTGAGTCTTTCCTTTCCTTCCTCGGACTGGGAGTTTCCGCGCCTTACGCATCATGGGGATCTCTGATTCAGGATTCCATGCAGGGTATGACCAACTTCCCCTGGAGACTGATTGCTCCGGCATTTGCAATGGCTCTGTTCCTCTTCAGTATGAACTTTCTTGGAGACGGACTCAGAGATGCTTTCGATCCTCAGAGTAAAAACAGAGTTTAAGGGGAGATAAGTGGAAAACAAAACTATTTTAGAGGTAAAAGACCTTAAAACATATTTCAGAACTGACGCCGGTATTGTCAAAGCAGTCGATGGTGTCAGCTTCAGACTGGACAAGGGAGAAACTCTCGGTCTTGTAGGGGAGTCCGGTTCCGGAAAATCCGTAACCAACATGTCTATCATGAAATTGATTCCCATGCCTCCCGGGAAAATCGTCGGAGGTGAAGTCCTCCTTGACGGTGAAGATATTCTCAAAATGACTGAGAAAGAGATGAGCCGTATCAGGGGAAACAGAATTTCCATGATTTTTCAGGATCCCATGACGGCCCTCAACCCTTACCTGAGAATCTCTACACAGTTGATCGAAACAGTAAGACTTCACCAGGGACTTGATAAAGCCGAAGCGAGAAAAAAAGCTATCGAAATGCTCAAGCTCGTTGGTATTCCCGCCGCCGAAAGAAGAATCGATGCTTATCCCCATCAGTTCTCCGGAGGTATGAGACAGAGGGTAATGATCGCTATCGCTCTCAGTTGTAACCCCGAAATCCTCATCGCCGACGAGCCTACGACCGCACTGGACGTGACAATTCAGGCGCAGATCCTCGATCTGATAAAAGAGCTTTCTGAAAAACTCAACACAGCTGTTATCATGATTACCCACGATCTGGGAGTTGTCGCCGGAATGTGCGACAATGTCTGCGTAATGTATGCGGGCCGGATCGTTGAAAGAGCACCCGTTGATGATCTCTTCGAATCTCCCAAACATCCTTATACGAACGGTCTGATTCAGTCTATTCCCCGCCTCGACGAAAAAGGCACAGGAAGACTTTACTCAATTGACGGCCAGCCGCCGAACGTGATCGATCTGCCTGAATGCTGTCCTTTCCATCCCCGCTGTGAGAAGGCCATGGATATCTGTACGAAAAAGTATCCGCCTGTTGTAGAACTGGAAGGAAAGAGAGAAGTCGCCTGCTGGCTCTATGAGGAGAATAAGTAATGTCAAAAGAAAATAAAGAAGTACTGCTCCAGGTTCAGGGATTGAAGCAGCACTTTCCCATTAAAGGTTCCCGCAATGTTATCAGAGCTGTTGACGGCGTTTCCTTTGACTTGTACAAAGGGGAGACTCTCGGTCTCGTAGGAGAATCGGGATGCGGTAAGTCAACTACCGTAAGAGCTATTGATCAGCTTTACCGTCCCACTGCCGGAAATGTTATCTTTGAAGGTGTGGATCTCGCTGAACTGAAACAGAAGCCGCTTATCGCTGCCAGAAAAAATATGCAGATGGTATTTCAGGATCCCTACGGTTCTCTGAATCCCAGAATGACAGTTTCGCAGATTCTTTCAGAGCCTCTTCAGATCTATTCCCAGAGAAAAATCATCAATATGACGAAAGAGGAAATCTCCCGTCGTGTAGACGAGCTGATGGAGATTGTCGGGTTGTCCAGATTCTTCAAGAACAGATATCCCCACGAGTTCTCCGGCGGTCAGAAACAGAGAATCGGTATCGGAAGAGCCCTGGCTCTCAATCCGAAACTTCTGCTTCTCGACGAGCCCGTATCGGCTCTTGATGTGTCTATTCAGGCTCAGGTTCTCAATCTCCTGGACGACCTCCAGAAGGAATTCGATCTGACATACCTGTTCATAGCCCATGACCTGGCCGTTGTAGAGCATATCAGTGACAGAGTCGCCGTAATGTATCTCGGTATTATTGCCGAGCTCTCGCCTGCAAGCGATTTGTATATTGAACCTCTTCATCCTTACACTCAGGCTCTTCTTTCCGCTGTTCCCATACCGGATCCGAAAATTGAAAGAAATCGAGAGAGAATCGTACTGGAAGGAGATGTTCCATCACCCGATACGGAGCGTCACGGTTGTTACTTCTACGACAGATGTCCCAAGAGAATGGAAAAATGTAAAGGAAATATCCCTGAGCTCAAAGCAGTTAAGGGAGACCATCAAGTGGCTTGTTTCCTTTATGAATAAAATGTTTGATATAGAAAAACCGCAGCCTGCAGCTGCGGTTTTTTTTATAGCAATGAGATTCTCGGTTCAAGAAGTGAATATTATTCTTCGATCAGTTTTACCCCGCATAAACTGGCAATCTGACGACTGTTTTCCAGAAGAATCTCTTTTTGTTTCCCCTTTACCGTATTAATGGTCAGCTCACCATAAATGCTATTATTGAGAGAGAGTTTCCAGAATTCCGACCGTAGTTTCGGCTTTTTGGATAAAGGGTTTTCTTCTCCCTTGTTCGGTCTGGCAGACATGGATCCCTTAACGAAACCTTCCAGTTTGAATTCTTCGATGGAATGAAAAGGAACGACTGTCTTCTTGTAAAGGATGAGAAGTCCGAAGCCGTATATAACTTTCCGCTCTTTTTTGTCGAATACCCAGGACTCTTTATAGAGAGTCGTGGCCAGGAGAACGAAAAGGAAAAAAGCGGGCAGGAGAGAGAAGCCGGGATCGAGAACAAAGGTATAGGCTACGGCGATAGTGAATAAGCCCATAATTATCCTGGTGTAAAGCGGAACAGTCAGAATGATTTTATCATCCGATTTATGAATTAGTTTTAAATTGAAAAAAGACATGGCTTTCCTTCATTTATCTCATTCGTCGAGGTATAATCCTGTTATGAATAAGTATAAAGTTGTTGTTACAGATAATTTAAATGGAAATTGCCATATAGAAAAGAAAATTCTCCAGTCCATTAATGCGGAAGTCCATATATATAAAGAACTTCACGGCGAAGAATTGTGCCTCGCTGTTGAAGACGCCGATGCGGTTCTCGTCGATATGGCCGAAATTACTGCCGAAGTTATAAACCGCATGAAAAAATGCCGTGTTATTTCAAGATATGGAGTCGGATACGATAATGTCGATGTTAAAGCGGCTTTCGAGGCGGGAATCAAGGTAGCCATTGTTCCGGATTATTGTGTTCATGAAGTGGCGGAACACGCTTTTGCTCTTTTGCTCTCTTTTGAGCGGCAGATAGCCCAGCGGGCCGCTGCTGTCAGAAGCGGGCGTTGGCGCGACGTGCAGACTCCGGGAATCAGAAGAATACAGGGATCCGTACTGGGTATAATCGGATATGGAAAAACCGGCCTGGCTTTAAAAAGAATGGCTGAAGGTTTCGGTTTCTCGCGTATACTGGTTCATAGCAGGGGCCTGGAGCCGGGACTGGAGATAGACCAGTCTGTTTATTCGGTGACCATGGAGGAGCTTCTCGTGCAATCTGACTATATTTCAATTCATCTTCCCCTCACTGAGGAAACGCGTTCATTTATCGATGAAGAATCTTTTAAAAAGATGAAAAATAATGCGGTTCTGATAAATACGGCCAGAGGGGCTATTGTCGATGAACCGGCCTTGAAGGACGCTATTCTGAAAGGAGAAATCCGCGGAGCCGCCCTGGATGTTCTCTCTCATGAGCCGCCTGGATCTGAAATCAATCTTGCAGAATTGGATAAGGTCATCATCACCGATCACAGAGCGTACTACAGTGAGGATTCCATTGCCCTTTTAAAAGAAAAATGTGCACAAAATGTTGTTTCCGCTCTCAAAACCGGCTCGCCCATATATGAGGTGAACTATAGGTAATCAGCTTCTGTCGATATCGATCCGACAGACCTCTTCGCCTTCAACATTTCTGGCTCGTAAAAAGTTCTGGGGGTCCATTGCCTTTTTGCCATCGACGATGAAATAATAAAAATAAGATCCTTCCCGGAGTTTCAGCTCGGTCGTGTAGACGCCCGATGATGTTTCGATCATGGGAGTCATGTAGGGATCCCAGCCGTTGAAAGTCCCGACAATGGATACCGTGGCATCAGGACGGCTTCTGAGAGAGAACACTGTTTTTCCCGAGGAATCGTTTACCGGACCGGTTACTTTTACATAACTCTGCGAGGGGACGGTCAACCTTGATACTTCTATTCCGTATTTATCTTTTCTGTTCTCTTTATTCAGGGGATCGGCCATCCAGAGCCCGTCCATGATAAGACGGTAATGAATCTCCTCTCTTTCCGGTACAGGGGCTGTATAGACATAGATCCCTTTTTCGTTGATTTCAAAAGGATGGATTGTATTGTATGATTCATAATCAAAGGCAACGCCGATAAAGCGAACCGATCTTTCAGGTCTGGCTGTAAGAAAAATCATGCCGTTCCATATTTGCGGTTCCTCTGTGCGGGAAAGGCCCATGATTTTCAGATGGAGAGGCAGGTTACTCTGCCCCCAGAGAACTGAACCGGCGGAAAATATAAGAATTATGATAAATAAAGCTGTTTTTTTCATATGTCTCTTTTATATTTCGGCCTATTTTATTGGTACTTTATTATTAAATGACGGTAAAGGATGCCGATCATTATACAGAACCCCTTTTAAAGATTATAATGGGATTTGAATAACGAGAGGTTGAAACACAGAACAGCATGCCCGATCTCGGAATTATAGAAGATTTCAAATTACTGGTTAACTCATTGGGAAAAGAGCCTTCAATTGTCGCCAAAGAAGGCGGCTCTATTGAAGACGTTCCCGCTGTTCCCGCAGAAGGTTCGGAAGACGCTTTCTTCGGAGCCGCCTCTTCTCCCGATGATTTTAATCTCGACGATAGATTGAATCAGGCTCTTGCCGAGGATGAACCCGATGAACTGGTTCCCGATCTCGGCGGCTTTGATTTTGCAGAAGATGACGATGATAACCCCTTTGGTGATTTAGGTGATTTTACACTGGATGATGAGATCCTTGATGACTCGGCAGATTCCGGCGAATCCATGGATGATTTCTTCCCCGCCGGAGAAGATGCTCTTTCCGGTGAATCCGGTAGGGAGGATTTGTCCGGTGAATTCGATGATATGGACGGGCTTTTTGACGTAGATTCCGAAGTGGATAATTCGGCACCTGATGATATGGACGGCCTGTTTGATATCGATGCTGAGCCGGATGATTCAGGTCTCGAAGAGATGGATGCTCTTTTTTCTGAAGAAGCGGATGGCATGGATTCGGATTTCGGCGATATGGAAGAACTCTTTGAAGAAGAAGAAGAAGAGGACACTGTCGAAGAGCTGGATGGTTCGGAACTGGAAGATCTTCCCGCGGAAGAAGATGAGTTTGCCTATTCCGGCGATGCATCTCTCGATGATTTCTCCTTTTCCGACGAGGAGCCTCATATAGAGGATTCATCCGGTCTTCCTTCGACTATGGGAGACCTGTTTGAAGATGGATCGGAAGAAGCCATTCCCGATTTTGTCGCTCAGGAAACAGAGGAAGAAGAGCTCTCATTTGATGATTTCACCCTGGATATTGCGGATTCTGACGATTCTCTGCCATCGGAACTCGATGAAGCGGAAGACCTTCTGCCTCTTGAAGATGTGGAAGATCAGCCGGAAGAAGTAATCGAGGAAATTGCTGAAGAACTGCCGGCTTTCGATGATGATTTTGATCTCAGTGATGAGCCGGAGATCTCTCTGGGCGATGATATCGAAGAAGTCGAAGAGATAGGTGATCTGGAACTGGAAACCGGAGATATTGAAGATTTTGATATGTCTCCGGGAGATTTCGGAGATATGGATGATGTCGGGGACTATTCCTTCGGCGATGAGCTGGACGCGATCGATGAAATGAAAGAGGAAGTTCAGGAGGAGGAAGACTTTTCTCTGACTGAAGAACAGTTCCGCGCTCTGAAAATCACCATGTCGACTCTCCCCCGGAATCTGAAGCTCGCTGTTGAAGAAGTAATCGCAGAGCAGAAGCTGAAAAAAGAGAAGTACGAGAAGTTCATAATGCTTCTTGTTAACGGCGCCAGTCCAAAAGAGATTGCCGATTACCTTCTTAAAACGATAAACAGGAAAATCAAACTCCCCTCGGGGTATATGAAGAAAAGCGGTCAGGCGCTCGAAAAAAGCAAGTCCGGTTTCCGCTATATATTTGTTCACCAGACATGGCCGGTTCTCCGCTGGGTTCTTCTGGGAATTACAGCGACGTGGATTGTCGGCATGCTCTCGCTTTTATTTCTCTATAGACCGATAAAAGCTGACAGTCTCTACTCGAAGGGATACGAAAAAATCTATTCCGATCAATACGATGAGGCTAATAATCTTTTTGAGACAGCCTGGAAAGGTTGGGAGCTGGGACCGTTTTTTATAGATGGTTGGAGAAACAAGAACTGGTTCTACAAGTACGCCGATGCCTATCGGGACAGAAGGCAGTTTATTGAGGCGGCCCGAAAATACGATCAGCTTATGAGATTTTATCCCGATGACATAAAAGGGATGATGGAATACGCTCATATGGAAACCTATGATACGGCGAATTACAGTCATGCGGAAGAGATTCTCAGGCAGGTTCTCAGTGTAAAAGTCAATGATTACGAAGCCATGCTGGCCTTCGGAGACAATTATTTTGAGTGGTCCGATGAAGATCCCGCCAAACTTGAAGACGCCCGTTTTGTCTATGCCACCATTCTCGATTCCGTAGGGGGAAGGGACGAAATCCTTCTCCGTATGCTCCGCTATTTCCTCAAGAGAAAAGATGATGTCAATATTCGCCAGTTGAAGGAAACCTTTGCCGAATCTAAGGAAACCGGCGCAGATCCGGCTTATTTCTCCAAGGTCTTTTCCGAACTCGGAGGCTATCTTCTCGATGAGGGAGAACCGGCTGAAGCGCTTTCCATATTGTTCCGCGCCGAAGAAGTCTATGATGAAATCCCCGATGTGCACTATCAGCTGGCCCGGTATTTCAGGGTCAATGAAGATGACAATATGGAAGAGCTGGCTCTCAGAAAAGTTCTTTTCTATCTGGACAGACAGACTCCTTTAAAAAAGGATAAGATTTTCATGAAGCTGGATACTCATCGGAGAAGAGGCGAGCTCAAATTCCGTCATCGCGATTATCTCGATGCTGAAAATGAATACAGGCAGGGCATCGCTCTCTATGAGAACAGTATCAACAGGAATCTGATCGGAGCCTCTTCAACCGGCGGAAAGCTCTATGCCGATCTCGGAAGCCTCTACTATGGCAACCAGGACTACATGGCGGCTCTCAATATGTACGATCAGGCTGAAAAGAACCGCTACATCACACCGGAGATTGAGTACCATCGCGGGTACTGCACGTACATTACAGGGAACTACGAGAGAGCTCTCGTCGAGTTTTACAATGCCGAGCAGGGGTTGCCGGGAAACAGGAATATTCTCTATGCCCTGGGTAATACCATGTTGAAACGAGGTAACTATTTCGGAGCCCAAAGCGCTTTTACCCGTGTTATTCATCAGCTGGAAGAGGTGGAGAAAAATATCGGATATCTTCAGATAGAAGAGAAAGATGAACACCGGGCTCTCATCGAAATGTACAGCAAAGCCTATAATAACCTGGGAGTGGCTTATTTCAACCTGGCCAGAAGCAGTGCTGATGTAGATAAGATTTCACAGGCGATGGTGAGTTTCACCCGGGCGTCCGATTACTCGGATTTGCTGACCAGAGATCAGGAGACAAAGGTCAGGGCCAATCGTCCGGAAACGTTCGATTCTGCCGGTGAATATCTTTCCCGGGATAATGATAATGTTCTTGACGCCGGTGGTTACCGAGTGGAAATGGATGAAACAATCCACCTCAATGTCGATGATGTTCTGTTCTGATTTTCAGTTTCTCTGATCTACAGGAAAACTTATTGTAAAGAGTGCGCCTTCTCCTGTCCGGCTTTCGCAGCTGATGGTGCCGTTCAGTTCTTCTTCGATAATATCTCTGATGATATTCAATCCCAATCCGGTTCCCCCCTCTCCCGGTTTGGTAGTAAAAAAGGGTTTGTATATCTGGGATATATTTTCCTGACTGATACCGTTGCCATCGTCCTTGTACTTCAGAATCAGGTTGCTTTCCGAAATTGAGACGTCAATTGATATTTCCCCGTGGTTGCGCCCTTCGAAACCATGAAGAAGGCTGTTGTTAATGAGGTTCGTGATTGTCTGGTACAGGACTGAAGGTGTCACCTCCACTTCCAGATCTTCGCTGCAGATCAATTCTATTGTATAAGGTGTATTTTTCAATTTGTAGGAGTAGCTGTTTATAATTTCTTTGATGTAATTGGCAATGCGGATGACTTTTTTGTCTTCCCTGGTCTGGTCAGAAGTGAACTCCTTGAAACCCATGATCAGACTGGAAGCCTGTCTCAGATTCCTGTGTACAAGGTCGGAAACTTCGGCGGAGATGGCGAGAAGTTTATCAAAGTCACTTTTTGTCAGTTTACCTGCCGTAAACTTCTTCCGGATTTCCAGAACTGTCGATTCGAGATGAGTCGACGCCGTAATGGCAACGCTGATGGGATTGTTTATCTCGTGGGCGATTTTGGCTCCCTGCCGGCCCATTATGGCCATTTTTTCCGAATGAATAAGGCTCTGCCTGGTCATGTGCAGTTCTTCCAGAGAATTGCGCAGTTCTTCGGTTCTTTCCTGTACCTTGTGTTCCAGATTCAAACGGCTGCTTTTCACTTCATCGGCCAATTGGGCGATTGAAGCTGTGAGAACAGCGCTCTCTTTTATCTGAAGGCGGCTTGCCGGTAGATCGATGTCATTTTTTCCGGCGCCGATCTGACTAACAGCTTCAATCAGGATATGTATCTGTCTGGTGAAGAGCTGGACGAATAGAAATCCGGCGACAATGGAAATAAGTCCGAGCAGGATTAGAGAGAGCACCGTGGTTCTCACTATGGTTTCGAAACCCCTAATGAGGTTTTTTTCCGGTGTAATGGTGATAAGCGAATAATCATATGCAGGATCCGTATAGGTTTGGATAATTATTTTTTCTTCGCCATTTTCTGTTTTCCGGCTGTCATAGGTGACATAAAAGCGACCGCTCATTTTGTTATTCTGAAGAGGCTCTGAAAAGTTTTTCAGATTGAAATCGGACTGTTCGGGAAAACTTTTTCCTTCGGATGTGAAAAGGAACACTTCCGACCTCAGCGTTGTTGCAATGTCAGTGAGGAGTTTTAACAGTTCTTCCCGGTTGAAGGAAGCCGCCACAAGATATTTCTGTCTGTCCATTTGGATTGTCATATAAAGCCACAGGGAAGATTCTGCATTAGTCAGGCCTTCTGGAGATTCTCCTCTCCAGGTATAGGCTGCGGGATCATTGTTTAAGAACCGACCTGTTTCTGATTGAGTAAAAAGATCTGTTATCTTTTCCGATACGGGAAACTGCCTTCCGTATGTCAGATCGAAAAAAACGGATTCTTTTTCATAATCGGTGGAAAAGATTACCAGATTGCCAATAAGACCGGTCATTATCCCGATATCGCGAATATCATCTACAATCAGCTTGGAAGGACCCGAATCATTCAGCCTGCCGATTAATTGACTGTTCATCTCCATATTTTGAATGAGGCTTTTTGTTTCCATAAAAAACCTGTTCAGATATAGTCGGGAGCGCTCGATTATTCCCTGAGTGAGAACTGTTGAATTGTGGAGTATATTCAGCTGTACCGTTCTCGTAACGATTGTCTGCATCAGGAAAAGCGGAACTATCGTTAAGACTATTACGAAAATAAGGAGAAGGAGTTTCATGGATACGGTTCGATTTTGTCGCTCCATAATTTAATGATAGTCAATGAATGAGCGGATGGAAAGAATAATGTTAGCTCATCTTCCGTATTTCGCTGATAACCCGATTCATCTCATCGGCCTGACGGATTTGGCTTTCCACTAGCTTGAATTGAGTCCGGCATCTGTCCAGATTGTGTTCTTCTCTATGTATTCGGAAATATCTATCGCCGTCGAGAAAATCGGTCAGAAAGCGAAGACCTATGGTAAAAGTTACTACCTGTCCGGAGAAGGCGAGATTATCAAGCTCTGTCTTGTTGAGAATATGGCTTGTCTCCTTGAGAAAGCCCCGGGCAAAACCGCTGAAAATCGATAAATCCATGTTCACTTTCGACAGATCACGCTCGTCTTCAGCCGCGGTATTGGTAGCTGTTCGGATCGTATCTCCGAAATCGTAATGGATGAAGCCCGGCATAACTGTATCCAGGTCGATAACACAGAGTCCCTTGCCGGCACTGTCGAGCAGGACATTGTTGAATTTTGTGTCGTTGTGAGTGACTCGTTCGGGAATGGCTCCCGAATCGCCCAGCTCCAGTATGCGAAACATTTCTCTATGATGTTTTTCTACAAAATCGAGCTCTTTTTTTACCAGAGATATTCTGTTGCACCGGTCTTTTTCCAATGTCTTGTAAAAGATTTCCAGACGGCGGCCGAGGTGGTGAAAATCAGGAATGGTTTCTACAAGTTCATGGCCTGGGAGATCGGATAATAAGCGTTGAAAGCGCCCGAACATCTTCCCCCCCTCATAAGCGACCTTCCCATCCGGAACGATATCATAGCTTTTATTCGGCCAGATATAGATATATAGCCGCCAGAAGTCTCCCCGCTCATCGAGATGATAGGGTTTTCCGCACGTTGTGGGAATTAATGTCAGAATCTCCTTCGAAGGGTCGCCTTTTCCCTCTTCTTCCATTTTTCTGTGGAGATGAGACGTCACTTTGCGGATGTTTTCCATAAGCCCGGGAATATCTTTAAAGACAGTTTTGTTTATTTTCTGGAGAATATAATCGGGACTGTCATTCTCATGGGTTCTCAGCAGGTAGGTTTCATTTATATGGCCGCTTCCGTAGGGTATGCAACTCTCCAGTTTACCCTCCATAGCGAAAGCCCGGCTTATTTTATCAAAATTATATGTCATTTTCAGTCTCTTTCTGTCATTGTGAAATCAATATTGTCTGGTGGTGTTTCCACTTTTCTTATTTCTCTGAGCAGTCTGTCATCTTCTGGAACACCCCGTCTTTCAGCTTCCAAACGGGTCCGATAGAGAAACCATAAGTCGGCCAGAGCTGTTTCCCCTTCTTTTATATTGGCAAAAGGATGGAGAAAAACTTTTTCTAGAAAATCCCTTATATCCTTGTGGAATGCAGCTATGGCAGCGGGTATCATGACCCTCTCGTCTCCGGCTTCATCATCTGGTAGGGTTTTGAAATATTTCCAGGCTTCATCGTAATATCTGTTTTCAATAAGCATATCCATCAGTTCCCGGATCAGATAAACCCGTTCAGTTTTATTGCTGAGGGCGACAGCACGCCTCATAGCATCAAGCGCCTGGTCCGGTTTTTTCCAGTCCAGCAGGGCTATTGCCAAATTTCTCCAGGCAAGCGCCGTGGGTTGGACCGAAAGTGAGTCCTGCCAGTTTTTAACAGCTTCTTCCGCATCGCCTCTCTCAAAATTGAGTACACCCAGAAGAATAAGCGGGCGGGGGTCTTTTTGAGATTTCCCCGCCCAATTGCGCAGGAGAGGTTCCCATCGGGGATCCACCATCCAAGAGGTTATTTCCATACCGTCTGCTCCCCCGGAAGATCCAGTTGCCAGTAGATCAAGCCATAACTGCTGTTCCCTTCCCATAGAGGATTCCGGAAAAGCCATTCCAACGGGTATGGATTTGTTAATGCCGGCAGATTTTCGGAATGCCAGTTCCAGAGCACCCCAACCTGAACCCTTATGGATGATCTTTTCAGGTTTCAAAAGAGCGCAGGCCCGATAGATTTCATCTCTCTTTTTCACTTCACCTGAATCAAGCTCTCTGTCGAGTTCTTTTCTGACATTATCCCGTGATCTTTTCCAGTCGCCGTAGGCATCCGCCGGTTCAATCTGTGCCGATCCGAATATCTGGGTAAATTGCCATTCTGTCTCCCCGGGCATCTCCAGTCCGTGAAGCTGAGTCGGTGCCAGACCGGCCTGTACTTCCAGATAATCACCTTTTCCCGGTTCAGACAGGAAGTCGCACCAGTTCCTTCCTCCTTTATGGGTGCCCCAGCAGAACATCTTTCTGTAGAGTAACAGGTCGGTGGACCGTTCATAAAAAATATATCCGTCGTTATATACCGCCGCCTCCCAGGGCGAGGAAAGCCCTTCGGGATTCTGAAAAAAATATTCACTTGAAAAAGTAAAATTCATAGGCCGGGAAGCGTCTTTTCCCGGAAGAGAGGGGAGATCGGTAAGACTCGCTCTCCCGAACCGGTGGATATTCTTCTCGCTGATATTGGATTCCGGTTTTATGTAGATCACCTGATCAGTTTCGGAAAATACCCGGATATCTTTCTCTTCTGGAAGAGCGATGTTTGTCCACCAGTACATGGGAACTTTGTAGCTGTTATCGTTGACGATTCTCACGTGGGCACCAAGTTGCCGGGCACCGGGAGGAAGATGGAAATCTACGGAGAAAAATATGCCCCTGTTTCTCTCATACTCATACATTCTGAGGAATTCATTTTCTTCTCTGTCGGTTACGGAGGCGAAAAACACAGGCTCACAGGTAAGATAGGAGTGGCCGAACTGGCTTATATTCCATTCAATACCTCCGGAGAACCAGGCGTCGCGGGTCGCCAGATTGGCAGGCTGAAACACGGGATTGGAAAAGAGTAGTTCTTTTCCCTTATGTTTGTCAAAAAGAGATATGAGTCTTCCTCCGAAATCCGGCAGGAATCGGGCTCTCAGGTGTTCATTTTCCAGATCGATTACCTTCAGCTCCAGCTCTTTTTTTTCCCGGGTGTAGCTGTCCTGCATCGCATAGGGGAGGACTCGGAAACCTGTCTCCCAGGCAAAAAGTTTTTTATCTTTTTCCAGAAACGAATTGTCATAGGCGCTCGGTCTGTTTCTCTCCCTGTGCCTGAACATGGGCAGGGGATTAGTCTTTCCGGGCAGACTTCCCGGAATTTTTATCTTATCAATGTTAACGCTCATTTATTATTCCTTGATGGCTCCACCCGTCACTCCGGCGATAATCCGCTTCGACAGAAATATATAGAGAAGGAAAGTCGGGACGAAGACTATAATAACCGCCGCGAACATTCCCGCCCAGTCGCCGATATAGCGCATAGACTGAACCATTGTGTAGAGTCCCACTGCCAAGGGTCTCAGCTCCGAAGTATTGGCAAAGATAAGGGCAATGAAAAACTCATTCCACAGAACGATAAAGTTGAAAATCCCAACTGTTATTATTCCCGGCTGGGCAAGGGGAAAGATTATCTTCCAGAATGTCCCGATAGGGGTGCAGCCGTCGATTGCAGCAGCCTCTTCAAAAGAGCCTGGGATCGTTGCGAAGAAGCTCAGAAGGAAGAAGACCGTAAACGGTACGTTGAGACAGATATAGAGGATGATGAGAAGGGAACGTGAGTTGGTCATTCTCATTATGGACGCCAGATAGAAAAGGGGTAGGATAATCATAATCTGGGGAATCCCCAGGGATCCGACAAAAAGACTCTGAATCAGTTTGTTCCCCCTGAATCTAAATCTGGCCAGAATGTAGGAAGCGGGCGCGGAAATGACGATAATGCCGAAACTCGCCGCAAAAGTGTAGATCATGCTGTTGATGAAATACATACCCACGTTGTGGTTCACAATAGCCTTAATGTAATTGTCGAAGTGTAAACCCGACTGCAGAAGCGTATTGGTGAATATCTCTCTTGTCGTGGACAGGGACGCCAGCACGATCCAGCCCACAAGAACAATGGTAAAGAGAACCCATAAATTGAGTACTGCATATCCGGGGAGTCTCCCCAGCGTTTGTTTTCTGTTCATGAATTTTCCCCTAATACTGCAGTTTTTTATCGCGGATCAGAAAATTGACCAGGCCGAATACGCCGATGATCATCAAAGTCATCAGGACACCGACAGCCGCTCCCGCTCCGGCATTGAGTAAACGTGGATCCGTCGGGGTCAGGTTCCGTCCGAAAACAAGATTGTACATGTAGACCATGGGTGTGATAGTTCCCACATCGGGATCGAGAGGTGAAAACATCATGGACCAGATAAAAAAGGCGATAGAGGTTACTGACCACATGACAATGCTGCTTTTTATAACACCGCGCATCAGCGGCATGGTTATTTTGGTGAACTGTTTAAATAGATTGGCACCCTCCAGGCGGGCCGCTTCAAAATAATCTACCGGGATTTTCTCGATTCCCGCCATGAAGATAAGCACGTAATAGCCGACCATGCCAAAGCAGTAGGCTAGAGTCATGGCGAAGAATTGATTGTCCGGAGAAGTCCACTGGAAGGCAGCTGCCTTCTCCAGGCCGAGAAAAGTAAAAACGCTGTGAAACAAACCGTATTTGCTGCTGAAAGCGTACTGGATCCACATGGTGGCCATGGCTACGGCTGAAACCACATTGGGTAGATAGATCGCGGCTCTGTAAAAAGACTTGCCTTTATATCCCGAAGTGAGGATAACGGAAAAGACCAGAGCTACCAGGAATACGGCGATGCCTCCCCAGAACCAGATATTGAAGATATTGACCAGAGACTGACGGAACATGGGGCTGGAGAACAGCTTGATATAGTTCCCGATACCTACAAATTCCCATTTGCCTAGATTATCCGTGACGGTGCGAACATAGAAAAAACTCATAAAGAGGGTCCGTATCGTCGGATAGAGAAACACCAGACAAAAAGAGAGAAGCGCCGGTGTCAAAAAAATAACAGTCATTTTATTATCGCGTTTCATTGATAAAATCCTGAAAGCGGGGCGCCTTACGGCACCCCTGTTTTAATTATTTTAGTGCCGACTTAACATTCCTGACGAACTGATCAGCTGTGATCTGTCCGGCAAGCAGTCTTGTGTATTCCGCTTTAATAACGGGGAAGGCATCTGTATCAGCTGCCAGTCCTCCGCTCCAGGGAATCCAGGAATCCAGGCTTTCGAATATGGGTCTGCACTCCTCTATCTGGGAAGGCCAGGGCATGCTTGTATCCATGGGTGCGCCATATGTTTTGGCTGCCAGTTCCTTGTCCCATTTTCCGGAAGTCAAGTGAGCCAGAAGAGCGAAGGCTAATTCAGGGTTCTCGCAGTTTTTATTGATCTGGAATCCCTGCGCTCCGTAAGTTCCGCCGTTATTGTTAACGCCGCCGGTAACCGCGGGATAAGGGAACTGCCCCCAGCGAAAATCAGGACCGGTTGTCCCCATAACCTCATTGGGAAGCCATGTCCCGTTCATAAGATATATGGAAACCTGATCAGTGGCCACTTCCTGCTGTCCTGCAGGCCATTTGTTTGTTGCGACCTGTGGAGACATAAAAGGAGCCAGTGCTTCGAAATCTTTTGCGGTCTGCATCACTTCAGGTGCATCCCAGAGGTTACCTGTTTTATCTTTGACCAGAGCTTCAACAGATTCAGGATTGCCGTACATTCTGTTAAGATGCATGCCTAGTGGAAGATCAATGTAAGCGTCATCGATGGTAATGGGGGTATAGCCGGCTGCCTGTAGCTTGGAACAGGCCTGAAGCAATTCGTCCCAGGTCCGGGGAGTGGATGTTATACCTGCTTTATCGAAATGATCTTTGTTGTAGAAAACAACGACTACCATGGGCTGATAAGGGACAGCATAGAGAGAGCCGTCAGATGAAAAAGAACGGAGAAGGGTCTGAAGCGATCCCATAACCGTGTCGGTAAAAGTCTTTCCATTTGTTGAAGGATAAGCTTTTCCGTAGAAATCATCGAGGCTGAGCGCATAGCTCTGCCAGGTTTTAACGATTCTTTCCAGGTCTTCGTCCCAGATGTCAATTTTCGTCCCTGCATCAAGAGCCGGCTGAAGCGTTTTCCGTATCTCCCGGCCGTTCCACTGAACATCAATCTTCACTCCGGGATTCATTTTTTCGAAATCCTTAATTGCATCTTTGAGAACCATAGCCTGGGGCTCTGTTTCATTCCACATGGACCAGTAAACAAGATTGACAGAATCGCTGTTTGCCGCTTCCTGCTGACCTGTTGCAAATGCCGGTGAAAGGGCTGTGATGAGGACCAGTGTCGACATCAGAATCATCTTAACTTTTTTCACTTTTTTCTCCTTTTCAGGTTTTCGTATTAATCAAATCCTATCACGGTTTTTTTATTAGTATTTGCTTATAAGTTGCTAAATATTGTTTGTATGTATCCAATATCAGATATAGAATTAGTTGATATGGAGATTCAGGGTTTTTTTTCTACGCCTGTTAAAGAGGAAATTCGAATAGAGGAAATTTTCACAATTCACTATTTCGAGTACACCAAGGACTTCTATTTCGGGGGAGAGAAGCATGACTTCTGGGAGTTCCTCTATGTTGATGGCGGCGTCGTTGAAGTCGTTGCGGGAAAGACCCAGCACACTCTTTTCAAAGGGGATATAATCTTTCACCGTCCCGGAGAATTCCACAGTCTCTGGGCCAACGGCAAGACAGCTCCTAATCTCGTCGTCATCACTTTTTCCAGTTCCAGCGTGGTAATGAAGTGGTTTATTGGTAAAATTCTCAGAATAAAAGGAGAGGAGAGGAATCTTCTGGGCAGTATCATTCACGAAGCTCAGCGAACCTTTTCGACTCGACTTGACGATCCTGCGACGAAGGGGATGATCAAGAGAGAGGAGGTCCCCTTCGGTTGTGAGCATATGATAAAGCTCCATCTGGAGGAACTGCTTATCCGCCTTATCCGCAGGGATTCGGATGTCTCAGGACCCGACCGCCTGACCGGGACAATTGAACAGAGAACGAAAGAAGTGGCTTTTAATAAAGTTGTCAATTTTATGGAAGATAACCTTGCCTCTTCCTTTGAAATCTGTGATCTTTGCCGGTCAGTCGGATACAGCCGCTCTTATCTACACAGAATTTTTAAAGAAAGGACCGGGCAGAGCGTTATGGAGTATTACAAAAGGGTCAAGATTGAGCGGGTGAAACAAATGATCCGTGAGGGTTCCAACAATTTTACACAGATCTGCGATGAACTGGATTTTACATCGCTTCAGCATTTCTCCCGTGTCTTTAAACGCTATGTGGGAATGACTCCTTCGGAATACAGCCAGTCTGTCAAACTCAAATCGGGCTTCGCTCCGGGGAAAAACTGATCATAATTTCTCTAGAGCCAATCCTGCAATTGGACCTAATATCACGGCCATAGACAGCATGGGAAGAAAATCTTTTGGATTTACGGTGTATACCGTCATCACTACGGGCAGCATTATAAGAACTGCAACAATCAAACCGTTGAGAAGAGAGTTCTTTACCAGCTTTGTCTCGGAAATAAATATTGCCGTGACAATCCAGAAACAGACGATAGCAATCATATTGAGCATCGGGGCCTTGACCATGACCAGGGGGATCAGATCCAAAGCTCCAGCAATAACGCCAACTGTTCCGATTTTTAAAGCTTTATTCATGTTTGTCTTCCTTATACTTTATCAATTTTGTGTATATCTGAAATTCTCTGTCTTTTGAAAAGAAATTACAAGCTATTGAAGCATTACTCTTAAATTTCCAGTGATTAAAAGTAGATAAAATCAAGGAGTGTCATATGAATTCATTAAATTCGATTCTACTGGAAGGGAATCTGGTCCGCGATCCCGAATCGGGAGAAACCCCCAAGGGAACAAAATTCTGCAGGTTTTCCATAGCGTCCAACCGATTTTACAAACAGGAGGGAAACCGGGTCGATGAAGTTTCCTATTTTGATGTGGAAGTCTGGTCCAAGCTCGCGGAAAACTGCTACACCAATTTGGAAAAGGGACGCGGTGTACGTGTCGTCGGACGGCTGAAACAGGACCGTTGGCAGGACGAAGAGGGACGGGGGAGAACCAAAGTTAAGATCGTAGGGGAGCATGTGGAGTTCAAGCCGCAGTTCAGGAAGAATGAAGAAGAGAAGATAGAGGAAGCTGAACCGGCTTTCTGATTAAATCATCTTGCCGTAGAATCCCTATAATCTCTGCGGCAGGTTTTCTTTGCCCCTGTAATCATTAAAAGCCATTCCGCCGATATTAATGTGATGGCAGTTATAAATCCTTTCTCCCGGCGCAAACAGAAACTTTCAGAAAAAGAAATTCATGCGGTACTTTCCAAAATCCGCGCCGAATATGACAAATATATCGTTACATTCCACAAATCGGCCTCCCTGAAGGAGGAATTTGAACGTCGTTACCGCAATGCCAGGATTGAGTCCCGCGATCTGGAGAGCTTTCTGAAAGAGGAGATAGCCGCGGTTCAGGCCATTTTCAATCATCAGAAGCAATTGAAAAAAGAACAAATGGCGGAAGCGGAAAAAGCCCGTCTCAAGGATAGGCGAAAAGGTCAGCCGGACTTTGCTGACAAAGTCCTCGAGCAGTTTAAAAAGAAAATATCAGCTTATCCCCGTCTCAGGATTCATCCTGAGGCTTCATATGAGATAGAACATCTCTATGGTGCAATCAGTCAGTTTGAAAAGCTCTACTGGCCGGCTCTCGATAAATTTATCTCTGAGAACCGGACATGGGCACTCCGGGGTGAGTTCCGGGACTTCAACAATGAGTTATGGCGCTTTACCCCTTCGGGAGATAAGGGGATTCCCATTGTCCTGGAAAAATACTGCCTGTTACTCGATTCTCCGTCGATAACTCTGAAAGAAAAATCCATAGAAGCCCAGCAGTGCATAAAAGAAGCGGCGTTTATACTCAACGACATAGTCTGGAGCTGTAAAGAGATTATGAAAAAAGGAATCGATGGCGCCAATATTGAAAAAAGTCTCGATTTTGTCCAGAATATCATTAGTGACTTTAGAATTAAGGAATTGAAAAACCGGTAGAAGACGGTTTGGATCCATTTATAAAGGAGTGATATTTATGGCATATGTTAAACTGACTGATGAGAACTTCGAACAGGAAGTTCTAAAATCGGATATACCAGTTCTCGTTGATTTCTGGGCGGAATGGTGCGTTCCCTGTAAGATGCTCGGCCCGGTGATCGAGGAATTAGCTGATGAGTACGCCGGCAAGTTAAAAGTCTGTAAGCTCGATGTCGATGATGCTCCCTCAACAGCGGGGAAATTCGGCGTTCAGAGCATTCCGACCGTTATGGTTTTTAATAAAGGCGAACAGGTGACCCAGACTCTGGGAGCCCAGCCCAAACCCAATATAGTAAAACTGTTTGAGGACCTGATCTAGTCAGATCCGAATTATGCGCCCGGTCAGGGCGCGTAAACATTGTCGGAATTGACTTCTCCGAAACTTTTTTCTCCTGTCGGGACAATATGCCAGTCTGTGCGCATGTCACTGTCTGTCGATACGCTGTCCCGGCAGATCGACCTCGTTCCGGTCGTCCCTTCCGAATACACGGCATCTTCCGGCCTGATAAATCCATCTGTTCCATTCCAGACCTCCAGAAAAGACAGTTCTTCAATCATATCGAATGTAGCGGCGGTCCAGCCTCTGTATTCTTCACTATCCGCTGTTACCCTGTTTGAATAGGGAACGGCATCGATTATACTCCCGAATGGATTGGTATAGAGGCTTATCAGTCCGTTGCTTCCCGATAAGGGCATGTCTTCATCGGCCCAGATATCCCAGGCGAGATCGGACGCCAGTTTCCCTCCCGACACGCTTTTGCTCCCGCTTTCGTTAATCTCTTCGGGAAGACCTTCCGGCCGGAGATGGACAATTATGAAGTCACCCGGGGAGACTTCCAGCGATGGAAGAACAAAGTAACTGGTGAAATGCTTTGAAGTTCCGAGAAAAAGAGCCGCTCCTGCGGTGTTTCCCTCTCCGGCGACATACAGTTCCACCGTGTCGGGATTATTGCCGCTCCCTTCGGGGTTGAATTCATTTATGATCATATCGGGAAGATTCTGGTTCCAGCCGTAAAACCGAATCAGGAATGAAAGCCTGTTCCCCTTTTCATCCAATACGTCGCTCCGGCATTTATACATTTTTCCCGGTATCTGCTCATCAGAAAAATGTATGGTCAGACGGTTCCCGGCTGAATCCCAGCTTTCCAGAGACAAGTCCGGTTCCGAAAAAAAAGTGCTGTCATCAAAAGAGACCGGCTCGCTGAAATCCAGAGTGAGGGTCCGGTTGTCTGTCAGTTCTATTTTATTCAGCTCCGGCGGTTTCAGATCGGGAAGCAAATCCCCATTGTTATTAAAAGGTTCGCTGCAGGAAATGAGCATAGATATGAGCAGGAATAAAAATAGAATCATCGGACCCTCCATTTCTTTTTACACTTAATAAAGAACAGCTGTGCTTCAATTCCCGGAAAATGTAGTCCTGATACGGGTCGGCTTGGATTTTTTAGCCGGACCATACTTTATCCCTTGATGGAGGCCCCGAATATTCTATAATTATAATTGTGAGTTCCGGAAAAAAAATAAATAAAGCTGATAGAGCCTTTTTTCTAAACAGCGATATCCGATATCATCTGTTCCGGGCATATATTGTCATTTCCTCTTTTCTGGCACTCACGTTCAGTATCATTCACCTTCTAAACAGAAGACCGGCGGTCAATTATATTACCGCCATGGCCGCATTCGTTCTATGCGTTTTCTGGTATTTCATGTCTTCCGATTACAAAAGGTACGGTTTTGCCAGAATCTCATTTCTCTTCGTGTTCTCTCTTGTATGGCTGCCTCTGGGCTATATAACATCTCCCGGTTCCTTCAGCGCTATGCCTTATCTTGTCATCATGGTGGCTTTCATTCTATCTGTCGTCGTCCGCAATACCTGGGAGTATATATTCCCGGTTCTGATGATTGTTGAAATGCCCATCCTTTTTCGCCTCGAGATATGGTACCCCGAGGTTTTTGTAAAGTACTCCGATCCCCTTTACCGGATAAATGATCTGACAATGAATTTCACAGTAGCAATCAGTGCTGTTATTTTTACGGTTATCTTTATGATGAGCCAATATAATAAAATTAATCTCCAGCTTTATAATTTAAGCGTTCTCGATGATCTGACAGGGTTGTACAATAAGCGATATCTTATGAAGTTTATTGAAATGGAGAAGAACCGCTCGGAGAGACACGGCCGACAGTTTTCGCTTGTCTTCATCGATCTGGACAATTTCAAGCGCATAAATGATATCATGGGCCATCTGGCCGGCGACCGGGTTCTTAAAGGATTGTCAGATATTCTATTGGAGAATACCAGAAGTTATGATATAGCCGCCCGTTACGGAGGGGATGAGTTTATCGTCATCTTTCCCGAAACCGATCATGAGGAAGCCAGGCTCAGGATGGATGAACTGGATAGGAAATTCCGGAACTTTGTGGAACAATATAAAAAACTGGGTCTGTCCGTCAGCTGGGGTATTTCCGAAAGCGGATCGAAAACAGCTGAAGAGATTCTGTCCCTGGCCGATAGAAACCTCTATGACAAGAAGAAACGTTAAGGTAAAAACTCTTTCTAGCCGCTTATTCTTTTTTTCATGGCTCCGATAATCTATGTATGAAAGCTTTGCATTTTTTTCCGGTACTATTTCTGTTGGCAGTTCTCTCCGCATCGGCTCAGGATGCTCTTCAGATCGTCCCCGGTGACGCCTATATCGAACTGGCTCCCGAAGGCGGTTTTTCTCTTTGGATAAAAGCCAGAGAAGGCCTCGGTTCCATCATGCTGACCGATTCATCCAAGGATCCCGACGGGAAGGAGGATTCTTTCTCACTCCGCGCCTTTGATTACAATGAAGTGAACGGAGATGAAAAACGGCTTCTCAACGGCGAATTCCTCGATAGCGATAAGGGGTACTATTTCCTCATTGACTCCACCACGGAGATGAGCACAGTTTTCGATGATGAAGCATTCCGCATTTATGTGCCCGAAACGGTAACTTACGGGTATCCCTGGAGCCGGGAAGGGCAGCTGGCAATCGGCCGGGGCTCGTGGTTGAATATCAGAGCCTTTGAAAAGCCATACGGTGATTATGACGGCCTATATCGGGATAATCCATTTATTCTGAGTATGAAAGAACTGCCGCCTCTCCCTCCCGTTCCGATGGAAGTGGAAGAGGAAGAGGGCGTTTTTGATGAAATGGCATCGGAGACCGAGGGAGAGTTCAATATCGCAAAAGACGGAGATGACGCCGTCGATAAAATCGCTGATCTTCTGGACAGGACACCCGGGCCCGATATAGATCTGGTGCTGGTCGTCGATACGACTGTCAGCATGAAAGATGATGTCAGCTTTATCCGCAACAAGCTCGTTCCCATCGTTAAGACGAAGATAGCTTCTTTTGAAGAATTCAGAATCGGTCTTGTGCTATACCGCGATTACAAAGAGGAGTATCTGACCAGACGGTTCCAGTTCGAATCGGATCTGAGCATTATACAGGGGCGTTTGAATCGCATTACTGTCGCCGGGGGAAGAGATCTCCCTGAAGCAGTCTACGAGGGACTGTACGACGCGGTTGAAAATTTCGAATGGAAAGCCTCATCCAGGCTGATCATTCAGGTGGGTGATGCGCTTCCCCATGACATTCCGAGGGGCGATGTGACAAAAGATATGGTATTCGAAGAGGCCAGGTCCCGGGGAATTTCGATCTTTCCCATTCTGCTTCCCGCGGAATGACAAAAAAAGAGCTGCTTATTTGGAGCAGCTCTTTTTTTTATTCTGTTTCAGAGGTCTTTTCCTCTTGGCTTTTTTTCGGCGGATTTTGAATCTCGTCGATTTTGTCCAGAATCTTCCGGCTCAGGATTTTGTATCTTTCGGGATACATCACCGCGAAGGGACTGTTCTCGTACTTATCGAGAATGAGTTCGAAGAGGGCTTTTGAATAATCGTATTCTTTCATCTTATAGTAGATGAGGGCTCTTTCGTATTCGGCGCCGATTGTCTTGTGATGGTTCTCCGGGTAGCGCACCAGGTAAACTTCGTAATAATAGAGAGCCAGGTTGTAATAATTCTGGTCCATCGCCTCCTGGGCGTTTTTGAAAAACATCTCTTCATTCATATCCGGATCGATCTCTGCGGGGACAGAGGCGCAGGATATAAAAAGAGAAGCCGCAGCAGCCAATATAGCAAATAATATCAAGTTTCTTTTCATGTTGCTTCCTTATCTAGTAAACACCGGACCTGAACCGGAGTTTCAAAAAAAATAGCCGGATACCGTTTATCCGCAACAGATAAAATGGTATCCGGCAATCTTTGTAAATTCAAGTCTAAAATCTATTCAAATGAAGCTTGGGGGCTTCAAACATAAACTTCGTCTTTTATAGGGAGGTTTTTCTTGAGCTCCTTGATGTACTGCTTTGTTTCTCCCATGGGCTCATAGGCATCGCACTCGTCCAGGCTTCTCCTGGCTACGGTGAAATACTTGTAGTATTTTTCGTCACCGAGTTTCTTTTTCCATTTGCCGGCCGTACATCTTACCCTTAACTGGTATTGATTTTCGTTCCCATTGTTGACTCTTATTAATTTACAATTAATACAGTTGGCGCAATATATTTTGTCCTCGTCTGAAGGCAAATCTACATCGTCAAGGATATCTGCCATGCGGTCCTCCTTACGTTTTTTAGATTGATTTACTAATTTCCGCGTCCTTAAAGGTACTATAACAGAGAGACGGGGAGGCATGGAAGAGCCTCCCCGTGAGTGTTTCGCTATTTTCTGGGTTTAATATCCCATATTTCGGAAGCGTATTCTTTAATAGTCCGGTCGGAAGAAAATTTACCGCTGCTGGCAATGTTCATAAAAGCCATTCTGTTCCATTTGTCCCTGTCTTTATAGGCTTCGGAAGCTCTGGCCTGGGCTTCCACATATGACCTGAAATCTTTAAGAACAAAATATGTGTCAGGTTTGTTTCCTTCAATTCCGTATACCAGAGAATCGTAAATCTCTCTGTAAATATCGTATGAGCCGAATGTTCCGTCGATCAGCATGTTGAGAATCATCTTCAGTTCGTTGTCAGCCGCCAGTATTTCATGAGGCCTGTAGGAGTGCTCGGTTCTGATCCGGCTGATTTCTTCGGAGGTTAGTCCGAAGATAAAAGCGTTCTCCTCTCCCGCTTCCTCGACGATTTCGATGTTCGCTCCGTCCAGAGTTCCCAGAGTCAGGGCGCCGTTCATCATGAACTTCATATTTCCCGTACCGGACGCTTCCTTTCCGGCTGTGGAAATCTGCTCGGAGATATCGGAAGCGGGGAACAGTTTTTCTGCAACCGAAACACGGTAGTTCTCGATAAATACGACCTTGATCTTCCCGGAAACGATAGAGTCGTTGTTTACGAGGTCGGCTACGTCATTGATCAGCTTGATGATCTGTTTCGCCATTCTGTAGCCCGAAGCGGCTTTAGCTCCGAAAATAAAAGTTCTGGGAACCATTTCGACAGAAGGATCTTCTTTGATCTTTCTGTAGAGATAGAGTATATGGAGAATATTGAGAAGCTGTCTTTTGTACTCGTGGAGACGTTTGATCTGCACATCGAAAATGGAATCGGTGTTAACTTCAATCCCGTTGTGCTCCTTAATGTATTTCGCCAGCGCTTCCTTGTTGTTGTTCTTGATCTTCTCAATTTTTTTCAAATCGGTTTTGTTGTCGGCGAACTTCTTCAGCTTCTCCAGCTCGCTCAGATCGGCAATCCATTTATTCCCGATTTTGGATGTGATGAAATCCGCCAGTTCCGGGTTGGATTTGAGAAGCCATCGCCTCTGGGTTACGCCGTTCGTCTTGTTGTTGAATTTTTCGGGGAACAGGTCGTACCAGTCTTTCAGAGCTTCGTGCTTGAGGATCTCAGTGTGAAGAGCCGCAACTCCGTTGACCGAGTGGGAGCCGGTGATGGCGAGCCAGGCCATTTTTATCATGCCGTTGTGGATAATCGCCATGCGGCTCTGTTTTTCCCAGTCCCCTGGATATATGCCGCGGACAAATTCGAGAAATCTTCTGTTTATTTCTTCTATTATCTGATAGATCCGGGGCAGAAGGTTCTGAAAGATGTCGATAGGCCATTTTTCAAGAGCTTCCGCAAGGATTGTATGGTTTGTGTATGCAAAGGTTTTGGTTGTCAGTCCCCAGGCTTCCGTCCAGCTCATTCCTTCATTATCGAGGAGGATGCGCATCAGTTCGGGAATAGCCACTACGGGATGTGTATCGTTGAGCTGGATTGCCACCAGTTCGGGAAATCGGGAGAAATCATCGCCCATTTTGACTTTGTATTTGCGAATGATATCATGAAGCGAAGCGGAAACAAAGAAATACTGCTGTTTCAACCTTAAGGTCTTACCGAGGGGACCCATGTCGTTGGGGTAGAGAACTCGGGAAATGTCTTCAGCCGAATTGGCTTTTTCCACGGCTTTGAGGTACTGCTCATTGTTAAAGAGCTGAAGATCAAAACCGTCGGGAGACTGGGCTTCCCAGAGTCTCAGATTGTTGATTGTATCGGTTCCGTAACCGATAATAGGCATATCGTAAGGGATGGCGAGAACATCTTCCGTGTTAACCCTCTTGTAGTTTATCCGTCCTTCTTCGTCCCGCTCGGCAACAATATCGCCACCGAATTTAACGGTAACGGAATAATCCGGTCTTTTTATTGACCAGGGGTTGTCATGCTCCAGCCAGGCATCGGGCTTTTCAATCTGGTAACCGTCCTGAATTATCTGTTTGAACATGCCGTACTTGTAGCGAATTCCGTATCCAGTGGCGGGGAGATCCAACGTGGACAGGGAGTCGAGGAAACAGGCGGCAAGCCGTCCCAGGCCGCCGTTACCCAGACCGGCATCGGGTTCCGTATCTTCAATCAGGTTGTAATCCAGCCCCAGGGAATCGAGAACTTCTTTAATTTCATTTTCAATACCCAGGTTAACCAGATTGTTGCTCATGGCGCGCCCCATGAGGAACTCTGCGGAAAGGTAGTAGGCTTCTTTTATGTCTTTGGTTTTGTAGGCTTCCCGGGTGTTTTCCCAATGGTGCCAGATTGAGCCCAGAACAGCTTTTGAAATAGCAAAGTAAAGCTGATAGTTTGAAGCTTCAGAGAGCTCCTTGTCAAAACTCTGGCTTAAGGAACGCTTTACTTCCTGTATAAACTTTTCCTTATCTATCGTCATTCTGATCTCCTTATTTTATGCAATCGTTTGCATGAAAATTATATTAATAGCATAGGAATAAAAAAGTTGACTGTCAATAGGCCAAATTGCTGGAAAAGAAAGGACAATAGGCTAGAATAGTTATATATAGATTTAATAAGAACTGAATAAAGGAGTTTCACATTGAAAAGGACAACAATATTACTGATCATAACGGCTTTAATTCTGAGCATTTCAGGATGTGCCACAACAACTGTATCCCGTAAGGCGACTGATGAAGTCATTGATTTGAGCGGCCGTTGGAACGATACTGATGCCAGGCTTACAGCTGAAGTGCTGATTAACGATGTTCTGGCCCGCCCCTGGCTGATCAATTTTGTTGAAGAAGAAGGCGCCAAGCCCGTTGTCATCATCGGTTCCGTCAGAAACAAAAGTTCAGAGCATATCGACCTTCTCTCCCTGACGAAAAGCTTCCAGATGGAGCTGATCAATAGCGGAAAAGTCAAATTTGTCGCAGACTCCCAAGCAAGGGAAGAGGTCCGGACCGAAAGGGAGGACCAGCAGTCCAATGCCTCTGAAGATACGGCGACCAAATTAGCTGATGAAACAGGAGCAGATTTCATGCTTCAGGGTGTTTTAACTACTATAGTGGACGCGGTTGACGGAAAGAGAGTGGTTCTCTATCAGACCAATATGGAATTGATTGACCTGAGATCCAATGAAATTGTCTGGCTCGGTGAGCACCAGATCAAAAAACTGGTTGAACAGGCTAAAGCGAGCTGGTAATGAAAAAAGCAGTCAGCCTGATATTTTTCACTCTTCTTCTGGGGTCCTGTGCCAGTATGATGACCATGAATGATCATTATAAAGAGATGGATGATCTTTTGTTGAAAAGAGATTTCCCCCGGGCGGAAATGATAATTAAAGAAGCAAAGGAAGAGGGGAAATATGTTGAGAAGGATAAAGTGCTTTATTATCTCGATATAGGCATGCTTAATTATTACAACGGTTCGTACAGCGAAAGCATCGAGAATCTCAGCGCCGCGGAATACGGGATTGAGGAGCTCTATACCAAAAGTGTGGGAAAAGCTATCGCTTCTGGCCTTCTCAACGATAACGCTCTTGATTATTTCGGAGAGGATTACGAAGACATATACCTCAATATCTTTAAAGCCCTCTCCTTCCTTCATCTGGGTAACTATGATGAAGCTATGGTTGAATTGCGAAGAATTAACATCAAACTCAATCTGCTTGAAGACAAATACCGGAAGATCATTGATGAATACAATAATTCCGATGAAGCCGAGTCAAAGCTGGAGCCGCTTGAAAGCCGTTTTCACAACGACGTTCTGGCGCGTTATCTCAGTCTGCTCCTCTTCCGGGAAGAGGGGGACTTTGACGGTGCCAGAATCGATAGCGAAAAGATCGATGACGCCTTTGTTCAACAGACGCAGTTATATGAGTTTGAAAAGCCGCCGCTTCCGGTTCTCGAGTACAGTGAAGATACGGCACAGATGAATTTCGTCGCCTTTACCGGGCGTTCTCCAGCGAAGCTTGCCCATACGATTTTCATAGACAGCGGAAACAGCGTGGTGCGGTTGACTTACCAGGGAGAAGGGGAAGATTACGTAAACAGGCTCATCGGATTTAATACTATCTTTATGCCCGGAGTCAGGCCGGGGTTCCACTTCAAGTTCGAGCTCCCCTATCTGTCGCTGAGAGGTTCGGACATCACATCGATTGCTGTTCTTATCGATGGAGTAGAAGCCGGTCAGCTTTATTTGACGGAAAACATGGAGCGCATTGCTGAAGAGACTTTCAAGCTGAAGCAGCCGTTGATCGTCGGAAAAACCGTTACAAGGACTGTGACGAAAGGCATCCTGAAGGAAGTCGGCAAAGATGTGGCCAATGATCAATTGGGGTTTTTCGGAGGACTTCTGGTGGGGATCGCCGCCGATGTAGCGGTAGATGCTACGGAAAATGCCGATACCAGACTGTCGCAATTTTTCCCCGCCCATGCCTATACCGGTGAGATCGGTGTGACACCGGGACTGCATGATATTCAGCTTGTCTATTACTCCAACGGTATGGAGGTTTTCAGAGATTACAAAGGTATGGTTGACGTTCAGTCTCAGTCTCTGAATCTGATACAGAGTTTTGTTTTTCAATAGGAATGTTATATGAAATTATTAAAAATTGCAGGTATTCTGACAATCGTGCTTCTTCTCTTCTCCTGTGTTACCACATCGGGTTCTTCAACCCGGCGACCGGGTTGGATGGACGATAAGCACAGTCTTTATCCGGAAAAAGATTATATGGTTGAAATCGGTCAGGGCGCCTCTCTGAAGGATGCAAAGCGCAATGCCGCGGCTTCTCTGGCCCAGATTTTCAAAACCAGCATTAAGGTCGAAACTACAGTACAGACCCGTTACAAGGAATTCTCCTCAGGCGGTTCGGTCCAGACTTCTGAAGAAACCAATTTTGATGAAAACATCACACAGTTGGCGGATCAGGAGCTGATAAATGTCAATTTCGGTGAATCCTGGACCAATGAACTGGGCCAGGTCCATGTCATCGCTTATATAGACAGACAGGAAACGGCACAGATTTATCGGGGAAGGATTATGGAAAATGATCAGACAGTGCGCTCCTTTCTTTCCCGATCCGGCGAGCAGAGTTCGCTGCTGCGAAAATATGCTTATCTCGATGCCGCCTATGTTGTCGCTCAGGCGAATAGGGGCCTCAGAGAGCAACTGGAAATTATCAATATGATGATGAGCCGTACCGTTATGATGTCCTATGATCTGGATGATATCCGCAACAGCAGAAGGGAACTGGCTCAATCCATGACCTTCCGGGTCTTTGTGGAAAATGACGTAACGGGTAACGTCAGTGCTGTTATTGCCGATGAACTCACTTCTCTGGGATTTGTCATCGATCCGGCAGGCCTCTTATCGGTAAGCGGCTCTGTTTCTCTGGAAACGGTTAAGCTCGATAACAAGTATGAAAATATGAAGTATTATCTGAATATTGATATTGCAGATGAGCAGGGTCTTCCGGTTGTTTCTCTGGAAGAAAATGATCGAGTTTCTGCTATGTCCCTGTCCGATGTAGAGAACAGAGCGTATCTGGAAATCGAAAAAGTAGTGAAGAAAGAGCTGGTTGGAAAGCTGATCGATTATTTTGACAGTTTTGTTCAATAATTTTTAGAGAATTAAAAAAAAGCAGCCTTAACCGCTTCCGGTTTCTGGCTGCTTTTTTTTGCTAACTGCATTTTCTTATTTCGGAGGAATGATCAGCTTCTGTCCAGGATAAATAAGATCCGGATTTTCGATAATCAGGCTGTTTCTTCTCCAGATTTTCGTCCAGAGGAAGGGATCTCCGAGGTTCTCTTTCATAGCCGAAATGGCCCAGAGAGTGTCTCTCTTTTTGACAATGTACTCATTGGCAATCGCATTGGCCGAGTAGGCTTCCGAATAAGCTTTTGACTGTTTGAAGTATTCATCGGCTATATCGTATTTGCCTTCGGCTCTGGCTTTCACTCCCTGTTTCCACAATTCTATGGCCTGCTCCAGAAGAGTCATCTGCTGTTCGTCACCGAGAACAGTTGTCTTCCCGTCGATAATCATGGCGTTTTCATCACTCTGCTGTGCATCGGGATCAAAATCTTTAAGGGAGGATCCTTCTTCTTCATAGTTATCGGCTTTCGTGTCTTCAGCGGGATTTTCTTCGATAAACTCATTACCTTCCCAGGGGGAGGCTTCGCGGATTGTTCCGTCATTTTCCATAACGCGGTTTCTCGATGCTTTTTCAAGCTCTTCGAGAGCGGACATCATCAATTCGTCAGTCTGGCTCAGTCTTTTGCGTCTCTCGCTAAGGCGAATAGCTGTAAATGCCCAGTATTTCGCTTCCTTAAGAGCTTTCTCACTGTCTGACAGTTTGTAGTTATTGAAGTAGGAAATACCATCGGAGTAGTAGTAATTGGCTTTTTCCAGTTCTTCAGGAGCCCAGAGAAAAGCTTCCTTTTCCTCTGCGTCACTCATGTAAGCATTGGTATCGCGGTCGAGAATTTTGATCCAACGGATATTATTATCAATCGTATCATAGAGGTTCTGCATGGCTCGCAGAGTCGAGCCATACTGTCTGTCAGCCCGGGCATAATCTTCTTCATCGAGATAGGTAATCAGCAGATCCGCCCGGTCTTTGACAATTTTATAGTCTTCCGGAGCGTACTTTTCCGCTTCTATTTCAATCAGCTGTTTTTCCAGAAGTCTCAGTTTCGTCACTTTTTCCGAAACCTGACTGTCAATGGATAGGCGGTAGGCTTCATCAGCCTTTGAAGCGGCCTGGGCCAGAAGTTCTCTTGAGCGGTCCGGATCTGTCTCTGCAAGAGATTTCGCTTCTTCAAGCTTTTCGTTGGCTTCGAGGAACAGATCCGCAGCGTACGTGCGGGCACCTGCCTGGTCGGCTCTTTCAACAGCTTCTTCGACAGCCTTTATCTCTTCCGGATTGACTGACTCAACAGTTTCAACCGGTTCTTCGGGAGGAGGAGTTTCTTCCGGCTCCTCTACCACTGGTTCAGGCTCTTCTATAACGGTTTCCTCAACCGGTTCCTCCGGTGGAGTTTCAGGATCGGATGCACATCCGGTAATCATGAGAAGCAATAAAATAAGGGTCACATATATCAAGGTCTTTTTCATTTTGCCCTCCGTTGGAAGTCTATCATGTTCAATTTCCCTCGTCAAATATAGTGAAAAATTAAAAGAATGTCACTTCTCCGCTCTCGGCAGCTTCTTCTGCCTCTACTGCAGTTCCGGCGAGATCGGAAGCTGTTTTCTTATGGGTGAAAATAGTGAATTTATTAATAATATTTGCCAGTCTTTCGTTCTGAATCGTCCAGTTTTCAATATCGGTATTTCCCCCGAGTAAAGCGTAACCTTCGTTTGCATTATTTCTAATAGTGTTCAAGAGAGTTTCCATATGGGAAATCCCCTCTTCAAGCTCTTTCAGCTTTTTCCGGTTTCTTTCAGTTTCTCCGTATAGAGTGAAAAAGCGCGGCGTGAACAATCGGAAAGACCGGAGGTTTTCAATCAGAGTATCGGTAATTTCGCTTAACTGAGCCTGGTTATCAGCTGTTCTGGATGTCAGATTTTTTAATTCGGGCATCTCTTTGCGGATAACAAGAGAATACTCTCCAATCGTTTTTTCTGTGGTCTTCAGAAAATGCTTAATCGTATCGAGAGCCCGTGAAATGTCGTTATCGATACCCTCTGTCAGATCCGTCATATTGGAGACAGTTCCTTTCATATCGCCCAGGGCGGCCTGTTTGGCAACTTCAATTTTCGAGGCGACGATGATGTTGTGAAAGCGGGTTATAATCGGCTCGAAGGAGAGGAATTGCCTTTGAAGTATCAGAAGGTCGCGAATGAGCTTAATTCCCTCTTCAGAAATATCCTGACTCATTTTAATTGATTGATTCACGTCATGAATCATTTCTTCTATTCTTCCGGCTGATTCTTCTCTCAGTGCTGTAATGCTTCTGCCCTCCCGGCCTGAAGCGTCAAGGCTGGAATTGACAAAAGATGCTCTGCGCTCCTCAAGTGAGTCCAGAAGAGATTTTACCAGAGCCGATTGCTCTTCGAATACGGTTTGACTGCCCTTAAGTTCTTTCTTGACGTCTTCAAGTACGGAAAAGCACAAATCAGGCAGAATCTTTCTGAATGCCAGCTCGTCGAGCTTTTCCTCTTCTGACCAGCTGCTTTCAATTGCTTTGAACTGATCAAGAGAAATATATATGTGGTCGATTGACTGCCTGATAATATCCTGAAGCTGAACTTCTTCCATAATGCGCATAAGAGGGGGCTGTATATCTTTCGAACTGCGGGAAAGTGATTGCATTATTTCGCTGGAATCCTTCAGGGCCATGCTTGATGTTGTAAACGCCTGCTCTAGGTGGCTGTCCAGCCTGGAATTGAGACTCTTCTGTTTTTCTCCGGCTTCGGAGATTTTTTTTCGATAGAGTTCAAAACTGTTGAGTTGCGTGGTTCCGTTATCAGTAAGCTGATCGGTAAGACGAATTGTCTGTGCCGATAGTTTTTTCAATTCATCAGTAATAAACGAGAAAGCTTTACCGGCTGTTCCCGATTTCAGGGCCACAGTCATGGCATTAAGCGAAATAAGCTCCATTTCAATGGATATTTCTTTTATATTGGCTATAACTCCGGAAAGAACACCCATTTCGGATATTCCTCTTTCGATAATTTCAAAGAGCTCTCCGTCTCTTTTGTATATGGCGAATAAGGAGTCTTTGAACTGGATTGTTATCTGGGAGGCTTCATCAATGATCGCATCGATTGATCCGGCTGAGCTAAACCGGCCAGCGCTGTTAACAGACTCGGAAGATTCGCTTATGCTCCGGTTCAGTTCCTGGAGCAGCTGAGGATAATCTCTTCCGAGGTTGAGGTATATTTCTTCGGTTTTTTCAACAAGTTCATTTAACCGTTTTATCAGTTTTTCTTTAATTTGCTGTATGTCGTCTTTCATTCTGAGCTCAGTTGAATTCTAACGTAATATCGGGGGGAAATCAATGTTCTTTGAATTTCCTCCAGGAGAGAAAGGGTAAAAAAAAAGCCGGTATGGAAACCGGCTTTTCTTTATTCCATCGAACTTATGCAAAAAGAATAGATGTTTCTGTTTCAAGATCGAAGAAATGGATTTTATCGAGATTGGGTGTGAAGTTTACTTCGTCGCCAACTTTAAAGATGTTATCGGGAGATGTTCTGGCGATAACTGAGTGATCTTTAGTGTTAACGAAGAGGTGTGTTTCAGCACCAAGAGGCTCGATGACTTCTACTGTTGCGTTCAGGTTCATTCCCGCCGCAGGTTTTGTAGTAAACTCGAGATCCTCGGGTCTGATTCCCATAAGAACTTCTTTTCCAGCGTAAGATTTCATTTTTTCGGCTACGTCACCGGTGATCGTCACTTCAAACCCGGCTTCTTTAGCCATAAGCTTTCCGCCTTCTTCAACGATTTTTGCAACGGTAATGTTCATGGGAGGAGATCCGATGAAACCGGCAACAAATCTGTTGACAGGCTCGTTATAGAGTTTGAGGGGAGAACCTATCTGCTGGATAACTCCGCCTTTCATAACAACGATTTTGTCACCCATGGTCATAGCTTCAACCTGGTCGTGGGTTACATAGATCATTGTCGCGCTGAGTCTTGTATGAAGAGAGGAAATTTCCGCTCTCATCTGAACTCTCAGTTTGGCATCGAGGTTGGAAAGGGGCTCATCGAAAAGGAATACTTTAGGTTTACGCACAATGGCACGACCTACGGCAACCCTCTGTCTCTGTCCACCGGAAAGGGCTTTCGGCTTTCTTTCCAGAAGCTCTTCGATGTCGAGGATGTGAGCTGCTTCCTGTACACGGCTCTCAATCTGGTCTTTGGGATACTTTCTGATCTTGAGACCGAAGGCCATGTTGTCGTATACAGACATGTGAGGATAGAGTGCATAGTTCTGAAAAACCATTGCTATATCTCTGTCCTTGGGAGCCTCTTCGTTCATTCTCTTGCCGTCAATTCTGAGTTCACCATCAGTGATGTCCTCAAGACCGGCAACCATTCTCAATGTTGTTGATTTTCCACATCCGGAAGGCCCGACCAGTACTACGAATTCCTGATCGTTGATATGGATGTTAACTTTGTCGACAGCTTTTACATTACCGTCGTATACCTTGGATACATTTTCCAGAATCACTTCTGCCACGGTATACCTCCATATTATTTATCTTATAGTTCAAGATCATATAATGAAATGCCGCCGTTGTCAAATATTTAAACAGATTGGTATATCGGTCAGCTAGAAGGGTATTCTCAGTTTTCTCCATTTATCAAAAGCGACATCAAGGGTTTCCGCACTGCCTTTCCGTTCGTCTCTGAGCCAGCGGGTAATCAGCTCATTCTGTACCTTTTTGTATTCGACCGGCTTTTCGGGTTCTGAGTGAAGATAGGAGGAAAAGGGAATTTTCCCTTCCAGAACGGGGTAGTATGCAGTTATTATTCCGCGGTTGACATCATCAAAAGAGGAAAGACCTCCCAGAAACCCGAAACTTCCCGTACCGTTCCTTATGGCCGAAGAAATAATCAATTCCTGATTTCCCTTTTCCAGAAGCCAGTTCATAAAAAGCGCTGACTGCTCAAGAGAGCGGTTTTTTTTATTAATGCCTCCGTATACAACAACACCGGGATGCATCTTTTCCCCGTATGATACATAAGAAAAATCGAGGATGCGGATCATGGAATCTGAAAGAGCCATATAGTCTCCCAGATTATAGGCGGAGAAGAGAATCCTCCCCTCCTTCAGAAGTTTGATCCTGTTATCATACAAATACTTGCTGTTGAAGGCGTCCATCGATTCCAGGCCTCCGTTCCGGATCTGCCAGTCGCCGAGAAAATCCGTAGAACTTTCCAGTGCTTCTCTGTTCCACTCCAGCAGATTTTCCTTTCCCTCCCGGAAAGATGTTCCATTCAAATCCAGGAATGCCAGAAGGAAATTCTCGTCCCAGTATGGCGAATATCCCCGCTTCTTTTCTTCATTGAACTGGATCCCAAGGTCGAGGATCTCATTTATATTCAGAAATATGGAATTCCCCTCAATCCGCTTGCTGTTTTTTCTGTAAACTATGGTCAGGGGAGAGTAGGACAGAGGGACTAGCGGGTACTCTTCGCCCCTCTCTGTACCGGAAATTAACGGCGTCGTGAGCAAATCGGCAAAACCCGTACCGGATTTAAGTGCTTCATTCAGATCTATCAGCTCGTTTTTAACAGTGCTGTTTGAGAGATCTTCCCCGATTATAATGTCCGGCTTTGTCTCTTCTTTAAAAAAGGAGGAAACGAGATCTTCTTTATACTGGAATATAACTCTGTATTCCGATCCGTTCATATTATACAGTTCAACAGCGTCAGCTAATTCCGGCTTATCGCTCCAGAGAATGATGGAGCTGCTGTTGCCGCAGGAAAAAAAGAGTAGAGATATCAGTATCGCGAAGAGCATCGGCCTTTTCATAGAGATACTGTATGCAGGAGATAATGATCTGTCAATCCCGCTTGCACAGGTTCACTTATAGGGGAGATAATGAAACAGTGAAACCGGAAGAACCTTTTTTGAATTACAGCCGCTATCTGCGGGAGAAATACGGACAGACTGCCTACAGGGTCTCGATAGACGGAGGATTCTCCTGCCCCAACAGGGGAAAGAACCGGACTCTGCCGGGATGCTCCTACTGCAGCAGTTTCGGATCCCGTTCCGCCTATATCGGCGAGACTGAGCAGGGGGTCGGCGAACAGATAGAGCGGAACCTCAAGGTACTGAAATCCCGTTACGATGCAAAGGTTTTTATGCTCTATTTTCAGGCCTATTCCAGTACCTGGGCTCCTGTCGAAGAATTGAGAAAGCTCTATGATGAAAGCCTGGCTCTCGGAGATTTCAGAGAACTGATAGTTTCTACCCGTCCCGATTGTCTCAGCGATGCCGTATGCCGTCTTCTGGCTTCATATAAAAGGGCGGATTTTGATGTCTGGGTTGAACTGGGATTGCAGTCGGCCCATGACGCAACACTGAAGCGGATCAACAGAGGCCACGACCGCGATCAGTTTGAGAAGGCTTTTTACCGCCTGAGGAGCCATGGATTGAAAATCGCTGTTCATCTGATTTTCGGACTTCCCGGCGAGGACAGAAGTATGATGATGGATTCGGTCCGCTATGTCGCGTCGCTAAAGCCGGAAGGGGTTAAATTCCATAATCTCCATATACCGTCAGACACGCCTATGTTCCAGGAGCTCGAGGCCGGAGAAATGGCTATCCCCTCAAGCGCCGGTCATGTCCGGTACCTGGCCGATGCCGTGGAGAGGATACCTCCGGAGACTGTGGTCATGCGGCTGACGACCGATACTCCTCATCAGCGTCATGTTGTTCCCGGTGCTATGCTCGACAAGACCATTATATACAACAGGCTTCGTGAAGAATTACTCAGGAGAGGAACAAAACAGGGTGTTTTTTTTTAGAACTATAAGATATACTGATCTTCAAAAAATCACTGGAGTCGGAAATTGCCCGTAAAAGATATGCAGACAATCTCTGTAATAGAGAGATTGGCTGAGCATTTTAAAAGCAGTATTAACAACAGTTACGTTCGTACCGCTCTCATTTCTATGGATTTGCCTCCCAACACAAGAATGGCTATGCAGCCTCTTACGGAGAAGGTGGACACTTTTAAACTGCACGGGTATCGGTTCGATGAACTGTATTCGGGAATCCTGGCTCTGGCTACTTACATTTATAAAGTCCGCAAGGAAGTCTATCCCTATTTGCGCGGCTCCCTCAGCGGAAAGGCTCCCGGAGATGAGAAGATTCTGCAGATGCTGGCAGTCGATAATCTTAAAACCAATATGAGCGTGCTGGCCGATGACGTCAGCGATCTGTATATGAGAGTCGTCCAGCTGGACAAGGAATCCCATAAGGTAAAGGCTCCTGTTTATGAGAGGATGCCTGAGCTTCAGTCTCTGGGACAGCTGCTGACATCGGACTGATGAAAAGGTTCATCTATTCCACTATTACCGCTGTTGTTATTTTTCTGATTGTTTTCCTGTCGGTCACATCTCTCCCTGCTGGTCCTTCTTTTTCCCATCTGGATAAGCTGGAGCATGCATTCGCCTATTTCGTTCTGGCCTTATCAATGCATTTGACTTTAAAGCAGTGGGGCGTCGGCTCAAAGAGCTTTGCAGCTGTGCTTCTTTTCTCTATTGCGCTCGGCGGCGGGCTTGAAATCCTTCAGTCTCAAATCGGCCGGATGATGGATTTGGCCGACTTCACCGCTGATTTTATCGGAGCTGTTTCCGGTTTGCTCATTGGCCGGCTTTTTTCTTCAGCCTCTTTAAAGACCAGATGGCAGCGTAAGCGATAACCGGATGCCCTGTATAGGATTCAACTATGGGAATGCGTCCGGCTGCTTCCTGAGAATCCCTGCAGAAGGATGCTGAAATAAGAGCGTTTCTCTTCAGGTTTTCCGCAGTAATCCATGACATTCCCAGCGCTGTTCCTTTCAGATTCTCCTTGAGCGTGCTGTCATCGACGGCCAGAACTGATTCAAAGGATAAGGGTCCGTTTACATCGCCGGTTATGCCGTCAGGTTCGGGCGATTCCACAGATTTGTTGAAAGGGCAGCAGTCCTGGCATATAGTGCATCCGTAGAGGCGGTTCCCCCACTTCTCCATAATCCATTCGGGAATGACCCGGCTGTCAGTCGTCAGCGACTGGAGGCATTTATCCCTATTGATTTCACCGCTTCTTTCTATCGCTCCTGTCGGGCATGCCTTCATGCAGCGGCGGCAGCTGCCGCACAGAGCTCCGGCAATCGATCCGTTTTCCAGAGGGGTATCCTCTTCCAGATGAAAAGGTAGGATCATGCCGGCCAGGATTATCCGCGAACCCCATTCCTTCGTTATTATCAGACTGTTTCTTCCGATAAAACCCAACCCGGCGAGTGAGGCAAAGCGCTTCTCCTCAAGTGTTGAGTTGCAGAACAAGCGAATATCCTTTTTGGTCAGTCCGGTTTGCTCTCTCAATAACAGTGATATCTTTTTCAATCTGTTTACGGCTTCCCTGTAGTGATTCGCTGCGGCAAAAGGGGCAATTCTGAGTCCAGATCCGGATTTCTCCCGTGGAATTCTAACGGGAAAGGCCGCTATTATCACGGTTCCTTCCCCGTCAGTATTTTTCAGAAAACGGGGGGCGGTAAATCCTTCAATCCTGAAATATTCGATTATGTTCTTTTTGTAATTCATTTTCAGCCCGTTTATAGTTTTAATTGACTGCTTATCAAGTTTTATACTACATTTATTCTATGAGTAATGACAATCTTTCTCTACAGAATGATGACAGCGACGCGGCGGGTTTTTTTCAAAAGATCATTAACATTCTTTTCGGCAACAACGACCCTGACCGGGAAAAGAAAAGATTGCTCAAAGATATCCGCAAGGAACTGAAAAAACACAGTAAATATTTTAAGCTCAGGGGCGATTCTGTTCAGCCCTCTCTGGCGAAAATGTTCCATGAAATCTATCAGGTCGTCGGACCGGCTCAGGTGTTTCTGGAAAATATAAATAAATCGGGAGTCCTGAAAAAGGCTTTCATCGTCAATTTCATGAACGAGAAACAGCTGGAACTTCTGGATAACCTCAGCGAAGAATCCTTGCGTATAAGAGGGGAGTCTATCGAAATTAAAGAACTCGTCCCCATGGTGAAAGAGGAACTTGTTCAGCTTTTCTCCCTTTTTGATATGAATCTAGTCAAAAACATCAATATACTCTATACGAATCTCCTGTTCTTTCAGGATTTCATAAATTACGATTATTTCTTTCTTCTGAAGAAATTCGACTCCGGTATGCCGGAAAGGGAATTCCAGTACATTCCCAAGTTTGATGAAATAAGCGGAGAGTATATTCTCGAGGACCTGAAGGATTTCAATGTCCTTCTTCCTCTGATTGACGATTCTGTTGATTGGGAAACCATATTCAAAATCCTCAAAACCTACCGGAATATAGATATTATCAGCCTGCCGGGCTGGAAAAAAGTACTTCAGAGGAAAAAAGATTTCCAGAAATCCGGTTTTCTCGATCTGCTGATAAAGCACCTCGATGAAGATCCTTATTATTCGGTTAAAATATCGAAATCCCAGCAGGAGATTGTCGAACCCTATCTCAATGAGATCCGCAAGAAAGCTGAAGAGACGATGAAGGGGATCATGAATGAAAAGAAAGCCCGCAAAATCGATTCCTTACTCATGGCCGTTTTCAACCGGACCGATATATTCCGGACCAAATACTATACGGAGAAAGCCAATCTGACTTTTCAGAAAAAAGTTATGGGCGGTTTTATATACGTAGAGCCGATTAACTGTCTGAAAGCTTATTTTCTCGATTATTTTAAAACCCATACAAGAAAAGTTGTCGATCTTCTGCTGATCCAGGGGAAATGGACGACAAATCTTCTCTCCCAGCAGTTTTCCGAAACTTTCCATGAGCTGATGGCTCTATCCGACGAACTGCTCGCCTTTGATGAATCTATCAGCGATGATGGACCTTACGGCAGCAGAATTAAAAAATCCATACGGACCGCGGATCGCGATTCTCTTGCCATGAACGCCCTTGTCACGACCCTCGAAGATGTGAACAATCAGGCCCGGGATATTCTGAACCGTTCCGCCAACGGCCTGATCAATATTGGAAAGAATCTGAAGAACGCCCTTAGCGATTACAAAAGGAACACGGGCGAAGTGGTCGTTAACTGGAAGGAGCTTGAAGCCCACGCCGATTTCAGTATCGAGCAGGAAATTTCAAAACACTACAAGCAGATTTACTATCTCGTTCAGCTACTCCAGGGATATGTCAAGAATGTCGATGGCCAGTAGGGCTCCCAATTGTTTGCAGTGTGAACATTATTACGTTACCTGGGACCTGTCTTTTCCCCGTGGATGCAAGATGTTCGGTATAAAGTCTGTTCAGTTTCCATCGGTGGAAGTTAAAAAAAATACCGGAAGGGACTGCCCCTCTTTTGTAAAATCGAAAAGAATTCGGGACTGATCCGGTACCTCTCTGTTTTCTCCGGCGGCTGTTTTGTGTTAGTATCGCCTGAAACTGAATTGAAAGATTGAAAAAGGAATATATATGGGTTTGAATTGCGGTATAGTCGGGCTTCCCAATGTTGGTAAGTCGACTATCTTTTCGGCATTAACTTCCGCTCCCGCCGAAGCGGCAAATTATCCTTTCTGTACAATAGATCCCAATGTGGGAATTGTTAATGTACCGGATAAGAGGCTGGATAAAATCGTGGAGCTCGTGCCAACGAAGAAAATCGTTCCCGCTATTGTTGAGTTTGTCGATATAGCCGGTCTCGTTAAAGGCGCTTCGAAAGGCGAGGGGCTGGGGAACAAATTTCTGGCCAATATCCGCGAAGTGGGCATGATTGTCCATGTGGTCCGCTGTTTTGAGAATGACGACATCATTCATGTTAATAATAAAATCGATCCGGCCGGAGATATTGAAACAATCAATATCGAGCTGGCATTTGCCGATCTGGCCACAGTGGAAAACAGAATCCAGAAAAACGAGCGGTTTACCAGAAGCGGCGATAAGGATGTCAGGAAGAAAGCCCTTGCCATGGCTCCGCTTCTTGAAAGATTGAAAGAGCATCTGGAAAACGGCGAATCCGTTCGCTCCATGGGACTGACTGACGATGAACTTAGCCTCATATACGATCTTCATCTCATTACACAGAAGAAGCAGATTTTTGTCTGTAACGTCGATGAAGAGGGTCTTGACGGCGAATCGGATTATGTCAGAGCCGTAAAAGAGATCGCTGAAAAGGAACAGACCCAGGCCATCGTCCTCTGCGGCCGCCTGGAAGCCGATATCGCATCGCTCGATGATGATGAAGAGAGAGCCGTTTTTCTCCAAGAGGCCGGTCTGGAAGAGTCAGGTCTTTCGAAATTGATAAGCACGGCTTATACTGAACTGGGGCTCCGTACTTTTTTCACGGTCGGTGAGACGGAAGACCGCGCCTGGACCTTCCATGAAGGTTTCAAGGCTCCTCAGGCCGCCGGAGTGATCCACTCAGACTTTGAAAGAGGCTTTATCAAAGCTGAAGTTTTTCACTGTGACGATCTCTTTCAGGAAGGAACGGAGCAGAAGATCAAGGCTGCCGGTAAACTCCGAATCGAAGGAAAGGAATATGTTGTGCAGGACGGCGATGTTATGCACTTCAAATTCAACGTTTAGGAACGGTTATGCAGTTCAGACCTTACGGCGCGACAGGCAGGATGGTTTCGGTTCTCGGAATATCCACAACGGCTTTTTACGATGAAAAAGAACTGTCCAAATACAGCGCCTCCATTTACCATGCTTTTGACAAAGGGGTGAATTACTTTGATTCATCTCCCTTTGCCTTCGGCGGAACAGGAGAGCGTGCATTGGCGCAGGCTATTGTGGAAATGAGAAAAACGGGACATCCCTTTAATCTCGCCTCCCGGACAATGGCCGTTAACGGCGATGATCTGCTTCGCGATCTTGACGGGTCTCTCCGCAGACTCGATGTGGATACGATTGACTTTTATCAGCTCTGGAGAATCTTTTCCGAAGAGCAGCTGACTGCCGGAGGCGACGCTTCTCTCCTATCGGGAATCAGAAAGGCGATCGATCAGGGATTGATACGCCATGCTGTGATCTCAACCAATATGGGGAAGCAGGAAATAGCCGGTCTGGGAGAGAACCTCCCTTTCGAGGGCATCACTCTGGGGCATTCGGGAATCAGGCTTCTTTTTAACAAGGACATGGTGCAGTCTTTTACGGGCTATAACATGGGGCTGGCCGTTCTCAATCCCTTCGGAACGGATTTTTTTGAATCCCGGCAGGAGCTTTTTGATTTTATCCTCACGTCGGAAAACCAGACTTTTCTGGAAGCTTCCATTCATTTTTTCATGTCCAATGACTATATCAGCACAATAGTCACGAAGCTTTCCACGCCCTATCAGATAGATCAGGCCATATCAGCTGTGGATCATTTTGAACACTATAGCCGTGAGGAGATCAATTCCAACTGGAAGAGAATGAGAGAAGAGCTTCTCACGTTCCGGGAAAAAGGGAAGAGCCTGTCTCCGACAAATATCCGGGAGTCTTCGATTCTCACAGATGCTGTCGATTTTCTTCTCGGACCGAAAAAAGCAGATCAATAAAAAAACCGGAGGTTTGACTCCGGTTTTTTTTCATTAGAACGGCGCATTCGGTGTCGGAGGCCCCATTAGCATATTGGATCCCGATGTTACGTCGAGCAGGCCTTCCGTGTTGTAATCGGAATTGGTTATTCTCTTGCCCATCTCAAGGTAAATTCTGAAATAGAAAAGCGATTTCGTCAGTCTTCTACGCGTTTCCCTGTAGTTGTCGAAATAATGATTCAAAAGGGTTTTTCTCTGTCTGCTTATATTCTGACCGTATCCCTCATTATAGGCTTTCCCCAATTCTTCCAGTACATAAAATGTATGCTGAAAAATAGGAAGAACAGAGCGCAGTTCCATAATTTCTCTTGAAACAGACTGTTTGCTGAGAACCGCTTCCGACATGGAGGGGCGGTTCCCATTCATGATATATCCGGCCCATTTCTGAAAAATATCATCTTTGCTTTCGAGGTTGCGCCAGCTTCTGTCGAAGCGATTGTAATAGTTGTTGTAAAGTTCGGTGTAGTGATTGAGGGAGACAGAGAGATTGGACCGGAGAATATCGATTCTCTCTTTCTGCCAGTTGACCCTGTAGGATTCAACCTGGTCCACCGCTACGGCCACTTCCCTGTACTGCCCGTTATCAGTTGTCTGGCAAACTGTTCCGGGAGTGGAAAACCATTCTTCTCCTGCATCATTTTTACAGGAAACCCGTCCCTCTGTGGTCGTTACCAGAGTGGAGCCGTCAACCGTTGAAGTGACCATGAATTCTGTACCGCGGACACCCATAACGCTGTTGTTGACCTGAATGTCCAGTTCGCTGTCGTTATAGAGTTTCTGCACTTTCATCCCCATGCTTCCGGCCAGGAGCTGGAAACTGGTCTTAGTCGAACCGCTTACTTTCTTCGTATCGTAGTAAAACGTCGTATCCGGCTGGATCTTAAGGGTAACCCCGGGAGAAACCGGTGTGGAAACTTCTATTTCCACATAACCGTCGCTTCCTGTTTCAATCAGGTCGTAGTTTTCAATTTCCGTACCCATATCGACGTCAGCCCAATCGAGATAGTCTCCGTTCCGGCTTATGTCAACCGATCCCTCCAGATAGAGTATGACAGCTCTCTGGTTCATATCCTGAGAGAAAATACCGGCAGCCAGAAGGAGGAGTAATAGCAAGGTTATAAATATTCTTTTCATAATAATACCATTATATCCCTGAAAAATGATTATACAAGAACTCAATCCGGTTTTGGAGCTACAGCCAGCGAATAAAAGAAACTGTTGTCCGCTTCGCGCCAGCGGCTGATAACAATCATCCCCTCAATATAGACATCGGACAAGTTTACCGTCTGGGAAGATGTCGTAGACTCATTATAGCTTTCACCGGTGCGCTCAATATTGGCGATCCCCGAATAGATTGATGTCTCTATAAAAGCCGCGATTTCCGCCATGGCAAGATTATCCGCCTGATAGAAAGATTCGAAGACTGATCTCCGCCTGCCGCTGACTCCCACACCAAAAATATACTGGCCGCTTTCAGGGGGAGAGTTTATCCATGAAGGTCTGACACCGGGTATCAGCTCTGTTTGAGGCAAGTTTTCCGGAGTGTCTCCCTTCAGGGAAACAAGAGCCGCATAGGCATCGGGGTCGCGGGTTTCACCAATAACGGTCATATCCTCTATGTATGACAGAGCCATGTCCCGGTCGTAAAGTACATCGACTTTCTGATCCTGCACGGTTCCGATGACATTCTGATCCATAATCTTGGCGAATCTGACGCGGGCTCCATTGTATATGGACATCTGCCGACCCGCGTTGGCGAGGGCATATCTCGTCTCGTCTTCCGGTAACTGGAATCTCGGCGCCAATGCGGCTATGCGGAATTCCCCCTCCAGAGGGGATGTGTCATAGGATAAATCTTTAAGAGACGGTGTCGAATCTTCATGATGACCCATATCTTCATCAGAAATCTCTACCGCAGTAACGGGCGGCCGGGTTAAACATCCTGACTGACTCAGAATGAGAAAAATGATCAGCAAAGGCAGGAAATCCTTTTTCATGTTTATGCTCCGAAAAAAAACAGGTATGGAGTAGCCATACCTGTTGTATTACAAAATGAAAAAACCCGATTACATTTCTTCGTTAACTGTAGAGACGAGGGGTTTGTCTTCCAGTGATGCTTCCAGTCTCCTGGCAGCTTCATCGGCTTTGAACTCGGCGAAAGCCGCTGTTTCGTTTCTTTCGAAGAGGTTGCCCACTTCTGTTACAAGCTGGCGTATGGGATAGGTAACCATGGCGTACCAGGTTCCATCCATTGCGGCATAGACTTCAACTGTCTTGGCGTTCTGAAGATCGATATTGGCAATCTGTTTGGAAATGGATTCAACAAACTGGATAGCCTGTGTCTCATCACCCGATCCCGCTTCCTGGAAGTAGTCTGTCATCATGGCTTCCACCCGCGTATCCATCTGGAAAGCGATATCAGTTCTGGCTCTCATAACGGCTGTCTGCCGGGAAACATTGTCACTGGACATTTTCGCCATTCCCAGACCGACGATCTGATCTTCATACATGGGAGGATTGAGGAAGAATTGAGGAAGATCTCTTCTTTCCGGTGGCTCCTCGACCTGTGCGACAGGTGCTGAAGAAGCGCATGAAGCAATCACCATTAAAATTGTAAGAATTGAAAGTGCAATTCCTGTTCTTTTCATTTTCAGTCTCCTTAATGAGTTTTTAACTCTGCTACCTTGTATATTTTAATGCTGCCGGTAACAGGATTCAAACTTTATAACAAGTTTTTAATAACTAACTGTCAAAATATATGGCAAAAAAATATCAAAAACAATATTTTTTCTTTTTTCCTGCGCTGCAGGGGAAGAAGGGACATTTATTTGGCGATGGATAATCTGGTCCGGCCCTGTTTTATCGCCAGGAGAATGGCTTCAGCCGTTTTATCGGGGCTTTCCAGATAGAAAAACCTTTTGCCCATATCCTCGGGGTAGTGGGCATCTGAGTCGCAGATAAGCGGCAGGTTTCCCACCCCTTCGGGCGGAGGCCAGTTTGTGATTTCGAGGGCATCATAGGGGTCGGGGGGAATAAATCCCAACTGGCTGGTCAGGCTGAAAGCAGCGCGGTCAATATGGGCGGGAATGAACAGGCCGCCTTCTCTGTGTACCAGTTCCAGAAGACGGTCGCTGGAAAAGCTTACAGCTCCTCCTGTCAGATATTTCTCCAGTTCTCCAAGAATATTATCATTTTCATCGACATAAACCTGATCTCCGAATTTTTCCGGATTATTAGGCAGAGAAACCAGGTTTTCATAGAGCATCTGCCCGAAACTGACAGCCCTTTCCGCTGTGGGGAAAAGGCAAAGCGAATGAAATTCTTCGGAACTGGTCGCTTCAATGGCGAAGAGAGGCGTCAGAGCCGTTCCCCGGCATAACTTTTCAATGGCCGGACTGTTGAGCGCCGTGTTGTGGTCAGCCACGGCGATAACATCAAGACCCTTTTCCAGGGCGGTCTTCACTATTTCCGAAGGGGACATTTCCAGAGATCCGCAGGGACTGAGACAGGAATGGATATGGAGGTCGCATTTCAGGATCATTCCCCGTCGAGCAGTCCTTTTATTTTCCAGGACGCTTCATATTGATTGTCATCAGTTCTGTAAATGGAGATGTTTTCACCGGCGGCGGCTTCGATCATATCGTCCGGCGCCGTCCGGCCGTTGCAGAGAATAATGGCCCTTATTTCCGCAAGGGTGGCTACAGCAATGGTATTCTTGTGGGCCTGTATAGTTATCAGTACAGAATCAGCCGGTGCATTGCCCATGACATCGCTTAAAAGATCAGAAGTATACGCATTGGAAAAAAAATCATTTTTGCTATTTTCAACAATCGTCTCATAACCTAAAATTTGATTAATGCTCTTCAGCTTCACTTCATTTCTCCTCATCCCGGGCATCAAATAATACCACCGGGAGGAAAAAATGTAAACAATTGATAAACTTTTATATAATTGCAGGATTTATTCTTGAAAAATTTATCGAATCAACTTACTATTTGCTCACTATTACAAAAAGGACTTTAGGGAGGTTCCATGCAGACTACTGAAGAGTATAAGATTACTGATGCTCTGGCAGCCTTTGTGGAAGAATGGAGAGATAAGCCGGGAAATCTTATCATGATTCTTCACAAAACACAGGAAGAGTACGGTTTTATACCGAGGACTATTGCCATTGAACTGGGGCGCATGCTTGATGTTCCCCTCGCGAAAATCTACGGAGTTATCACTTTCTACCATTTTTTCAAACTCGAAAAACCCGGGAAGAACCAGATTGCCGTGTGTATGGGTACGGCCTGTTACCTGAAAGGGGGAGAAGACCTCATTCAGGAACTGGAAAACCTGCTCAGCATCGGAGTCAACAGCACGACGGAAGACGGACAGTTTTCACTGGAAGCGGTTCGCTGTATCGGATGCTGCGGACTGGCGCCCGTTCTCACGGTTAACGGTGATGTTTACGGAAAGCTCAGTACCGATGAGCTGCCGGCGGTTGTTGCCAAGTACACCGAATAGAGATGCACTACACCCTGTGTGACTGTGTAATGGATCTGATCCAGAATTCCATTGAAGCCGGTTCATCTCATATTCAACTGAATATGAACCAGTCGGCAGACAGCCTTGAGGTTTCAATCAGAGACGACGGCTGCGGTATGACTGATGATGAGCTTAAAAGGGCTACCGATCCCTTTTATACCGATGGAATCAAGCACAAGCACCGGAAAGTGGGGCTGGGCCTGCCGTTTCTGATTCAGACCGTGACCATGACAGACGGACAGTTTGACATCAGGTCTGAAAAGAACAAAGGGACGGAGATCGATATACGGTTTAATCTGGCCAATATCGATACACCGCCTACGGGCCATATAGTTTCGCTTCTTTACCAGGTGTTGTGTTTTCAGGGGGATTACGATCTGACGGCTGTCCGGTCATTGTCGAAAGACGGTGGAGAGCTGTCCTATCAGGTGAACAGGAATGAGATGCTGGATGTCCTGGGTGATCTCGAGAGCGCCGCTTCGCTGGGGCTTCTCAGGGATTTTATCAACAGCCAGGAAGAAGACTTGCTATCTTAGGAGATTGAAAAATGTCGAAAATGACTTTGGAAGAATTGAGAAAATTGAGAGAGGCTAAAAAACAGGAAGCCGCTCAGAGAGATACAGAGGGTAAAGATACCCTTGTCATTGTGGGAATGGGTACCTGCGGAATCGCTGCGGGAGCCAAGGATGTCGTTGACGCACTGCTCGACGAACTGAAGAAAGTCGGTAATGAGAATGTCATTATCCGCCAGGCCGGATGCATGGGGCTTTGTCACGTAGAGCCTACAGTCGAAGTCCGGTCTCCCGGAATTCCCAATACCATTTATGGAAATGTTGATGCGGAAGTTGCCCGAAAGATTGTACGGCAGCATATCGTGGACGGGCGTCTTGTCAATAAACACGTTTACGACAAGCCGGCAGCGGATATTATAGAGCAGTAAGAGAGGATAGAATGGCCGTAAAAAATTATGTATTAGTTTGTGGCGGATCTGCCTGTGAATCTGCAAAGGGAAACGATATCTATAAATCCCTTCTCCACCAGGCTGAGGTTCAGGGTGTCAGCAATGATCTGCAGATTGTCAAAACAGGTTGTTTCGGATTTTGTGAAAAAGGGCCCATCGTTAAGGTCCTTCCCGATGAAGCGTTTTACGTTGAAGTCAAGCCCGACGATGCGGAAGAGATTATCTCTGAAAATATCGTAAAAGGCAGAATGGTTGACCGCCTCCTTTATAAAGAGGAAGGAAAGAAAGACTTCAAACCTGAAAATATCAAGTTCTACCAGAAACAGGAAAGAATCGTACTGAGAAACTGTGGTCTTATTGATCCGGAAAGCATTGATGAGTACATTGCGAGAGATGGTTACATGGGGCTCGAAAAAGCTCTTTTCGAACTGACTCCCGAGCAGATTCTCGATGAACTGAACAAGTCCGGTCTGAGAGGACGGGGTGGGGCCGGTTTCCCCACAGGGCTCAAATGGAGCTTCACTCAGAGAATCGAATCCGATCAGAAATATGTCGTGTGTAACGCCGATGAGGGAGACCCCGGTGCCTACATGGACAGAGCCACCCTCGAGGGGGACCCGCATTCGGTTATCGAAGCCATGACAATTGCCGGAAAATGCGTCGGCGCCGATAAGGGAGCCATCTACATAAGAGCGGAATATCCCCTGGCAATCAAGAGGCTGGAAATCGCCATGGATCAGGCCCGCGAAAGAGGGCTTCTCGGTGATAATATTCTCGGTACCGATTTCTCCTTCGATCTGGAAATCAGACTCGGAGCGGGAGCCTTCGTCTGCGGAGAGGAAACAGCTCTTCTCGCATCCATTGAAGGTAAAAGAGGTATGCCTATTCCCAAGCCGCCATTTCCCGCGGCAAAAGGCCTTTTCGGTAAGCCGACAGTTATCAATAACGTGGAAACCTATGCCAATATTCCGGTAATCATCTCCAAAGGCGGAGACTGGTTCGCTCAGTTCGGTACGGAAAAATCCAAGGGAACGAAAGTATTCGCCCTGACCGGTAAAATCAAAAACTCCGGCCTCATCGAGGTTCCCATGGGAATCACACTGAGAGAAATCGTCTTCGATATCGGTGGCGGAATCCCCGGCGGCAAGAAATTCAAGGCCGTACAGACCGGCGGACCTTCGGGCGGTGTACTTACAGAAGACTTCCTTGATACCCCGATCGACTTTGACAGCCTTATTTCCGTTGGTTCCATGATGGGATCGGGTGGTATGATCGTTATGGACGAAGACGACTGTATGGTTGACGTAGCCAAGTTCTACCTCGACTTCTGTGTGGAAGAGTCCTGCGGTAAATGTGCTCCCTGTAGAATCGGAACGAAGAAACTCTATGAGATTCTCGATAAGATCTCCAAAGGCAAAGGCGATATCGAAGATCTTCAGAAAATGAAGGATATGGGGCAGGCCATGAAGAAAGCCTCCCTCTGCGGTCTGGGGCAGACAGCTCCCAATCCGGTTCTCTCTGTTCTGAACGCTTTTGAAGACGAAGTCCTCGAGCACATCCATAACGGCAAATGCCGTGCCGGCAAGTGTAAGGATCTCGTACAATACTCCATCGATGAAAGCAAATGTATCGGATGTACGGTTTGTGCTAGAAAATGTCCTGTCAACTGTATTACCGGTGACAGAAAAGTGGCTCATGTTATCGATCAGAGCAGATGTGTTAAGTGCGGTGCCTGCTATGACAGCTGTAAGTTCGGCGCTGTGCTTGTATCGTAGGAACTTAAGGAGAAATACACGTGGAAATGGTAAATATTAAATTAAACGGTAAGCCCCTTCAGGTTAAAGCAGGTACAAGCATCCTGAAAGCGGCTTTGGCAGATGAAATAAAGATTCCCGCCCTCTGTGCGCACGATGACCTCGACGCCTGGGCTGCCTGCGGACTCTGTGTCTGCAAGGTCGAGGGATCGCCCAAAATGGTCAGAGCCTGCGCCACCGAAGTTGTGGAAGGTCAGAACTATATTACGCACGATCCTGAGCTTCAGGAGATCAGAACGACTGTTCTTGAGATGATTCTTGCCAATCATCCCCAGGAATGTCTCACCTGCGGCAGAAGCAACACTTGTGAGTTGCAGAGCCTTGCGGGAGATTTCGGAATCCGGGAAATCCCTTATGAAATGGATATCAAGGATATCGAAGCGGACAAGTCGACTCCCTCCATAGTGCTGGATCCCCGCAAATGTGTAAGCTGCGGACGCTGTGCTCTTGTTTGTCAGCAGCTCCAGAACGTCTGGGCTCTCGAGTTCCTTGAGAGAGGTCATAAAACCAGAATCGCTCCCGCAGGCGGCGTGCTCCTTAACGAGAGCCCTTGTATCAAATGCGGTCAGTGTTCCGCGCACTGTCCTGTCGGTGCCATTTATGAAAAAGACGAAACCAAAAAATTCCTTGCGGCTGTCCGCGATGAGAGCAAACATGTCTCCGTACAGATTGCTCCCGCCGTCCGTGTCGCCCTCGGTGAGGCTTTCGGAATGGAGCCCGGTACGCTTGTAACCGGAAAAATCTATGCGGCTTTGAGAAAACTCGGTGCCGATTCTGTTTTCGATACAAACTTCTCCGCCGACCTCACCATTATGGAAGAGGGAAGCGAACTGGTACACAGAATTAAAAACGGCGGAGTTCTTCCCCAGATCACTTCATGCTGTCCCGCATGGACTGACTATATGGAAAAATACGCCAATGATATGATTCCTCATTTTTCAACTGCGAAGTCGCCTATGATGATGCAGGGGGTCATGACCAAGACCTATTACGCCGATCAGATCAAGAAAGACGCTAAAGATATCTACACTGTTGCGATCATGCCCTGTACGGCCAAGAAATACGAGATTACCAGAGACGATAATATGTGGGCTTCCGGAGAACAGGATATGGATCTGGTTCTGACAACCAGAGAGCTGGCCAGAATGATCAAAGCCGCCGGTATCTGCTTCGATTGTCTCGAAGAGGAAGACGCCGACAGTCCCATCGGAGAATATTCCGGTGCCGGTACCATCTTCGGTGTAACCGGTGGTGTTATGGAAGCGGCCGTTAGAACAGCCTATAAACTGGTCACCGATAATGAACTGGAAGACATGAACGTTCACGCCGTCCGAGGTATGGCCGGTGTCAGAAAAGGAGTCGTCGACTTCGCCGGTACGGAAATCAAAGTTGCCGTAGCTCACGGAATGGCTCATGTAGAAGAGATTCTCAACGAAGTACGGGAAGCGAAAGAGAAAGGCGAAGAGCCTCCTTACCACTTTATCGAAGTTATGGCCTGTCGCGGGGGATGTATCGCCGGTGGCGGTCAGCCCTACAATACGAACGATACGGTCAGGGCCCAGCGCGTTGCCGGTCTCTACAATGACGATGAGAAATGTGTGACCAGAAGATCACACGACAACCCGGAAATTGCCAGAATCTACAAGGATTTCCTCGGCGCGCCGATGAGTCACAAATCTCATGAGCTTCTTCACACCAAATACCAGGAAAGACCGATTTACTCCAAGTAAGTCGCTTTGTGATAGTTCTTTTGGGCTGCCTTTCGGGGCAGTCCTTTTTTTTTGACCGTGTCGAATTGACCCTTTTATTTCAATCTGCAGTGGATAATAATTAAATTTGACTACTTCGGAGGTTCGAGTGGCAAGTGTTGAAGAATTAATTTCAGGATCACCCCTGGAAAAATATTTTGATGAAGAGACGAAAGACCGCGTCCGTATCGGATCGTATGTAGAGGGAGCCAGGATCAGACTCCCCGACGGAGTTTTGTTTTTAATGGACGGAACAGTCTCTTATACCTATAGCGACAGATCGGGCATCCCCTATCAGGTTATGATCGCCCGGGCTTTTAACAGCATAGGAGAGCTTCATTATTATCACAACCGCGTTATTTCCGATATCATCGCGCTGGAGGATTCGACTCTCCTTGAAATTCCGCTCAATGTGTACCGCGGTCTGGAAGAGAAGATCGATTTTCTCATTTTCATGCTGCGGAAATCCAATGAAAACCTGATGGAACTGGTTGATAAGATGGCTAAGCGTAATACTTATAAACTGGAAAACTATCTGGCCTATATCATTCTGACCGACCAGCTCAGGGGGCGGTATTACTATAAGAGCATGACGTCTCTTGCTGCGGTTTTTAATGTGAGCCGGAGAAATCTCTACTATGCCGCGGACAGCCTGATTGATCAGGGTCTGATCGCTAAGAGGAAAGGATCTTTCGAAATCCTCAGCGAGCCCGGTCTGAAAGCGATGATCTGACTATGGAAAAATTCAGAATCTGTTTTGTAAGCGGAAAGTTGGGGGATGTGGACGGCGTTTCTCTTGAAGTGGATAAATGGATAGAGATTCTCACCGTTCTGGGGCATGAGATCTTTGCCATTGCCGGCTCCTTTTCTTCCCCTCTGAAAAAAGTCCCGAAGGAAAACTGCCTTGAACTGCCATCAATCAGATTTGATTCCGAGGAGCAGAGATACTTTGAGAAAATGGTTTTTCCCCATCTTTCCAAACATCCGCCGCACCTCTCTCTGGATCGCAGAGTCTCATTACTGGATGAGCTGGTAGAGAAGGGGACCGAAGTCGCGTCAACCATTTACGAATTTATCCAGAAAAAGGAAATTGATGTTCTCATCGGTGAAAACACCAATGCCATGCCCATGAGTCTTCTCGCCGGAACGGCTATCCATAAACTTGCGACTGAAAAGAGAATGGCGGTCATTTTCCATCATCACGATTTCTGGTGGGAGCGAAGCCGGTTCAGTCATAACCATATAGAATCGTTTCTCAATCAGATTATGCCTCCCACGGATCTGGGTGTTGAACATGTGGTTATTTCGTCTTACGCGGAGCACATTCTCCGGTCCATCAAACGGGTGATACCCCATGTCGTTTACAACTGCGAGGATTTTGATAACCCACCGGTACGTGATGAATACAACAGCCATTTCAGGGAGGATTTCGGATTTTCCGCCGATGATCTGCTCTTTATTCAGCCTACGCGGGTTGTTCCCCGCAAAAGGATTGAAGATTCCGTGGAATTGGTGAGCCGCTATATGAAGCGGTTCGAAGAGGATGCCTCCCGCGTTCATTTTATCATTTCTCTTTATGAAGGGGATGAAACGGATAATACATATCTGCAGGCATTGAGCGAGCTGGCGCTGAACAGAGGAGTCCGCCTTCATTTTATCGCTGACAGGGTGGAATCGGCGAGACGGACGGATCCGGAGAAGGGGAGGATTTATACAAACCGCGATGTCCTGGTCAATGCCGATCTTGTGACTTATCTCCCCATTTGGGAGGGGTTCGGAAACGCGCTGCTGGAAGCTGTTGCCGCTAAAGTTCCCATCGTTACGACGACCTATCTCGTCTATAAAACCGATATTAAAATGTGCGGTTTTCGCAATGTCGAGATACGGGACAATTACAGCCGGGAAGGGGAACTTATCATAACGGAAAAGAATCTGACCGATATGAACAAAGTTCTCAACAATGGAAAAATCAGGCAGGAGATGGTGGAGACAAATTTCAGAATTGCGTCGAAAGAGTTCAGTTTCAGAATGCTCAGGAAGAGTCTGGAAAGGATACTATCCGATTATGGCGATGAAATCAAAGCATCGGCGAAAAGATTGAAAAAGAGTAAAAAGAACTATTATGTGTGATCGACAGTATCGATTATCTCATCGGTAATTTCAGCAGGAGTTTTTCCTCTTGTATCGATAATTCTGAAAGCCCAGTTCCTGTAGAGTGCCGATCTTCTCTTATATAAATCGCTGAATTTCTTTTTGGGGTCTTCCCCTTCGAGAAAAGGCGGTATGCCCCCTCTGATAATCCTGTTAAAGAGATCATTTTCATCGGCATCGAGATAATAAGAGGTAACATCATCTCTGTTCATAATTTCCAGAGCCAGGCTGTTTTCTATTGTACCTCCCCCCAGGGACAGAACGAATTCTTTCCCTTCGTTTGCTTGAAAAAAATGATTGAGACTCTCCGCTTCCTGCTTTTGAAAACCATCAGCCCCGATCTCTCTGAACAGCTCTCTTATTGAACTGAAATCGGCGGCGTCTCTTAATATAAGGTCATCCAGATCGGCAAAAAACAGCCCCAGACGCGATGCTATTGCCCATCCTACAGTCGATTTTCCGCTGTGTTTGATTCCTGAAAGGATTATTCTCTGCATTATTCTATTTTCATTGCATAGGGGAAAAAATCAAGTACCGGAGTAGAAATCACCTGATATTATTCTTTTTCAACCGGCTTTGTTTTACTACCTTCATGATCTAAGCCTATACTTAATAATATGAAGAGAGGAATTATCCCGCTGCTGTTCGTTTTCTTGTTCTCCGCCAGTCTTGATAGTGAAGTGTATTTCAGTTTTGTTCCGGCGGGCAAATACCGCGTAATCGAGCGTTCCGATTACAGACTGAGGCAGAATGGTACATATAAAGGTCACATTTACAATGAAAACCGCGGAATCCTCAGTGCCGATCTTCAGTCCGACGGATCTTATCGTGTCTCCGCAACCTATTATGTTTTTGAAGAGTTAACCAGGGACGGATCGAGACAGGCGTCCAAAGTGGATGAAATAAACCGCTCTGATTTCACTCTATACACCAGCGGGGAAATGATTATCGACAGAAATGAGACATACCCCTTAATCCGGTCTTTCCCCAGCTATACGTCCGATCCCGTGGCAAAAGGTGACAGCTGGCTTGCTTTCAGCGAAAAAGTCGTTCTTCATAAGGGGACCGTTACCCGCTTTCCCGTATACTGTGAATATGTTTATGAAGGATTGAGCCGCTATCAGGGACAGGATGTTCACTCTATCAGGGCGAAGTATGCTGTCCGTTACAATCAGGGTGATGATCCCGACGGCAATCCAGAACTGAAAAACATATCGGGGACTCATGATGTCTCAATAATCATTTCCGCTTTTGATGGTGAACCCATACTTATCCGCGATAATATGAGGGAAATACACCAATTCACCGATGGTCAGTCATTGGAAAAGAATGGATTCATTCTGACCTTTTTCAAAGGCGTAAGGGGTCTCGACCGGGCGAATATGGCTGAAAAGCTGATGGCTGATTTACAGAGCGATCTGGGAGATGACATCTCCGGGGACATATCTCTTTCCCAGAAAGACGAAGGCTTGCTTCTAACTTTAAAAAATCTCCATTTTCTCCCCGATCAAGCCGTTCTTCTGGCAGATGATGTTCCCCTTCTTGATTCTCTGGCCCGGTATCTGAAGACTGTGGATGACCGGTCTTTTCTGGTGAAAGGTCACACTGCGGATGTCGGTACAAGAGAGTCTCAATTCGAGCTTTCCATCGACAGGGCTGTGGTGGTTGTCAATGAGCTGATAAAAAGGGGAATAGGGGAAGATAGATTTCTCTACATGGGAATGGGGGGAACAGAACCCGTCGCCTCAAATGACTCTGAGGAAGGACGGGCTGAAAATCGTCGTGTCGAAATTCTTATTATGGAAGATTGACCGATGACCGGAAATCAATCGGTTGCAGGACTGTCAGCTTGAGGCTTGTCTTCTGTGTACCAGAAGTCGAGCTGCTGTTTCAGTTCTTTCAGACCTGTTCCGTTGAGAGAGGAAAAAGCTTGAACTGTTATATTGATGCTGTCGTCTTTAAGGTCTTTTTTGACTTTTAAAACCGTTGCGGCGATTTTTCCTTTTTTCAGTTTATCTGATTTGCTTAAGATGATATGAAGGTCCCTTCCGGTTGACCGGGCAAAATCCACCATAGTCTGATCCAGTTCCGTCAGGGGATGGCGGATATCCATTACCAGGACGATACCACGGAGGCATTGTCTTTCACCCAGGTATCGGGTCAGTTCGGCTTCCCATCGTTTTTTTTCCGCCCTGTTAACTTTGGAAAAACCGTATCCCGGCAGGTCAACGAGAATCCGCTGTTTATCGAGTCGGAATAAATTTATATGCTGGGTCTTTCCGGGCTTACTGCTCGTTTTTGCAAGATTCTTTCTGTTTGTCAGAGTATTGAGCGCACTGGATTTCCCGGCATTGGAACGACCGGCGAAGGCAACTTCAATGCCTTTGTCCTCCGGAAGGTTCTTATAATATGCTGCGCTTTTGAGAAATTCTATTTTATTATAATTGATATTAGCCATTTGTCGCCAAGTATAACCGTAGATAACTGTCGGTTCAATAGCTGGAAGTTGACTCTCTTTCGATTAGCCTGGTTCCGACAATGACGTTTTTAAAAGGCAGAACTTTGTTCTGAAGGCTTTTAATAAGCAGCTGTACGGCATTTTCACCCAACAGTACGGGATTAATATCCACTGAAGAAAGAGACGGCGTTAGAAAATCCGCCCTGGGGCTGTTATTGAAACCGATGATGGGCAGTTGTTTTCCCGATTCATCCATGGCTTTCATGGCACCGAAGGCGAGGTAATCATCAGCAGCAGCTATAGCTTCCGGCGGATTTTTCAAAGAAAGAAGCTCTTTCATGCACTGGTATCCGGTCTCCTCCGAAAAGGAATCTCCTGTTTTGATTAAAGACTCCACAATATCAATTTTCCGGGATATCAGAGCCTGCCTGTAACCTTCCCGTCTGTTCCGGGTTACGGCGAACTGGTCAGGTCCGGTTATCAGCCCGATGCGCCGGAATCCCTTTTCCACCAGGTAACTTGTAACATTGTACATGGACTGAACATTGTCGTTATCAACCCACAGGATTTCATCGCCGTTTTCCGGTTCTCCGATAACGACGAATGGAAATTCCCGTCTCTGGAGATAAGAGATACACTTGTCGTCTTTTCTGGCTGTAAAAAGGACAATGCCGTCTACCCATCCGCTGTTTATATAATTGCGTATGAATTCGACTTCCTCTTCTTCGCTGTTACTGAAACAGTACATAAGATTGTAATTCTGATTCTGAGCGTAAATACTTATGCCCCGCATCGCCTCGATAAAGAAAGGCCGTGTAAAAAGGTCATCGGATGAGTTGGGAAGTATAAGCCCTATTGTCTGAGTCGAACTGTTGGCCAGGCTCCTGGCAACGGCATTGGGATGATATTTCAAATCCTCCATGGCTTTATTGACGATCAGTTTTGTCTCTTCGCTAATTTTGGGGTTATTGTGAATAACCCTGGATACCGTAGACGGGGATACCCCCGCACGATCAGCTACATCCTTAATCGTAACAGCCATGGCAAGTCCTTTATCTATCGGAATTGTATACCCGGAAACCGATTTCCCGGGTATGTTTAATACTAACCTTTTACCGAGCCCGCTGTCAGCCCGTTAACAAGCCATTTCGAGGAGTAGAGGAATAAAGCTACAACGGGGATGCTGATCATGATGGAAGATGCGGCGTATACCCCCCATTGAGTTGTAAACTGTCCCTGTAATGACTGGAGACCGAGCGGCCAGGTGAACATTCCCGATTTGGGAAGCATGATCCTCGCAAGCATAAACTCATTCCATGAGTTCATGAAGTTAAAAAGAAAGGCGATGGCCAGAGCCGGAGTTGTCAGAGGCAGGATGATTCTCCAGAACGTGTACATTCTCGATGCTCCGTCGATCATGGCGGCTTCTTCCAGTGTTGTGGGGATGGAATCGTAATAGCCTTTGAGGATCCATATACTGAAAGGCACGGCGCTGACTGAATAGGCAATGACCAGACCCCTGTATGTATTGATCAAACCGAACTTTGCAGCCAGAAGATACAAGGGAACCATCAGCATGGCTGCGGGGATCATCTGCGTTCCCAGCAGAAAAATCAGCATGGCATTTCTGCCGGGGAATTTCCATCGGGAGATGGCATATGCCGATGTCGAAGCCAGGGTAAGACCGATGACAGCCGTTGCCAGCGTTATGACAAGCGAGTTCCAGAGCCAGAGGAAAAAGTCTTTCTCAAAGAGCGCCGCCGTGTAATTGCTGAATGTCGCGTCGGGCGGTATCAATGCGAGAGACGTTGACATCAATCTGTCTCCCGGCCTGAGAGAGATGGTCATGATTCTCAGAATGGGATAAATCGTTACCAGACAGGCTGTGATAAGAAGTGTGTGAATTATGATTTTGACCCATAAAGGATCCTGGTGTCCAAGTTTTTTCATTAATCTGTTACTCCTTTCAGAGCTCCTGTCCATTTGACATATATGAGAGTCATAGAGAATAGCAATGCAAAAATGATAAGAGCGAATGCGGCGGAAAAACCGTATTGACTGAAATTGAAAGCCGCTCTGAACAGGGCGGTTACAAGAATTTCAGAAGATTCCAGTTTCATTTCATTAATGAAGTAGGGGATATTGAAGTTGTTGAAGGTCCAGATAATACCGAGCATTACCGATGGCGCGAGTACGGGTTTCATCAGAGGCAGTGTTATTTTCTGGAATTTGGTCCACCCCGAAGCGCCGTCCATATCGGCTGCCTCATAGAATTCGTCGGAAATACTCTGAAGCCCTCCAAGAGAGATAACCATCATAAAGGGGATCCCGAGCCACACATTGGTAAGGACCATGGCGATGAAGTTCCAGAGGGCATCGGCTTTCCACTGTATCCCCGGCAAACCGATTTTGTTGAGCAATATATTGGGGAAACCGTATTCGAAGTTAAATTCGCTTCTCCATGTCAGAGCAGAAATAACCTGAGGCATAGCCCAGGGGAGTATTAGAATGGCTCTGTAGATGTTTTTGAATTTCAGGTTCGGTCTGTTGAGAAGCATGGCCAGAAGCATTCCGACCGAAGCGTGGATTAATACCTGAGATGTCCAGAGAAAAGTTCTGAGCAGGACAGGAAAAAAGGTCGTAGTCTGCAATACGGGTTTAGTGAAAACTCTTTTGAAATTTTCCAAACCGTTCAGGAGGCTGAATTCCGGATTCCTGAAATGGTATAGATTCATGTTACTGAATGCCAATACTACCTCGTAAAGAAGTGGGAAAACCAGTAAGAGTCCCAATCCTACAAAGGCCGGCGTAACCAGCATGGCGACTAGCGTATTTTTGTTCTTAAGGACCTTGTTTCCCACTGCCCAGATTGAAACTTCGATGAGCAGAAAGCCGACCAGCATCCAGAAAACTGTTCCCGATACCTGTCCCAAAGCGGTCAGAACAACTTGTGAATTCATTAATTCCTCCATCTGAAAAAAAGGAGAGGACGACTCCTCTCCTCTTTGCAGAACTGATCCCGGCTGTAAAACCGGGATTCAGGTCTGATACAATGACTGCTAAAAACTGATTATTTCAGGTTGGCAATACCGTTAACAGCAGCTTCCTGCATTTTTTTAACAGCTTCTTCGGGAGTTTCGGATCCAGCCATAACAGCGGAAAGTTCGGGGTTGATTGCATCCCAAACGGCTCTCATTTCAAGAACTGTAGGCATAGGCGTTCCAACTTCCATCTGAGCTACGGAACCTTTCATAAGAGGATCGTTCTCGATAACGGGGCTGGAAAGAGCTGATCTGAGACCGGGAAGTCTGGAAAGCTTTTCAAGCATTTCTGTCTGAACTTTTTCTGAAGTAACATATTCGATGAACATTTTTACAGCGCTTTCTTTTTCTGCGGGAAGATCAGCAGGAACAAAGAAGTAAACTCCTGAAGTGTAAGGCGCGGGGTATTTTCCGGTAGAGGAAACTTTGGGAAGTCTGCCGATGAGGAGGTCATCTCCGAGAGCTTCTTTGTATCCGCCGATTGACCAGTCACCGTTGATGATCATAGCTGCTTTGCCTTCTTTGAAAAGAGTATCGGCAACTGCATAGTCAGATTCTGTAGGAGTTACACCATAGTCGAACTTGAGGGATCTGAGGAATTTAAGAGTGTTGAGCATAGCGGGCGTATCGAGAGTGGGAGTCACACCGTCTGCAGCGAATACGCTTCCGTCGAAACCACCGAGCCAGGGTGCGAGCCAGAAAGCTTCACCGAGGTTGTAGGCCAGACCGTACATATCGTCTTTTGTGAGTGATTTTGCTACTTCGATAAACTCATCAGTTGTCGCGGGAAGCTCGCTCACATACTTTTTGTTAGCCATAAGCATAAGGTGGTTACCGGACGCTATGGGAACAGCCCAGGTTGATCCGTTCATGACTACTGATTCAACATATTTTGAAGTGTCTACAAAATCATCTACAGGCTGAATAAGACCGGCTGTAGTGAAAGGACCGGCATGGTCGGAAACAGACCAGAGGAGGTCGGGAGCTGTTCCGGCGAGAGCCGCTGTCTGGAAGTCTTCTCTGAGAGCTTCTACTTCTTTGTTAAGAACTTCTACTGTAATATTTTCGTGCTGAGCAGAGAAATCTGCAGCCAGCGCTTCAACCCACTGAAGGGCACCATCTGCTTCGCCCTCTTTTGTCCAGAGAGAGATTGTTACGGGTCCTTTAGGTTCGCTACCCTGCTGTCCACCGGCAATAATAGGTGCGGCAACGGATGCAAGTACAAGTAAAGCAACTAATACTTTTTTCATCATTAACTCCTGTTTATTTAATAATACCTTGTTTTGCAACACACTGTGCAAGCGGTTGCATTGTGATTATCTCTCTGTTCAGTGGTTAAGTCAAGAAAAAGTTTGCTATTTGTGCGTAATTTTGTGCGTAGATCGATTGCGAATGGTTAATTTGTGCAAGGGGTTGCGCAGGGTGAGTCTTTTAAAAGGAATTGTTGTCTGAAACGATTACTATTACAGATTAATCGATAGTTCCTGAAGAGGCATGCCTTCCGGTGTTATTCCGATTGTGATTGAAATATCGTCTGATTCGGGATACTTCTTCAGAAATGCGATCAGACCGGATGCCGGTTGATCTTTTGTTACTGTGAATTTATTGGAAAACATATACTTGTCAGTCAGGAATTCAGCATGCTCTCTATCTTTAGTATTTCGTAAAAAGGTCTTCCAATCGTTAAGCAGTTGGGCTTTGTTTCGAGATTGAGAGGAAATATCTCCAACTTTCAGGTAAATATTCCTCAGATCCAGGGTAAGGGGAGATCTTTTCGCCTCAATTTCCATCTTGATAATGTAGGATTGCTTCTTCATTAATAAGCCGGGGTAGGGGCCGAAGACATTACCGCTTTCACCGAAAAGTTCCAGAGATTTTTCTTCAGGGATTAATGTAAATCGAATGATGACGTCCTCTGTTTCGATAACAGAGGGATTCTCGATAGAGTATTCAATAGGTGTCGGAGTCGTGACGCAGGAAGTAAAAAGAGGTAGCAATAAAACAAAAACCAAGATCAATTTTAATTTACTTCGATTGTCATTCATTATCAGACTCCTCTCTTTATAAGAAAAGGGATCAATCTTGCGAATGATCCCTTTGTTTATACATAATGGTTAATTATGTTTAAATTAGAATGCAATTCCTGCAGAAACGAAGATCTGTCCGAAGTCAGTATCGTCAGCAGAGTTTCCGAGCATATCGTCAGCATTTTCCCAACCAAGTGTGAAAGTTACGTTGTCAACGAGCTCAGTAAATGCAACGTTAGCATAGGCAGACATGATAGACGCGCTGTCGAAAGCCCATCCAGCTGCGAATGCAATACCGGAAACAGGAGTAACTGTCAGGTCGATACCAGTTTCCCAACCGATAGTCGCTGTCAGGTCATAGAGACCGAAGAAAGCGTCAGCTGTGAACATATCAGCAGCGTAACCAACAGTCAGTTTTGTGTCGATATCGCCAGCAGCGATGTATCCGTCGAGTCCAACAGTGATAGGATCGAGAGCAAGAGCTACTCCAACACTGGATTCCCAAGAGAATCCACCGTTAACGATACCGTCGAATGCAGCAGTAACTGTAACGGGAGCGAGGTCAGCAACAACCTGAACAGCAAATCCAGTGTCCTGAGTTGCAAGATATCCGTATGCACCAGCGTAAGCAACGTCTACAGTGATGGGAGCCAGGTCAACACCGAGGTTTAAACCGAAAGCAACACCGTCAACCTGATCAGCATCTTCGTAGCTACCAGCCATTCCGAATTCAGCAGCGAAAGTTACAGGAGCGAAAGTCGCACCAACTGTCAGGCTTCCTTTTGTATCAGCAGCAGTGAATTCCATAGGATCGTTATCAACACCAGCTACGTAGTCAGCATCGAAGTCAGCTTCAGACTGGAGCTGTACATAAGCGTTTCCGTTAGTGATTTTAGCTGTAACATCGGGGATAACAACAGCGAATTTCTTGTAGCTGTCGAGAGTGAATGTAGCAGGATCTACTTCATCATCGTATTCGTATACGGGGATAACCATATCTCCGTCTTCATAATCGTTACCGATAGTAAGACCAGCACCTTCAAGAGTGATAACTCCGTACCAGTTTCCTTCTCCCATAGACTCTCCGTCAAGAGTTCCAACAACAAGTTCAACGTTAGAGCTAACTTCGCTCAGCATTCCGTAAACGGAAGTGTCGAGGTTGAAGCCGAAAGATGTTGTTGCTTCGCCGGAAATAGTAACTTCTACTTCAGCGAATACAGGAGCAGCAAGCAAAGCGATAGCTGCTACAAGCATAAAAGCTTTTTTCATTTTTTTCTCTCCTAATTTTCCCGACACAGAGGTCGGTAAACTTTATTTAGATATATCGATGTTACGGCTACTTTGTGTTGAAACTATGAATGTAATGTGAAGATTGTGTGAAGGGTTTAAAAAAGTGAACTTTTTTTGTTACCTGGGAAACTTTTTCAATGTCCCCATATCAGATGAAATAGAAGTTGCTTCAGCAAGACTTTCATTATCCTGATCAAAATATGAAATTGTAATTCTAATGTCATTTTAATATGACAAAGGGAAATAATATGTAATTTTAAATTATAATTGTGTGAAGATTGGGTGAAGATTGTGTGAGTGTTGAGTGCCTTATCTATTGTTTAGCTCGCGCTTCCAAATTGCTCTTTATTTATAACACATATCTTTCGATATTCTATTACCCTTTCTTTGATGAAGCAATATCTTTTTTTTATCTTTCCGTCCCGGCAAATCTGTAGCCGTATCCGCGAACGGTTTCTATCCAGTGGGGATCAATAAGTTTTGATCTGAGGTTTTTAATATGAGTATCAACTGTTCTGTCATATCCCTCGAAAGAGTATTCGAGACAACGGTCGAGAATCTGTTCTCTCGAAACGACTGCTCCTCCGTTTGACGTCAGATAGATAAGGATTTTCCATTCCGCTGTTGTCAGTCGTAAGGGTTTGCCGTTAAGGAGGGCTTTATGAGCATTTTCATCGGTGGCCAGAGTGTTTTCGCCCAGAACCCACTTTTTCTCTTTGACAGCCTGTATGAAGCAGTTCATTCTGCGTAGTATGGCTATAACTCTCAAAGCCAGTTCTTTTGTCGAAAAAGGCTTTACCAGGTAATCATCCGCCCCGACTTCAAAACCGGTTATTCTGTCTGATTCAGTATTGCGTTTCGAGATTATAATAATAGGTATATCCGACTTCTGGCGAATCTCTTTTATAAAGGTAAAACCATCGCCTTCATTAAAGGTCGTTTCAATAATTATCAGATCCGGTTTTCTCGATTTCAAACCGTCTTTAACTCCCGACAGGTCTTTGAACTCCGAAACTTCAAATTCCCAGAGTCTCAGGTAACCTGCTACGGTTTCACGTATTTCATCATCGCTGTCTATTATGAATACATGGGACATATCCCCATATTGACATGACTTTATAAAAAGGACAATGGATGATAGGAAATGTAATGTCAGAGCTTGAGAAAACTTATATCACTGGCTATTATGAACACTTACTAATTATATACAGCCTTACGGGAGTGATTTATGGAAAAAAAAGTCGTATTGACAGGCATCAAGCCGACGGGAATGCCTCATCTCGGGAATTATCTCGGCGCCATCAAACCGGCTCTGAAACTGGCAGAAAAGTATGAAGCCCGCTATTTTATTGCCGATTATCATTCTCTCAATACTGTCAAAGATGCCGACACGCTGAGAGATTATATATATGAAGTCGCTGCTGTCTGGCTCGCAAGCGGTCTTGATCCCGATAGGGTTCTCATATATAAGCAGTCTGCCGTTCCCGAAACTTTTGAACTGACGACTCTCATTAATGCTTTTACTTCAAAAGGTCTGATGAACCGGGCCCATGCCTACAAAGCCCAGGTCGATGTCAACAGGGAAAAAGGAAAGCCCGATGATCACAATATTAATATGGGACTTTATACTTATCCCATCCTAATGGCTGCTGATATATTGTTGTTCGATGCTGACCTTGTGCCTGTCGGAAAGGATCAGGTTCAGCATATAGAAATGGCGGCGGATATTGCCGAAGCGGTCAATAGGAATTACAAAGATCAGCTGCTGACAATTCCCCAGCCATACATTGATGAGTCCACTATGATAATCAATGGACTTGACGGCAGAAAAATGAGCAAGAGTTACGACAATCATATTCCCTTGTTCTGCCCGGAAAAGAAATTGAAAAAATTCTGTAACAAGATCGTTACCAATTCTCAGGCTGTTGAAGAGCCCAAGGATCCCGAAAATTGTAATGTTTTTGCTTTATACAAGCTTTTCGCTTCAGAAGAACAACAGAAAACACTGGCGGAAACCTATCGTGCCGGCGGAATGGGATGGGGATATGCAAAAGGCGAACTGTTTAATGTCCTTAACGAATTTATTTCTCCCATGCGGGAAAGATATAATGAATTAATGAATGATAAATCCTATATCGACAAAGTTCTAACCGAAGGGGCGGAAAAAGCCAGAGAACTGGCTTCCGCAAAGATGGACAGGCTTCGAAAAGCTGTTGGTGTTATCTGAACCATTTCAGAGACTGCTGAGATAGTGTTCTCAGCAGTCTCTTTTTTTATTGCCAGCTCCAGGCAGTCAGTTCTGGCATCTCTTCAAAAAGCTTCTTTTTAATATTTTCCTGATCAGCCAGAGAGATATCCCTGGTGTATCTAGTCATCGTCGCATAATTTTTGGTGCTGTTTTTATATAGTTTCACTATTATTTTTTTGTTTACTATTCGAGCTTTTCCTTCATTTACAAAGAAGGTGAATAGCTGATCTCTAGATCCTCTTTTGCCGCTGTCGTATACAAAGATATATGATACCTCGTATGTTCCCTGTTGCAGGCCACTGAGAAATATATAATTGTCTTTCGTAATTCTAAAATACTTGGAATAACCGGTTTCATCATTGGATACTTCAAACATATAGGATCCGAAAGTGTCCAATTTGGTTTCTTTTAAGAATTCTGTGACAATTACTGCCATAGATTCTTTGCTATCTTTCGGTACAGGCACTGTAGCGCAAGATGTGAAGACTAGAATCGTGATTAAAGCCAATACTATTTTTTTCATTTTTTCCTCTTTTAATCCTTATCCGCCAGAGCGATCATCTCTCTCTGCCAGTTTAATAAATACTGTTCCATTTCGCGATTGTTTCCCTTTACATCGGCGAGAACCCGGAAAACCGGTTCGGTTCCGCTTCCCCGCATCCAGATGTATGAAACCGCGTCACCGGCTTTATTTCTGAAGAGTATTTTCAGGCCGCCTTTTTCCGCGCCGCTGCGGTATTGCGGGCCAACGCCTGTTCTGCTGTGGATCCCTTCATTGTTGATCTCTTCCCAGCTGGTAATTCCGAGCCGTTTATTCAGCTCGCTCCTGCGGCTTTCCCATTCTCGGGGAAAGTTCTCTTCATAGCGTTTTTTCAACTCGCCATGGGATTCTGTTTTAATCCGCATGATCGCCTGATCTTCAAAGGCTGAAGTGGTCGTGTACACCGGGAGAGTTTTAATGATGTCCGATAAGGTACAGTTTCGGACGAACTTGTCCATCTGTCCGCTTTTCCGGCACCAGATTTCAAAAAGGCCCGGCTTTTCCTCTACGGTTTTCAGTGACAGTAATTTCAGCATGGCACCGGCTGTATTCAGGGGATCTCTGACGGCAGCGGGGTAGGTTATATTGCCCCCGTTTGAACCTTCTCCCAGTATGGGGACATTATAACCTTTCTCTCTGAGAGATACTGCGAGATTTACCACATTGGCTTCTCCCACTTCCGCTCTGTGGACTTCGGCTCCGAATTTTCCGGCGATAGCTTCTATCCGCAGGGACGTGGGGCCATTGACCGAAACAGCTGTTTTTCCCGAGGATAATCCTGTCCATTCCTGGAAAGCCAGTTCCGCCAGAACCGACAAGGCAAATACTTCCTGCGCTTCCAGAATCTTCGCTTCTCCGCTTTCGTCTATATAAACGAGGTTTCCTCTGTCACCATCACAGTCCGGCACATATCCCAGCTGGTAGGCCGGGTTTTCTGAATGGGCTTTTTCCAGTTCTTCACGGCAGAGATCGAGCGAAAATCCTTCGGGAACAATACGGTGAACAAAGAGACCGGGTTTATCATTCAGAGTTTTAACCAGAATATTGAGGCTTTCGAGATATTCTTTATCAATGGAAAGGGAGCGGGCGCTTCCGTTGTGTTCCGCAATGATTCCAACCGGACTTTTCTCCGCGGCTGCGGATATGGCTTCCAGAATCTTCTGCTGTTCATCCGGATCATCTGAACCGCTAATGACTCTGTCGGTGAAGATTTTGTAATTGCCATAGCTTTCTTTTTTCCAATAGGACGATTGATTGCAGGTTTTCTCCAGAAGATCCCGATCGGCTGTATCAGCCAGTTCCATTATGTCTTCTATCTGCTCTTCCGATGACAGCACGTCTTTGAATCGGCTGATAAGTTCAGCTGACTGCTGTCCGTCCAGAACGCCGCCCGTATTCAATCCGAATTTTATACCGTTGTGTCCTACCGGATTGTGGCTGGCTGAAATATAGGCGAATCCATCGGTGCGGCCGCTGCGACCGGCCCAGGCCATCGCTTCGGGAGCCGCGCTGATAAAATGATACTGAACTTCCACACCAAGAGCGAGAAAAACTCTGGTCAGAATATCCGCCAGCGCAGGTCCGGTGGGGCGGCTGTCCATGGCTATGGTGACAACAGGGCTGTTTTTGCCGCTCTGTTTTTTGAGAAAGGGGGCGAAAACAAAAGCCATGGCTCCGGCGAGGACTTTATCAGCCCCGGTCAACCCGGCTTCCCGGCTTTCCTCATCGCCCGAAGCGGCGAAAACTTTTCGCCATCCCGAAGCTGAGAGAATCATCGGCTTTAGCGCATCGGCGACTTCTGAGAGGTCCGGCCTGTCCTTACCGAAGGGGATTTTATCTGTGTCGATTATTGTTAAGTCTGTTTTCTTGTCTTTAATAACTGGCATAGCAAAGATTTTAACAGAAAAAACTCTAGAGGTACATCTTGTTGACTTCTTTTATGGAATCGTAATTTTCTACGAAAGTTTTAACCAGATCGGGGTCGAATATCTTGCCTGAATTGTCAGATAAAAAGGCCATGACATTATCTTCCGACCAGGCTTTGCGGTACGGCTGATCATGGCTGAGGGCATCATATATCATAGCCAGAGTCGTGATCCGGCTGCTCAGGCTAATCTGATCCCCTTTCAATCCTTTCGGGTACCCTGTTCCGTCCCATCTTTCATGATGCTGAGCTGCGACCGTGGCGGCATTCTCCAGCAGCTGATATTTTTTGTTCCGGAGGATTTCCTCGCCTTTCACAGTGTGATGACGCATCGCTTCCTTTTCATCAATGGAGAGAGCGGTGCTTTTATGCAATATATTGTCGTTGAGAAGAATCTTTCCCACATCATGCATGGCTGCGGCGATTTTTATTTCTTCGGCCTGTTCCTGGTTCATTCCCAGTTTCTCAGCCAGGCGGAAGGCGATTTCTCCGACCCGTCTCACATGACTGGTATGAGCCGCATTGTGTCTTTCCGTCGCTTCTCCCAGCTTGAAGAGAATATCGTCCCGGGTATTGACCTGCTCCTGGTGGCGGTAATTGTTCTCAAAGGCTATGTTGATGTTACAGGAAAAAAGATCAATCAGATAACGGTCAGTCGATTCCAGTTTATAGGATCCTTCGAGAAGCAGTATGTTCTCCCTGGAACCTCCGGACTGGAAATACCCGACGTAATAGTTGCCATCAAAAAAAGATTCTTTATTGGTCAATGAGCGGCGTATCAGCTTATACACATCTTCGGGAACATTTCCCGCTAAAGTGTCATCGGCAAGTACAGAATATTTTCCTGTAGCGGCGATTATTTTTAAAGATCTATCATCCTCATCAACGGCCACAGCCGATGTTTCCAGATACATGGTGTCTTCTTCCAGTTTCAGGAGACTTGTCAGCTGAAGGAGGATGCCTTCAATAAACTTCCTCATGGAATTGAATTCAAAAATATCCGAAGAGGCATCAATGATCTTGGTCAGCCCCTTGCGGCTTTTGTCCAGAATGACAAGGTCTCTGTAGGCGCGGATTGCCGCTATGAGAGTGGTGTCTAGTTTGGATTTGGTGAGTTCGGTTTTCTGTTTGTAATCATTAATATCATAATTGACAATGACTTCTTTTTCCGGAGCGCTTCCCGGCTGACCTGTTCTCAAAACAATTCTGGTCATGTGGTTGCCCAGCACTTCTCTTATATATTTCACCAGATCCAGTCCCGCCGTCTGGGTTTCCATGACCACGTCGAGAAGAATGACAGCGATATCTCTATGTTCCTCTACAATTTTTCTGGCTTCTCTGCCCGAGTAGGCATCGAGAAAAACGATGTTTCTCTCCTGGAAGAGGAAATCGTCCATCACCATCTTTGTTATCTGATGAATGTCTTCTTCATCATCAACGATGAGAACTTTCCAGCTCTTTCTGGGGGGGAGATTCGTCTGGTCATCTTCTGATTCGTCGGCAAAATGTATAATATCAGACATTTCTTCCAGTATAGGATATCAGAGAATATCCTGCCATCTTATCCCCTCTCCGTCGGGAATTTTTTCTTTTACTGTTTTGCCCAGCACTTCTTTGTAGAATAACGGAGAGATTCCGGGGCGGAGAATCTTCTCAGTTCTGAGCAGGGCGCAGTTTTTTTCTGTCAGTTCTGTTCCCGGTTTCAGAGCTGTCAGGGCATGGAGTGACCGGTTCGTCCTTTCATAATTGTCCCATTCTGATGGGGCCAGCTTTTTTTCTCCGCTTCCGATCACAGCGGAAATCATATCCCTTTCATATGATTTCGAAAGTTCCTTTACGGTTTTTTCAAAGGAATGGTTTTGTGCGTCCCTGACCGCTTTTACCATAGTCGAAAAAGCTTCCGGAGCCAGAGCTATGGGATCATCCAGTCCGTCTGTTTCGTTGGAAAGCGTAAAATGCTTTTCAATTATTGATGCTCCCAGTGCCGTTGCCAGGGCGGGGACCAGGACAGGATCGGTTGAGTGATCAGAGACACCTGCCTGAACACCGAATATCTGGCTGTAGAGGGGAATCAGTTTCAGGTTGTACTCTTCGGGCGGAGCGGGGTAGGCCGTAATGCAGTGGAGCAGCGAAACATCCTTTCTGCCTGTTATGTTCAGGGCGAGCTCGATATCTCCCAGTGTGGAGACTCCGGTGGAAAGAATTATTTTCCCACCGAAAGTCGAGACTTTTTCCAGAAGAGGGTAGTGGTTCAGTTCCGGCGAGGCGATTTTATACTGCGTCGATCCGATATTCTTAAGAATTACAGCGCTTTTGAGTCCGAATGGGGAAGCCAGGAAATCCAGTCCCGATTTTTCAGTCAGGTTCTTCAGCTCTCTGTAGAAGGATTCATGCTGTTCCAGCTTTTTAAAAACTTCATATAAGGGGGTGTCTCCGCCCGGAAGAGGGACAGATCCCGTGTTCCTATGGATAATCTCATCGGCGAAGACAACCTGAAATTTAGCGCAATCGGCGCCTGTCTCAGCGGCCACCCGTATCAGCTCTTCCGCTTTATTCATATCGCCCTGATGGGCTGTGCCGATTTCGGCGATAATATAGGTTTTCTGATTCATTAATTGATTATCGGCAGGTTGAAGGGGTGAGTGGAGAGGGAAGCAGGGTGTAAAAAAGGCGCCCGTGGGGCGCCGTATTTATCATGCAGTAGTCAGTCAGCGGCGGATTTCGGAAAATCCGGTGTATGGAACCAGAGCTTCCGGAATCCTGATTGATCCGTCTTCCTGCTGGAAGTTTTCCATTATGGAAATGATAGCTCTTGAGATGGCGATCGCCGTTCCGTTCAACGTGTGAGCGTGAACGTTGTTCCCCTTCTCGTCCTTATAGCGGATGCCGAGCCGTCTGGACTGGTAGTCCGTACAGTTGGATGTACTGGTAATTTCTCCCCAGTCTCCTTCTTCGCCTCTACCGGGCATCCAGGCTTCCAGGTCGTATTTCCTGTAAGCCGGTCCGCCCAGGTCGCCCGTACAGGTATCGACGACGCGGAAAGGTATATCAAGGGAGGAGAAGATTTCCTCTTCAATTTCTCTCAGTTTTTCGTGGAGAGCGTCTGATTCATCGGCTTTACAGTAAACGAACATTTCGATTTTTGAGAACTGGTGAACTCTGTAGAGCCCTTTGGAATACTGACCGGCCGATCCCGCTTCGCGGCGGAAACAGTGGCTGACTCCCGCCATCAGAATCGGACCGTTTGACAGGTCGATGATTTGCCCGGCATGGTATCCTCCGAGAGTGATCTCCGCCGTACCGACGAGACAGGTTCCCGTTCCTTCTATCGTGTAAATATTGGATTCTTCACCGCGGGGATTGAATCCGATTCCCTCGACGATCTCTTCCCGGGCTATGTCCGGCGTGAGAGTCATCATGAATCCGTGCTTCTGCAGGATATCCAGGGCATATCTGGTAAGGGCCAGTTCGAGAATGACCGCTTCGTTTGTAAGATAATAAAATTTCGATCCGGAAACGCGGGTCGCCGTTTCAAAATCGATGAGTTTGAGGGCTTCTCCCAGTTCCACGTGGTCTTTCGCTTTGAAAGAAAACTGAGGAATGGTTCCGATCCTCCTAATCTCCGTATTGTCCTTGTCCTCTTTACCAACGGGAGCATCGGGATGAGCCATGTTCGGAATCAGAGATGCCTGTTCATTGAGAGACGAGAAGATTTCCTCCGATGAGGCTTCTTTCGCGGCGATCTGTTCTTTGATCGACTTTCCCTCTTCGATAAGAGCCTGGCGGACGTCCTGCTCCAGTTTGCCCTTCATCTTTTTGGCGTTTTCATTTCTCTGACGGCGCAGTTCCTCCAGTTCCTGGAGCGCTTTGTTTCTGGCGTCGTAGAGTTCTACTACTTTATCCGCATCGGCCTGGACGTTCCTGTTGCGGATGTTTTCCTTGACGGCGTCAATGTTCTCTTTGATAAATTTAAGGTCTAACATAGATGAGAATATAGCATTTGAGCGCTCTGAGGTGCAAGTGTGATGACAGAGCGCTCTGTCAGTTTAGAATTTTCGGTGAAAGGGGTATTCCTTCCTCATCCTTATTATAAGAAGAATGGGGATAAGAACATAAGGCAGATTGAGACTGAGAAACTTGGGAACGTTCTGACAGCGCCATTCGGGCTCCCCGAAAAACTCCACTCCGAAGACGATCACTCCCGTTATTACCGAAATAGCCGTTCCGTACATAATCGCCGGCACCTGTATTCTGTTCCAGCCTTTCGAGGCGGCGATGATGAAAAAGACATAAAAAACCGGATAGACGAAAGCTGAGAGTCCCGTGACGAATCTCATCCAGACCGGAACAGGGTGATCGGCCGTAAAGAGAAAGAGGGGATCTGTTTCCCAGGCGTAGTTGTAGTTGGCTCTGGCGATAAAATTGGGACTGTCCGGCGCCATATGAACGCCGATAGTCGGCAGAAGATCGGCGATGCCTGAGGTGACGATAAAGAGAGCGAACATGATTATGAAGAAGATATCGATTGGTCTGTCCCTCAAGGGGAGATTGTTGGGGTCTTTCATGAGGAGATTATGACGGGGGATGGACGAAAAATCAATATGGATATGGGAGAAGGAAATAATCCTTTCTCCCCTAGCCAGGTTACCGGCACCTGAAAAAATATCAGGTGAGCAGGGCTCTCAATTCCTTAACCAGTGATGCGAAGTGCTCCAGCGCCGTTTTTACCGGCTCCGGCTTACTCATGTCCACGCCTGCCAGTTTCAGCGATTCGAGGGGAAATCGGGATCCGCCGGATTTCAGAAAGTTCAGATAATCCTCCTTTTCCCGTTCTCCGCCACCGAGTACCCTTCGGGCCAGCGAAATGGATGCCGAAAGTCCTGTGGCGTATTTGTAGACATAAAAAGCTCTGTAAAAATGGGGGATCCTCAGTCCTTCCAGGTCGCTCGTTTCTTCCAGGATAACCGAGGGGCCGAAATATTTTTCCAGAAGTTTTCTGTATTCGGCGCGCAGCGAGTCAATTGTGAGAGGCTGCCCCTCTTCGACCATTTTATGGCATATATGCTCGTATTCGGCGAACATGGTCTGCCGGTAGACAGTGGCCAGAATATCATCAATCTGATTTCCGATGAGATAGGCTTTCATCTCTTTGGAATCGGTGTTTTTCATCATATAGTCGGAGAGCAGCTGTTCGTTGAAAGTCGAGGCTACTTCCGCTTCGAAAATGGCATAGTTGTAATGCTGGAAAGGATTGTTCTTTACCGAGTACCAGGAGTGCATGGAGTGTCCGCCTTCATGGGCCAGAGTGAACATATCCCGGATATTCTCATCGTTATAGTTCATCATGATGTAGGGCTCGCCGTTATATGTTCCGTAGGAGAAGGCTCCGGACCGTTTCCCTTTGTTTTCATAGCGGTCGACCCAGTTGCCCAGAAGCCCGTCGCGGAGAGTCGATCTGTATTCCTCACCCAGCGGTTCAAGGGCGGAATATATTTTCTCCACGGCTTCTTCGTAAGAGTGTTCGGCTTTAATATCTTTGACGAGAGGCGTCTTGGTGTCATAGATATGCTGTTCATCAAGCCCCAGGACCTCTTTGCGAAGAGCATAATAATCATGGAGGGCTGGAAGACTGTCATTAACGGCCTGAATGAGGCTGTCATATACTTCTTCGGGGACATCGTCGGCGAAAAGACTGGCTTTTCTGGCACTGGAGAATCCCCGGATCGAAGAATTGAAAATATCGGTCTGCACGCTGCCGCCGTAGAGTTCGGCGATCGTGTTCTTATGTTCTTCCAGTTTTCCGTAGAACTGGTCGTATGTTTTCTTTCTGACTTCAGGATCTTCGTTTTGAAGCAGGAGATTGAAAGTGGCGTTAGTCAGGGGCCGGGTTCCCTCTTTCGTATCAATGGTTCCGAAATCCATATCCACATTGGTCAGAGCGTTGAAGGCTTTGTTCGGAGTCGAGGTAAATTCCTGTTGTTTGGCAAGAAGGGTTTCCTCTTTCTCGCTGAGCGTATGAGGTTTGTAACGGAGCAGTTTGTTGAGGGAAATCCTGTAATCGGAGAGTTTCTTATCTGTCATGTAGCTCTTGATTGTTTTGTCGTCGAGAGAGAGCAGTTCGGGGCGGAACCAGCTCGAGGCAGCTCCCGCCTGTGTCGCCACTCTCATGTAGCGGGACATTCTCCCGGTCGATTCGCTGTTTCCCTGATCTTCCGCCTGGCGGAGGAAGGCGTAAACACCCAGTCTCTCATCGAGCTGATCCACTTTGTTCATGTAATCGAGGCAGCTTTTCAGGCTGTCGGAAGAGAGCCCCAGTCTGCCTTTGAAATCCCCCAGAGCGGGGATCATTTTTTCGAAATCCTTCAGTGCTTCTTCCCACTTGGTTTCCGATTCGAAGAGCTTGACCAGGTTCCACTGGTGCTCTTTTTTCACATCTTTTCTTTCGGGTATGGTTTTTGACATATTTTTTTACTCCTTAATTATAATCACATTGATTCGAGGCGGTCCATTATATCTTTAATGGCAGCTCCCGCTTTCCCTCTGTGGGATATGCGGTTTTTCACATCGGCCGGTAGCTGGGCAACTGTTTTGCCGTATTCTTCAAGATAGAACAGGGGGTCATATCCGAAGCCTCCACCGCCGAAGGGTTCGCGGGCTATCTCGCCGGAAAATGTTTCCTGTACTGTGTAGATTCTGTAATCATCGAGCATGAGAACCATGGAACAGACAAAGAAGGCTTTTCTGTCCCGGATGTGTTCCATTTTTTTCAGGAGGAAGTCGTTACGCTCCGGGCTTTCGAGCATTCGCCCCGCTTCTTCCGAACCGTAACGGGCGGAATAGACACCCGGTGCGCCGCCGAGTGCGGGAACGGAGATCCCCGAATCGTCTGCTATGACTGGTCGTTTGACAACTTGATAAAGAGCCCTGGCTTTTATCAGGGCGTTATCCAGATAGGTTTCTCCATCTTCTATGCAATCAAAGGAACTGCCTAAATCGGAAGGCAGCAAAACCCTGTGACCGCTTAAAATTTCAGCAAGCTCTTCTTTTTTGTGGAGGTTGCCTGTCGCTAATACTATTTCCATGATGAAAAGGATAATACCTTTTAGGAAAATAGACTATAGCCGTTTTCCAGATGGTAATCCCTGACTTTTTTGCGAAAATAGTGAAGACCCGAATCGACTGTCCCCTTTGGAACGCCCAGAAGTTCGGCAATTTCGTTGTGAGTCGGCCTCACAGGCACTTTAGATATGTCGCGTCTCGTATCAGCGAGCCTTTTTTTAAGAACGTTGATTTTATCGTGATAAATCGCTTTTTTGGCGGGGTTCAGTTCTTCAGAGAGTAGCAGCTGGTAATACTGAAGCTTCGAAAAGTAGTTATTTCGCTTCTCCCTCAATATGGTCAATCTTCCGCTTCGGCTGTGAAGCATTTCGTTAATTCTGTCTTTAAGAGCGAGAAGCCAATCGCTGTCATATCCTGTCATACGGGAGAATTGTTCCATTTCTCTATCGCTGATGTTCGGCGTGTCCATGAGAACCAGGTAAAGCAGTCTTTTGCGGGAAGCATTGCTTTTCAGATTTATCTCGATCCTGTTTATTTCGCTCTCTTCGGAAGCCTCAGAAAAAAGATCTTTGATTTTAATTTCTTCTTCCCGCACCTCCACGGCCATAAGGTGCTTTTCCTTTTTCAGCTTGGATAGATAGGAACGGGAGTGCCATTTCAGCGTTTGATTCAGCAGGGCTTCAAAGGCCCGGCCCTGGTAGGTGAAGTTGTTAATCAGCCCATTAATGCGGCTGTAAAAACTGAGATAAAAATCACATTTATCCTCTTCTGACAAAGAGCTGATCCGGTTGGGATAGTTGTAGATGATCAGACTGATGCGTTCGATCAGGGCATCGTAGCCTTCTCCTGTATCCTGATATTTCAGCACAGCCTCTGTAATTGACTCCATTCTGTTTGTCCTCCGATGTACTAATTTACATATACATCAGCAAGATGTATGCCATGAGAAGTTTAGCTTTTAGCCGTGTTTAAATAGAGTATCTTAAGATATGTTAATATTGGATATAAAAAAAACTCCGGCAACAAGTGCCGGAGCCGTTAATATTCTTACATCTGTGAAATGAAGAGTTTTATTCCTTCACCGTGAAAATGCTCTTTTACTTCCGATACGGACTGGCTTATCAGTTCCGCTTCTTCATCTTCACAGAAAATGAGGAGAAGAAAGTTTTCCTCGGGCCAGATATGGTCACCCCTTTTCGGCGTGCTGTTTCCGGCTCCATGTACCGAAGGAATTTTCGTAAAAGCTTTGACGATATCTCTTCTCTCAAAAGCTTCGAAAAGATCCTCTTCAACGGAATGATTAGCTATGAGTTCCACTCTTTTCATTTGGCCGCCTCCCCGATTTCAAGTCTGTTGTTCTTGTGCTTTCTGTTGAAAATCGAGTAGAGAACCGGAACGAGATAAAGCGTTCCGAGCGTATTGACAGTCAGTCCGCCGATAACGGTCAGACCGATCGGCTGAACAAGCTCCGATCCCTCTCCGGGGAAGAACGCCATAGGCACCATTCCCAGAATCGTAGTTAGGGTTGTCATCAGAATCGGTCTGAGTCTGTTTCCTCCCGCCTGAACGCAGGCTTCGCGGATCGTCAGTCCTCTCTCTCTCAGCAGATTGGTGTAGTCCACCAGTACGATCCCGTTGTTAACGACGATACCGGCTAGCATGACCAGACCGACAGCGGTGAACATGCTGAAGGTCGTTCCCGTGATGATGTAAATCCAGATAACCCCCACGGCCATAAGCGGCAGACAGAGGAAGATGATAAAGGGGTCGAGCAGCGATTCGAACTGCGATGCCATAACGGCGAATACCAGGGCAACGGCGATGACCATGATGACGAGGAACTTGACAATCATCTCCATAATCTGCGCCCAGTCCCCGCCGAAATCGATAATCACGTTGTCATCGGCAACGATGTTGGATGTAACGAGATCCCTCACCTTCGCCTCCACAGCACTTGTCGAAGCGCCGGGCTTCAGTCCTCCGGTCACATGGAGAACTCTCGACTGGTCTTCCCTGTTTATGCTGGTCGGCCCTGTCGTTCTTTCCAGAGTGGCGAAGTTGGATACGGGAATTTTCTCTCCCATCTGGTTCATTATGAAAATATTGTTAAGATCGTCGAGGCTCTTCCGGTCTTCTTCTTCGAGAAGAACTTTTATATCGAACTCGTCACCGCCGGAACGGTAGATCCCTGCGGATTTTCCGTCGATATTGGCGCTGATTTCGCTTCCGATGCTGTATATGTTCAGTCCCAGAGCGTAGGCTTTTTCCCTGTCCACATTGACTTCAATCTGGGGCAGACCTTCATTCAGGCTGACTGTCGGTTCCGTTACTTCAGGGATCTGCTCCTGAATCAGGTCCCGTATCTGTATGGCTGTTTCGCCGGCCAGTTTCAGATCTTCCGATTTGACGATAACGTCGATAGGGCTGGCAGATCCTCCCATACCCATCTGGCCGGAGGAGAAGCTGAATTTGACAGAGGGAAAGTCATCGAAATGAGATCTCAGAAGCTCTTTGATCTCATCGGATGTTTCGATCCTCTCTTCATACTTGGGCAGAAGTATCTTGATCGATCCCTTGTTGCTGGGAGTCTCTCCGAAAAATCCGCCGCCGCTTCCAGTCGTTACGATAATATCGGTGTATCCTTCGATTTCGTTTTCCACATAGTACTGGAACTGGTTTATGACATCTTCCGTTACGTCCAGTTTGGTTCCAACCGGCAGTTCGATGCCGACCTGGACGAAGTCATCGCCCGATGTGGGCAGAAAGTTGATTCCCACCGTTGAGAAAAGGGCCACAGAAGCGGCAAAGATGATAATGACGATGGATATCGTGGCGCCCTTATGGTCCAGAACCGTATGGAGAGATTTCATGTAGGAATTATCGAGACCGGAGAAGAGCTTTTCCATAAAGTCATCGATAGACCGGAGCACTTTGTTTTTAACAGGTTTCTGTTTTTTCGTATGGAGCGGAATAAACCGTCCGGCCAGAGTCGGCACCAGCGTTATGGCGATAAGCAGGGAGGAGAGCAGGGCGATGACGATGGTAAAAGCCAGATCCTGAAACATAACCCCGATAACGTCGAGCTCGGATTTGAACATCAGCATGGGCAGGAAAACACAGATTGTAGTCAGGATAGAGGCGGTTATGGCCATAATCATTTCCTGTGTTCCTAGAAGGGCCGAAGCCGTCAGCTTGGCTCCTTTCTCCCTGTAGCGGTATATGTTTTCCAGAATAACGATGGACGAGTCCACGATCATACCGATGCCCAGGATCAGACCGGTCAGGGTCAGAAGGTTGAGCGTCAGACCGAAAAAGTACATGGCCATGAGGGTGATCAGCAGAGATACCGGAATGGACAGTCCGATGATGAATGTGCTTTTCACGCTCCGCAGGAAGATGAAGAGAATCACCATGGCGAAAATGGCACCGGTCAGGGCTGATGAGATAACCTGATCGAGGGTCATGCGGATCATCTGGGTCGTGTCGCTGATAACCTCAACTTTAACGCCGTATGGGAGGACTTTGTTTATTTCCTCGAGACGGGCGATGACATTATCCGCCGTCTGGACCGAGTTTGTTCCCGTCTGTTTCTGCACGGAAATATTGACGCCCGGTTCCCCGTTGATATAAACGGCGCTCGCCTGGTCCTCAAATCCCATTGTCACGTCGGCAAGATCATCGAGTTTGATGACTTTCGCCGGGTTCACCGGCTGGCCGGGCATTACGACTCCGCCTTTATAGGTAACGACTGTGTTGCGGATATCATCGAGAGAATCGAATTCCCCTGAAGTCCTGATCAGGAATTTCTTGGAACCCTCTTCGATGCTTCCCGCGCCGATTTGAATATTCTGAGTCTGCAGAGCCTGAGTCACCTGAGTCAGCGTCAGGCCGTAGGCATCGAGCCTGTTGGCGGAAATCTCCACTTTGACTATGGGCTTGCGGCCTCCTGTCACGGAGGTCATGGAAACCCCTTCAACCTGCTCGATGAGCGGCTGAACCGTATCCTCGGCAATCTGAAGCAGTTCTTCCGGAGTTCTGTCTCCCCGGATAACCAGATCGAGAATCGGCAGCATGGACGGGTCGAATTTAAAAATCTGCGGCGAACCGGCTTTTTCCGGCAGAAAATCCTTTATAAACTCCAGCTTATCGCGAACTTCATTGGCCGATTCGGAAATATCCTGTCCCCAGCCGAATTCCAGCAGGATCATACTGGTCCCCTCGGAAGAGGTGGACGTCATACCTTTTATGTTGCTCACATTAGTCAGCTGGCCTTCCAGTGGCCGGGTCAGCGTATTTTCAACTTCTTCCGGACCGGCTCCTTCATAATTGGAGAACACAACCAGAATCGGCGGATTGATTTCAGGATAAAGATCCAGAGGAATCTGGGGACTGATATAGAGCCCCAGCCCTATGAGAATGACAAAGGCAACGAAAATCGTTACCGGCTTATTGACGACTGTACGGGTTATGCTCATAATCAGCCCTCTTTTTCTGCCGATTCAGTCAGAGGTGCAATTTCCTTGATCACTTTAACGGGAACGCCATCCTCCAGAAGAGACTGACCCTGAATAACCACTTTTTCACCCGGTGAAATCCCCGAGAGGATTTCCGTCACATCTCCGACTGAAATACCGGAAACGATAATCCGTTTCTCAGCTTTTTCATCGGCACTGACGACATAGACGAATTTTTCATCGTATCTCTCGCTGATGCAGTCCGTGGGAATTTTGACGACGTTGTCTTTGACCGATGTTGTTATTTTCACCTTGGTGAACATTCCCGACTTGATCCGGGTGTTGCGGCTGTTCAGGCTGAGTTTGATCTCCATGGAACGGGACGAGGGGTCAACCACAGGGCTGATTTCCGTAATCCGCGCCAGAAATGTCTCGCCGGGATAGGCTTCGAAGGTCAGTTTCGCCGGCATACCCAGTGCGATCATGGAAATTTTACGTTCCGATATATAGGATCTGACCTGAAGGTTGCTCAGGTCTCCGATCGTGGCGATGGGAGACTGTCCGGCCACAGTCGAGCCTTCATTTCCCGGGAAAGAGGTTACGGTACCGCTGATGGGGCTGTAAACCGGGCTGTTTGTGAAATTCATTCCCGGGCGCGATGGGTCTACATAGGCCAGCAGGTCGCCTTTTTTCACTCTGTCGCCTGTGGATACGCGGATATCGGTGAGTTTTCCCGCCGTATCGGGATAGACATCCACCACATCTCCGGAGACAATATCTCCGTTGACATAGAGGTAATCCATAATGCGCCCTTCGGTGGCCGGCGTCGTGTTGACGGCGAAAACCTGTTCGGTTTCGACAGTCGCTTCCGATGCCAGCTCAGCCTGGGCTGTTTTGTTCCGTTCTCTGAGAACGTAAACCGTACCTATGGCCAATACCAGAACCGCGAGGGTAATCAACAGTCCCGGTATTTTGCTTTTTTTCTTTTCCGTATCGCTCATTATTATTTCAAAATCTCCTCAATAGACGTATTTAATGTGTATTCCAGGTTCAGAAGCCCGGAAAGATAGTTGAACTGCTCTCCCAGCACTTTCGCTTCGGCGCTGAGAAGGTCATTCTGTGCGGACTCAACATCGAGCAGTTCCTTGGTTCCCAGATTGTAGGCTTCGCTGGTCATCTCGTAGGCTTTGCGGGCCAGTTCCACGTTCAGCCTGTTGGCTTCGAGCTGCTGAATGGAGTTTTCCAGCTTGGACAGTGTATTGAGAACATCCACTTCCGCCTGGAGGGCAGACTGCTGGATCGACAGTTTCAGCTGGGCGATCTGGTCTTTCATGTTGTTGATTTCCACGCTCTTTTTTGATCCGGGGATGTAGTTGTCGAGGTTGATGGAAAGTCCCAGAGTTATTGTTCCGAAATCATCGGGGAATGACCAGGAGTCCGTCTCGGTGGGATAGTCTCTGGCCCAGGGGTTATAGCTGGCTGCAGTCAGGTTGTAACCCAGCATAAGTGTCGGTGTCCAGGCGTAGAGAGACTGCATCTTTTTCGTATTTTCCAGCACTTCCAGATTTTTGTTCATTGCTTTCAGGCTCAGGGATTTGCCGAGGTACTTTTCAATCAGATCGTCTCCGTCGAAACGGTACGTGTCTATGTCGAGGGAACCATCAAGTTCAACTTCCTGGTTCATATCGATTCCCAGCATGACTTTGAAACCCATAAGCATATTCTGGTACTGGGTTTTCATAGTGGACAGTCCCGGTTTCTGGCTTTCGTAACCGACCTGGGTCCGCAGAACATCAAGTTCGGGGATAAGGCCGTTGCGGTAGTTCTCCTGCACCTGCAGGTAGCGCTTTTCCGCCAGATCGATTCCTTTTGTCATGATCTTGATCTGTTCCTGCATATTGAGAAGGCTGTAGAACTGGATCTTGGTATTCATTTCCAGCCCTTTGACAGCCATTTCATAGGATATCTCCCCGGCTTCGTACTGTAGAACATAGTTTCTGATTCCCGCTCCCAGTGCCGTGTTGATCATAAGCTGGGCGTTGAAGCTCACATCGAGACCCAATCTGGCGTCGTCCGGTCCGGCGGGTTCGTCTATGGTAACCACTGATGGAAAATTTGAGTAATCTGTAACTGACTCCATATATCCCGGGTTCATCATCAGTGCCGATCCGGCAGAGACCCCCAGCGTCGGCAGAAAGTTATTCCAAACCGTTTTCCTGTTCCTCTCGGCAACCTTCAAATCAAAAGCCTTGGCTTTGATGTCCAGGTTGTTCATGTGAAGCAACTGAATTGCCTTATCGATAGTTATGACTTCTGTCTGGGCCGCGAGAGGGGCCATCAGCATTATCAATCCTGAAATCATTATGTACACTTTTTTCATTTTTTATTCTCCTGTAATGCTTTCAGTCCATGGACAAAGAGATCGTACAGGTCGTGAACCAACCCGTATTTGCTCTCCTTCTCCAGGTCTCTGTTTGTTTGATTATTCACTTCAAAGGTCACGCAGAAGTTGACCAGTAATAACAATTGATCAGCCGTTATCCCGTGGGTATTGAGATAGCGGTAGTTGGCGGCGTTTTCGAAAAACACCCTGTATTTTTCAAATTCCGTCGGTTTTCGGAAGCTGTCTCCGATTCCCCTCCGGATAAACCAGTGGATCATCGAAACGGTTTTGGGCCTTTCAATGGTCATGCTGGCTGTCAGAACAAAGTGGGCGAAGAGCTGGTCTCCCACCTCTTCATAGGCGGAAATCTTTTCAAAATAGTATTCCGTAAAGGCTTCTGTCTGCCTGTTTATCGTTTCTGTAATCATCTCCTCTTTATTGTTGAAATAGAAATAGAGGCTGCTTTTGGTCATCCCCGCCCGTTTCGCTATTTTGTCGAGCGATGCGTTGTGGGGGCCTTCCTCCATAACCACTTCAGAGATCGACTGCAGGACTTTGTTCTCTTCGGTCATATCGTTTTCAGGAATCCGGTTTTCCCTTAACAGTCTTTCCGGATCCGATGGTTTTGCAAGAAGTTCTGTTCCGAAGCCTTCGGTAACCAGAGTGTAAATCCTCCCGGTCAGTTCTTCCGTGCTTTTCAGCGAATCAATAAATATATAAAAGACAATGAGATTCAGGATGTAATTTACCGCTGAGGGCTTAACATCCAGTTCCTTTTGCAGATAGCCGGTCTGTTCGGCAATCACTTCTATAAAATTTCTTCTTCCCTCGTCGGCCAGTCTGATTTTTGAAATAAGAAAGGATAGGTATTCGCTGTGGTTTCTGAAAAACTCAATCTGGTTCCTTATGAATTCTCTAACAATCTGATCGCGGGATTCTGTTTCCGCAATACGGCGGAAATCGCGAAAATTACTTCTATAGTGATCGGTAATACGGCTGCTCATTTCAGAAATGAGACCGCTTTTGCCTTTGAAATACCGGTATATGGCCTGTTTGGTCATTCCCAGGCTTTCGGCAATATCGTTAAGAGATGTCGAGGTGAAACAATTCAACTGCCACACTTTGAATGCGGTATCGATGATTTCCTCTTTTCTGTTCAGGTGTTTTACGCTTTTCATATTTTATGTTACCGAACGGTTGTTAACTGTTAACGACCGTTTGGTAAGAAAATATCAACTGAAAGCCCGAAGGGCAAGAGAATTCATAGAGAAAATTGAATATTAACTGTTATTTAATATTTGAAAAGCTTTGATAATACGGTCGAGGACTTCGTCTTTAGACCCTTTGAGGGTACAGCCGGCAGCTTTCCGGTGTCCGCCGCCTCCGAAGCTTTTGGCTATGGCGCCGACATCCGTATCGAAGTTTGAACGTAATCCGACGGAGAAAAGATCCAGATCCTCTTCCTGTATCACGGCGACGGATTCCACTCCGCCTATACTCTGGAGCATCTGGTACATGGAATCGGAATCCCTGTCGTCAGTACCCAGTTCTCTCCGGTCTTCGAGAGTTTCCCATGAAATAATGAGCTTCCCGTCGAAATGGAGTCTCGAGCGCTCCAGTATGCGGCCAAGCAGCCTTCTCGAACCGTGGGTTCTGCCTCCGGTCATCACTCTATGTGTGGCGTTGGGTGATACTCCGGCTTCGACAAGCCTGGAGACTGCCTGGAAAACATCGGGTTTTCCCGAACCAATATGCCGGAAGAACCCCGTATCCGTACAGAAACCGAGAAATATAAACTCCGCTTCCTCTTCGGTCAGTTCCATGCCCGACGCTTCAATCAGCTGCTGTACGAGAAGAGTCGTGGAGGGGCTGTTCGAATCGATAAACCGGTAATCGCCGAAATCCTCTCCCGCACTGTGATGGTCAATTACCATAAGGGGGAGCCTTTCCAGCTGTTCGCCAAGCGGGCCTGTCCGATCGGGAGAGCTGCAGTCCGTAATGATTCCCAGTGTGCTGCCCTGCAAATCGTCGTTTCTGATTGTTGAAGAGAAAAATTTTTCCCAGCTGCGGATTTCAGGACGGTTGAAGGGCCCGGCGGAAACCAGTTTGGCGCTCTTTCCTTTTCGTTTGAGAAAACTGGCTAAAGCCATTTGAGAGCAGAGACAGTCTCCATCCGGTTCCTGATGCCCGGCGATGATAAAATTATCATACTTCTCCAGGGCATCGAGAATTGGTCTCGCATCTCTTTCCATCAGTATATGATCGTGAGTTCTTCAACCTGAAAGAGATCTTCGTTCACACCAGTCAAGGGAAAAGTTCCCCAGGAAGGATCATTAAAATCCTCTTTCACATAGAGCCTGAAGTGATCGACTTTTCCCTCTTTGTACCAGACGGACATATAGGGAGCTGAAGGATGGTTTCCATATACCACTTCACCATAGCCCGCCGCTTCGCCGAACCATTTCTGCGGCATATAGATGGAATAGAGTTTCATATTGGAATTCTGATAATCGACGCGAAAACCATGATTGTCATTGTAAACTTTGACTATATAAATCGTTTTGACGTAGAGATCCGATTCTGCTGTGTCCGCAAAAACCGATATCCCGGTAAAGATAAAGAGAATCAATAAAACTGTAATAATCTTGTGTTTCACCTGAAAGCCTCCTGATATTAAGAAAGGGCGCTTTTCGCCCGGTCTGCCGAATCGCAGATTTTACGTCCAGATTAAATTATCCGACAACTTAGTTTAATTATCAAGCGCCAGGAACTTTTTTCTTAAAGAGTTACAAGCCCTGTCTTTATTTGAAAGTTCCCCGGGGAAAAAGCTTTTCCAGGGCATCGATGACGGAACTGCAGAAGTAAAACTTCATCGATTCCTGAATTTCCGGAGGCAGTTCCTCTTTATCCTTCTTGTTCTTTTCCGGTATGAGGACTGTAAAGAGATTGTTTCTGTGAGCAGCCAGGACTTTTTCCTTCAAGCCGCCTATGGGAAGGAGTCTGTCTGTGAGGGTTATCTCTCCCGTCATGGCGATTCCCTTTTTGAGGGGAACATTTTTTATAGCTGAAAGCAAGGCCGCTGTCATGGTTATGCCGGCCGATGGCCCGTCCTTGGGTATGGCCCCTTCCGGAACATGGATGTGAATATCCCTGTCCTTACTGAAAGAAGGATCGATTTTGAAGATCTCTGCGTTGGAGCGCAGAAAGGAGAGGGCGATCTGGGCGCTCTCCTTCATGACATCACCGAGTTTTCCCGTCAGTATCAGTTTTCCGGCACCTTCGTAGAGTTTGACTTCCACAGGAAGAACCCTGCCGCCCAGCTCTGTCCAGGCCAGACCTGTGGCCATGCCGCTCTTGGTCGTGCTTTTCAGGTCGGACTCGGAAAACCTTTCCTTTCCGAGGTATTCGGAGATCATCCCGGCTGTGACATGTATGCTCACATGGGAGAGATCGATGTCCGTTCCGTCATCAATCTGCCTTACGGCGTAGTTTTCCTGATTCTGATGGAGAGATGCCGTATTGATGACATAGCGGCCGCCCCGGCTTTGGTAATCTTCTATAGATTTTCTGGTGATCTTGCGGATAACCTGGCTGATTTCCCTTTCGAGGTTTCTCACGCCGGATTCCATTGTGTAGGACCGGATTATCTTGAGTATCGCCTCTTCATCCATGGTGATATCGGCTTTGTCGATTCCGTTCTCTTCAAGCTGTTTGGGAATGATAAACCGCGAGGCGATTTCCAGTTTTTCGAAATCGGTGTACCCGGGGATTTCTATTATTTCCATTCTGTCCAGCAGGGGACGGGGTATATTATGTAGCGTATTGGCTGTGGTTATAAACATAACTTTAGACAAGTCGAAGGGTACTTCCAGATAATGGTCCACGAAAGTGGAGTTCTGCTCCGGATCCAGGACTTCCAGTAGAGCCGCGCCGGGATCGCCTCTGAAATCACTGCTCATCTTGTCTATTTCGTCTAGAAGGAATACGGGGTTTTCCGTTTTCGCTTTTTTAAGAGACTGTATGATTTTGCCGGGAAGCGCTCCCACATAAGTTTTTCTGTGGCCTCTGATTTCCGCTTCATCGCGGACACCGCCGAGGGATATTCTAATAAACTCCCTGTTCAAAGCTTTGGCAACAGACCGCCCTAATGAGGTCTTTCCCGTTCCGGGTGGTCCGGCGAAGCAGAGAATGGGACCTTTCAGATGTTCCTTTAACTGACGGACGGCGATAAAATCGAGGATTCTCTCTTTGGCTGTCTTCAGGTCGTAGTGATCTTTGTCGAGGATCTCCGCAGCGGCTTTCAGGCTTTTGTTGTCCTCGGTCCTTATGCCCCAGGGGAGATCGGTAATCCATTCAAGGTATGTTCTCAGCACTCCTGATTCGGGAGACATGGGCTGAAGGCGGGAAAGGCGCTTCAATTCTTTCAGCGCTTTTGTTTCGACTTCTTCGGGAAGATCCAGCGCCATGATTTTGTCTTCCAGTTCTTTTGAGCCCGAAGGGTCGTTGTCTTCCGAACCCAGTTCTTTCTGAATTTCCTTCAGCTGCTCATTGAGAAAATACTCTTTCTGAGTTTTCTCCATTTTTTTCTTCACCCGTCCGTTGATGTTGTTCTTCAGGGTGATGACTTCGTTTTCCATTTCCAGAGAAACCGCCAGGTTTTCCATCCGGACGCGGTTGTCCCGGGTTGTGATAAACTCCATTTTTTTATCAGAGGGAAGCTTCAGGTTAGTCATAACCAATGAAATCAATCTGTCGGGAGATTCAGCTTTTTCAATGTTCGCCACTACTTCAGCCGGGAGCTTTTTAACCAGCTTGCTGTGCTCCCTGAAGGAGTTTTTCACTGTGGCCATCAGGGAGGCTTCCACTTTGGTCGGCGCGCCGGGCTCCGGAATGGGGCGGTAGGTTACATTGGCCATTCCCTCTTTCTCGAAAACCTTCAGGACATCGGCGCGGGACTTGCCTTCAACCAGAACGCGGAGGCTTCCATCGGGAAGCTTGAGGATCTGAAGGATATGAGCTACGGTACCGACAGGAAAAAGATCATCGGGCGTGGGATTATCGTTTTTGTTTTTCTGAAAAGCCAGGAAGATGTTTTTATCGCCTTCCATCGCTTTTTCAATGGCTTTGATTGTCGCGGGCCGTCCGGCGAAAAAGGGGACGACCGAATAGGGAAAAATAACCAGCTCCCTCAGGGGAATGAGGGGAAGCTGGTTTTTATTGTTACTGCTTAGACTGTTTTTCTTAAGCGGAGATTTGCTTAGTAGTTTCATAGAGTTCGTTCTTCCAGGGTTCGTTCATTTTTTCCGGATCGGTAATAATGACCGGTTTGTGATTGTCTTTGATCACATCGCTGGTGACGATCACTTTTTTCATTCCCTGAATGGACGGAAGCTCGTACATGATCTCGGTCATCGCTTTTTCCACAATCGACCGCAGACCTCTGGCTCCTGTCTTTCGTTCCAGAGCCAGATCGGCAATAGCCTCGATAGCTGCTGTTTCGAAGTGCAGCTCCGCATTGTCCAGTTTCATCGATGCTTCATACTGGCGAATGATCGAGTTTTTAGGTTCAGTTATAATCCGGATTAAATCCTCTCTCTTGAGGTTATCCAGCGATACGTGAATGGGGAGCCGTCCGATAAACTCGGGAATAAGTCCGAATTTTATCAGATCGTCGGGATGCATCTGGTCGTATAGTTTCGCCAGGTCTTTGTCTCCCGAAACTTTTATATCCGCTCCGAATCCCAGAGGGTGCTGAGATACGCGGGAGTCGATTATGCTGTCGAGTCCGACGAAAGCTCCGCCGCAGATAATCAATATATTGGAAGTGTCGATTTTGAGCATTTCCTGGTTGGGGTGCTTTCTTCCGCCCTGGGGAGGAACGGAGGCTACGGTTCCCTCGATGATCTTGAGGAGAGCCTGCTGAACACCTTCACCGGAAACGTCTCTCGTTATGGACACGTTTTCGCTTTTTCTGGCGATTTTATCAATCTCGTCGATATAAATGATCCCTTTTTCAGCTGCGGCAATGTTGTTGCCGGCCGCCTGGATCAGTTTCAGGAGGATGTTTTCGACGTCTTCACCCACGTAACCGGCTTCGGTCAATGTCGTGGCGTCGGCAATGGCGAAGGGAACTTTGAGTCTTTTGGCCAACGTGGAGGCCAAAAGGGTTTTACCCGTACCGGTGGGACCGATAAAGAGAACGTTGGATTTTTCAATTTCCACATCATCTTCGATCTTTCCGCTGTGGGTAATTCTTTTATAGTGATTGTAAACCGCAACGGAGAGTACCTTTTTGGCTTTATCCTGCCCGACCACATAGGAATCAAGGAAGTCCTTGATCTCTCTGGGCGTAGGCAGCTCTTCGTCGAAGTCGGCGGTTATCAGGTCGTTTTCCTCTGTGAGAATCTTGTTGCATACATTGACGCATTCATCACAGATGTAAACACCCGGTCCGGCTATGAGTTTTTTTGCTGAGTCCGATGTCTTTCCGCAGAAAGAACACACTTTCATATCTTTACTTTTTGATCTGGCCATCTGTCTCTCTTCTTAAAATCCTGTCTACGATTCCATACTCTGTCGCTTCTTCGGCAGACATGAAAAAGTCTCTTTCCAGATCCTGTGAGATGAGCTCTTCGCTCTTGCCCGTGTTGGCGGCGAAGTAGCTGATGAGCATTTTCTTGAGTCTTACGATCTCTCTGGCCTGAATCCCGATATCTCTGGCCTGTCCCTGAACACCGCCCCAGGGCTGGTGAATCATAACGCGGGACGAGGGGAGGGCAAGCCGTTTGCCGGCTGTGCCGCCCGCCAGAAGAACCGCTCCCATGGAAGCGGCCTGACCCATGCAGATCGTGGTTACATCGGGTTTGATGTACTGCATGGTGTCGTAGATTGCCAGTCCCGCTGTTACCGAACCGCCGGGGGAGTTGATATACAGGTTGATATCCTTCTCCGGGTCCTGCGATTCAAGAAACAGGAGCTGTGCAACGACAAGGTCCGCAGTCACATCGTTTATTTCCCCGTCGAGGAAGATAATTCTGTCTTTCAGCAGGCGGGAGAAAATATCATAGGAACGTTCTCCGATTCCTGTCTGTTCCACTACATAGGGTACCAATGTGCTGTTCTGTTCATTCATACTGCAGATCCTTGCCTTAATATTTAGCCTTTGATGTAATCGGCGTATTTTACTTTTTCACCTTTGACGATATTCGCCTCTTTGATGAGCATGTCGTAAACCTTTCTGGTTTTCATATCGCTTTTAAGATACTCAGTCAGGTTGTTTTCGCCAAATGATTTTTTCAGATCCTCTATGGGCATATTATACATATCGGCCTGTTTCTGCAGTTCTTCTTCGAATTCCTCATCGCTGATCTCAACTTTTTCCTCTTCGAGGATCTTTCCGATAATCAGCTGGCCTTTAACGCTCTTTTCCGCATCGGCGCGCCAGGTGTCGAGAAGCTGCTCTTTTGTCTGACCCTGCATTTCGAGGAATCCGAGGAGCTGCTCCTCCTGCATTCTCGACTGCTGTACAAAGTTTCTCCAGCTCTGTTCCAGTTCCACGTCAACCATGGATTTGGGAACATCGATTTCCGTTGCTTCAACCAGCTTGTCTACAGCCTGGGTTCTCAGTTCGGCATCGACTTTCTCTTTGGCTCTGTCCTTGCACTGCTTTTTCAGAGCTTTTTTCAGGTCATCGAGGGTTTCATATTTTTCATCCACGTCCTGAGCCAGTTCGTCGTCCAGCTCGGGGAGGATCTTTTCTTTTACAGCTTTAACAAGAACTTTAACGGCGACTTTGCGTCCCGCCAGATCCTGCGCTTCGAAATCTTCGGGGTATTCTTTTTCGATGACTTTTTCTTCATCTTTTTTCATACCTTTGATTTCTTCATCGATTTTGTAATAGTTGTATCCCGTTCCGACTGTGAAAACGAAGTCTTCGCGTTTCTTGCCTTCTACTTCGTTCTTTTCGTCATCGAGTTCGCAGTAATCTACAGTTACGATTGAATCGTCGGCAACTTTACCGTCCTTCTTGTCCATAACAACGGAGTTCTGCTCCTGAATGGCTTTCAGTTCGGCTTCTTCATCAGCTTTGGTTACGGAAACCTGAGTTTCTTTCAGTTCAAGACCTTTGTAGTCTTTCAGTTCGAATTCGGGGAACACATCGTATTTCACTTCAAAAGAAAAATCTTCACCGATTTTCAGTTCGGGATCTCCGACTACTTCGGGGTGTGTGTATCCGAGGGGTTTTTCCTCAACGGTTTCAAATGCTTCTCTGAGGGATTTATCCATGATGTTTCCGGCGGCTTCCCCGCGGATACCCTCTCCGAATTTTCTCTCGAGAACAGATGCGGGAACTTTACCTTTTCTGAACCCTTTTATCTGCGCCTCTTTACCATACTTTGTAAGAAGCTCATTGTATTCTTTTTTCGCCTCATCACCTTTAACGGTAATGGACAGTTTTACTGAGGAATTCTCCAGTTTTTCAACGCTTTTTTTAACAATCACGGCGTTTTCCTTCTACAGAGAGTTAAGGTGTAAAAAAAAGACGATCCAGATAACATCCAGATCGCCCAAACCTTTTGTTAAGCGAAAGACGGGACTTGAACCCGCGACATCCACCTTGGCAAGGTGGAGCTCTACCACTGAGCTACTTTCGCAAAATTGTGTTTCATGCGAGCGAAGGGACTCGAACCCTTACACCGGAGGCACTGGTTCCTAAGACCAGCGTGTCTACCAATTCCACCACGCTCGCGCATTATACAAACAAATTAACTTTACAGTCAATCCCTTCGATGCAGGAATGAGCCGTAAAGGGTTCGAACCTTTGACCCACAGATTAAGAGTCTGTTGCTCTACCAGCTGAGCTAACGGCCCGCATTCGTAATATACAAAGTAAGTTTACGCCCAGCAGGATTCGAACCTGCGACCTACGGATTCGAAGTCCGGCGCTCTATCCAGCTGAGCTATGGACGCATATTACTTCGGGTGAATGACGGGACTCGAACCCGCGACAACCAGAACCACAATCTGGCGCTCTACCAACTGAACTACATTCACCATGTTTTCGGCGGAATCCGTCGTTTCCGCTGAACGAAGGCAATAATTATATATTTGCTGATTTTTGTCAACAAGTCCCGTATAAAATTCTATAAAAAAACTTTCAGGTCAGAACGCATAACCGGGCAGGAGGCTTCAGGCTGTGATCAGGCTTTTTTTCCGTATAGAATAAGGCTCGATCGGTTCCAGGAAACGGTTTTTCCCGAAAGCTGTTTTTTCAGTTCGGACTTGATCGCCGAATAGGCATCGTCACCCAGCTTTTCAAGAACGGCCGCACCGTAGCTATTGTCCGTTTTGCTGTCCAGCCAGCGGTCGAGCTGTTCGGGAAGGATGAGGCGGTTCTCTCCGATCTGTATTTCTTCTACCGAACTCTCGGGGAAAAGAGATTTCAGATTTTCTTTAAAATCCTCTTTTCTGTCATAACCGGAGGCGCTGTAGAGTTCTCTCTCAACTTCAGCCAGTTTCTCCTTCAGATCCGGGGAGAACTCCGACGGAAGGAAGGAGGACAGTTTGGTTCCTCCGGCCCGATGCGTTTCCACTATTACCAGGCGCCCATTCTTACCCAGAGCTTTATGCGCGCTGCCGAGCAGTTCCGGAATATTTCTCCTGGTTCCGAAGAGGTCCCGGGCGGCAAGGCAGTCGAAGAGAAAGCCCTTTGTTTCTTCATGCTCTTCGCCGTTCCAGGCCGCAAGGCTGTCTGCGAAAATCACAGGCCTCTCATTTTCCGGAAGTGTGCGGGAGTAGTGTTCGGTCAGAGAGAAGTCCCTCTCGTCGGGAATCAGTCCGCAAACCAGTCCCTCCGGTGCTTTCCTGAAGGCTTCCCAGAGAAAGAGACCGCTTTTCTCTTCGGGAATGAGGACCCGTTCGTGCCGGAGGATATTGAGACGTTCGAAAACCCTGTCCCGGATTTCCTGGAGGTAGAGGCTCTGCCCCGATGTGATTCGCTTAACCCATTTTTCCCGGGTTTTATCTCCCGGGGAGTAGGTGAGCACTTCATCGCGTGTATTTTCCAGCATGACAGCCATCTGGGCTTCCCTTCGACGGACAACTTCCTGCTGTATCGTCGCTTCGTAACCCATGGATGATGGCTGATAGAAATATCGTCCCTTAAGCTCTTCAGGCAGGTAAGCCTGGGCAACCCAGTGGTCCCTGTAGGCATGGGGATAATTGTATCCCTCACCGTGGCCGAAGCTGTGTTTGTCCCGGCTGGGATCTCTTAAATGATTGGGAACTTCGCGATTTTCCTCTTCCACAACTGACCTGAGGGCATCGAAATAAGCCATGGCCGAGTTGGATTTGGGTGCTGTGGCCAGATAAATGGCCGCTTCGGTCAGGGGAAAGGCCCCTTCGGGCATGCCTATCCTGTCGTAGGCGGCGGCCGCTGAGGTGACAACCGATATGGCATGGGGGTCGGCCAGTCCGATATCTTCCGAAGCTGATATGATCATTCTTCTCAAGATGAACTTCGGGTCTTCGCCGGCGCGGAGCATTTTAGCCATCCAGTAGAGCGCCGCATCCGGGTCGGAGCCGCGAATCGATTTAATAAAAGCGCTTATGGTGTCGAAATGGTAGTCCCCTTCTTTATCGTAGAGAACCACTTTCTGCTGGATGCTTTCCTCGGCGGTCTGCAGGTTGATGTGAATCTCTTCTCCTTCGGGGGGAGGGAAGGATTCCGGCGTCGTCTCCACCGCCAGCTGCAGGGCGTTGAGCAGAGTCCTCGCATCGCCGGCGGCGATCTTAACCAGATGCTCCAGGGCGCCTTCTTCGAAAGTGACTTTCCATTTTCCATAACCCCTGGCCCTGTTTTCCAGAGCGTTCGCCGCGACGGCCATCAAGTCTTCATCGTGCAGTTCTTTGAGCTGAAAGATACGGCTCCGGCTGACCAGGGCGCTGTTAACTTCGAAATAAGGATTTTCCGTTGTGGCGCCGATGAGAATAAATGTTCCGTTTTCCACCCATGGAAGAAGGGCGTCCTGCTGGGCTTTGTTCCACCTGTGCACCTCATCGACGAAAAGGATGGTTTTGCGGTCATAGAGCTCGAAGTTGTTTTTGGCTTCTTCAATGGCTTCGCGGATATCTTTGACCCCGCAGAGAACGGCGTTTAGGCTGATGAAGCTGCTCTTCGTCGTGCCGGCGATGACTTTGGCCAGTGTCGTTTTCCCCGTTCCCGGAGGCCCGTAAAAAATAAGCGAGGAAAGCTGGTCCGCCTGAATGGATCGTCTTAAAAGACGGCCTTTCCCGACTATATGCTCCTGTCCGGCAAACTCATCGAGAGTGCGGGGGCGCATGCGCGAAGCGAGAGGTTCCCGGTCTGTTCTCGTGCTGTTTTCAAAAAGATCCACAGAAATATCCGGATCAGATAACTTTTTTCAGTTCCGCTTTGGCCTGGGCAATCACTTCATTGTACTGCTCTTCAAGGGCTCTGCGGTTTTGACTGAGCAATTCCATGAATTCGGGATCCTGTTCCGGTTCTATGGGGATATCCCGTCCGGTCTGCTGACGGATTTGCTGCTGTTTCTGTCTCAGAACCGGCATGTACTGCTGTTTCAGCGCTTCGGAAAGATTCTGAATGTCTTCCACGTATTTTCCGAAGAGCTGCTGTAGCTGGCTGAATACCAGTTTGTAGATATCTTCCCTGTCGGAAATAAGGGCAAAAGCCTCTTCCAGCTGGTTCAGCCTGTTGTCGCTGTTGATATAGAGAGGCAACCTGATGTTCGAGAGCAGGATTTCGGCAAAACCCTCCTTTATAAAAAGAATATCTCCTTCAGGAAATTTTGAGAGTTTCTCTTTTCCTTCCTTTTCCGTCCCGTTGATAATGGATGAAGCCAGTTTCTGTCCCGACTCTTTCAGTTCTTTCTGTTTGAGTTTTTCTCTGTCTACCGATAGCCCTTCAGTTTTTTCAAGGGCCAGTTCCAATGCTGATTTGATTTTTGCCATATTATGAAAATAATATCATTGGTAAATTGAATCAAGGAGAGGATTAGGGTTAAGATTTACATATATGAAAAAGAATAGAAGAAGCGAACGTCACAAAGCGGAAAAATTCCAGACACGGGCACAGTATCTCCTGGAGAATTTCACATGGGATACTGAAGAGAGAATCCTTCTCGATGTAATGGCTCAGGGAACTCTTTCCATGAGCGATGCCAGAGAAGCCTCCTGGATGGAAGTGAAACGGGGACTCGACCTGGTCATTATCAAAGGCGTGGAACTGAAGCTTTCGGAAGAGAGCCTTGCCGCTTTCGATAAAGCCATGAGCGAACTGGTTGATTTTTCCGGAGAGGAAATAGATCCCCGCAACACGCTGCACAAAATCTTTTCCCACGAAACGGGAAAAAATATCAGCAAGGAACTGGCTCAGACTGATTAATCTGCTTTAAAAATCAGAAATCGACTTTCCGTACTTAACCCGTCGAGACGTCGGTCCTGTTCTTCCATAGGTATATCATCTCTGAACTGCCATTCGAAGGACAGACCGACCGTTTTCAGAACATCGCCCTTTTCCGACAGGAAGCGGTCATAAAATCCCCCACCCCTGCCGAGCCGGGAACCCTCCGGTCCGAAAGCGACTCCCGGCGTCAGCATTAAGGTTTTCCCCTTTTCCGGATTCCATAGGGGCGAACCGGCCAGAGGCTCCCGTATGCCCCATCTGTTTGTTTCCAGCGCATCATCCAGGCCTTTGATGTAATGGAATGTCATCTCTTTCCCGCAGATCCGGGGAACGGCAACAGCCTTTTGATCTTTTAAAGCCTGCCTGATCAGAAAGTCCGTTTTGAATTCTTTCCCGAAACTGAGGAACAGAAGGATTTGTTTCGCTTCTTTCCATACAGGCTGTTCTATAACAAGTTCGGATACCCTGCGGCTCAAATCCGTCAGGATTGAATCTTCCATATTATCAATGAGTGTATTGATTTCTTTCCTGATTGCTTTTTTATTCATGGTAAAATTGTAAAATCCACCGCTTCTCTTTACAAGAGATAAGCGTAACGTTTAATCTGGAATTATATGGATATTCAAGGAAAGAAAGCCCTTGTTACGGGCGGGGCTAAAAGACTGGGAAACGCTTTGACTCTCATGCTGGCCGGAGCGGGAGCCGAAGTGGCCGTTCACTATAACCGGTCGGAAACCGACGCTTACGATCTCTGCGATATGATTTGCAATGACGGCGGAACAGCCTTTCCCGTAGCAAAAGATCTATCCCGGAAAGGAGCTGCAGAGGACCTTTTCGGAGATCTGGACGCCATGGATTTTTTTCCGGAAATTCTAATCAACAGCGCCTCGATTTTTCATCTTGAAAGGCTTCTCGATTCCAGTGAAGAAACCTTTCACAGAAACCTCGATATCAATGCTCTGGTACCTTTGATGCTCTCCCGGGAGATGGCGAAACGGGTCGATTCGGGAGTTGTAATCAATATGCTCGATTCCCGTATTACCGATTACGATAATCTTCACGTGCCTTATCACCTGAGCAAGCTATCTCTTTTTTCTCTGACAAGAATGCTCAGCGAAGAGCTGTCCCCCGATTTCCGGTTCAACGCTGTGGCTCCCGGAGTGATTCTTCCTCCCGTCGGCGCCGATCCTTCGGAAGAGGAGAGCTGGACTGAGAGGATGAAAAACTCAAACACACTGAAAAGAATCGGTACGGCGCAGCAGGTTTGTGATGCGGCGGAATTTCTGATCCGCAATGATTTCGTCACAGGGCAGATTATCTTTGTAGATGGCGGAAGACATTTGAAAGGCAGTTTTTACGGCCTTTAAGCAGTTTTCTATTGCATTTTTACTATATAAGGGATTTTAATACATATCATGAATAAAGAAAGAGTTGCCAATCTTATCAAAGAATTATTGATAGAGATCGGAGAAGATCCTGACAGGGAAGGACTGGTCAAGACTCCGCAGAGGGTTGCAGAAGCCTATTCGTTCCTGACTAGCGGTTATGGAATGGATCTGAAAACGGTGATTAATGATGCCATTTTCGAATCCGATGCCAACAATATGATCATTTCCCGGGATATTGAGGTTTTCAGCCTCTGCGAACACCATATGCTGCCCTTTTACGGCGTAGCCCATATCGGTTATATCGCTGAAGGCCGGGTTCTCGGCGTTAGCAAACTGGCCCGCATCGTCGATTTTTACGCGAGGCGCCTTCAGATCCAGGAGAGACTGACCAATCAGATCGCCCGGGCCGTCATGGATGCCGTCGGCGCCGAGGGCGTCGGAGTCGTTATCGAAGCGCGGCATATGTGCATGATGATGCGCGGTGTGGAAAAGCTCAATTCCTCGATGATTACTTCTTCAGTACTGGGTAGTTTTCACAACGACCTGGCGACGAGGGAAGAGTTCATGAGCCTTATTAACAGCCGCTCCAACTTTTCTATTTAATTATTTAATCGCTCTTTGGTGGAGAGGAGGCCGCAGGCCGCATCGATGTCCTGACCGCGGGATCTTCTGATAGTCGTGGTGATTCCCTTTTTCTGGAGATGGGCCTGGAAGGCTTCCATAACCGGCCTGGATGATCCGTTGAGAGCGGAATCCGGGATAGGGTGAAAACCGATGAGGTTAACCCGTGTGTCGAGTCCTTTCAGGAGCCTGGACAGAGCGGCGCTGTGCCGGTCATCGTCATTGACTCCCGCAAACATGATATATTCGAATGAGACCCGTCTCTGACCACCGAAATCGTGCTGTTTCAGAATTTCCACGATCTCCTCAATAGGGTATTTTTTTTCCACAGGCATCAGCCTTTGACGCTCTTCGGGAAAAGGGCTGTGAATGCTTATGGCCAGGTGGCACTTGCTCTCTTCGAGGAACCGCTTCATGGCGGGAATGACGCCAATGGTCGATACGGTGATCCGCTTGGGGCTCATGGCAAATCCGTAATCGGCTGTGAGAATTTCCAGGGAGGTCAGTACGCTGTCGATGTTGTCCATCGGTTCGCCCATCCCCATATAGACTATATTGGTAATCTGGCCGGCTTCCTCAATTTCTGTGAACTGGCTTAGTATTTCCGAAGGAGTCAGTTGGCTCTGAAATCCCTGCTTCGCCGTCATACAGAAGGTGCAGCCCATTTTACAGCCCGCCTGGGAAGATAGGCAGAGGGTCTTGCGTTCCCCGTCGGGAATCATGGCCGCTTCGATAAAACGGTTCTGACCAAGGTCGAAGAGATATTTCTTCGTTCCGTCCTGTGAGATGCTCACCTTTTCGGGCTTTTCCTTATCTATGGAGTACGTCTCCGCCAGGAGGCTCCGGTTGGCTTTGGATATATTGGTCATCTCTTCAAAGGAACCGGCATTTTTTTCATAGAGCCAGCTGCAGATCTGTTTCGCCGTAAAGGCGGGGAGTTTGAGTTCTCCGCAGATCTCCTGTATTTGAGGGAGTGTTTTTCCGTATAAATTGGTTATTTCTTTCATCTTTGCTTTTATTGGCTTGTTAATTCAATATAGATAATATCTTCAAATTCGCCCGCATTGATACCCCAGAAATCACCGATCTCGATTTTTATATTGTATCGGTCTCCGTCGGGATCCGTAGCCGAACCTGAAGCAATTTGCAGGAATGTCGAACTCAGGGAAATCAGACTCTCGTCGATATAGCAGTAGTAGGGAATTTCGGAGTCCGGATCGACGGCATCCGTTCTGATCATGACTCCGCCATTTTCCGATCTTATGCTCAGTTCATAAGGATCAGTTGATGAAACGACAATATCTCCAGTTTGAGTTTCTCCTGTCGTCAGATTTCCGAAGTCAAAGGTTTTGTCGGTGCTGGTCGATGCGAAAGGGGCCCCGGTATCGACAATGGATACTTCACAGACCATGGCGCTGGCAAGAGTTACCTGGATTTCTGAAACTACCGAGAAATCCTTCCAGTTTCGGGAAGAAGAACCCGAAACCGTTCCCGTATAGCCTTCCACCCGTACTGAATCGCTGTATTGTCCGGATTCGGGGAATTGATTCTGTATAGGGATTACTAGCCAGAATTTATGATGATTCGTCTGCGGATCTGAGCTGCTTTCAAAAGAGCCGGCGATGACATTTGAATCGTCCAGAATGATACTGCGCGTCTCGTCATAGAGGTTGTAGGCAACTTCGCTGCCTGTCTGTTGAGAAGTAAAGGCTCTTTCCGAAATGCTTCCGCCATTACCCCAGCCGAAAGAAAAGAAGTATGATATCGCCTCGCTGCCGGCACTGTATGCGACATCGAATTCGCAGAGAATGGCAATTTCCTCATTACCGCTATAGTCCGATATGGAGTTTCGAATTTCTGTCTGAACTTGTAAATTCCAGCTCTGAGCTTGAATTGGGAGCGCTATATTGAATAAAGCTATGATAAATACAATTCTTTTAATTTTCTTCATATCTATGACCTGTCTTCCCGGAGTACTTTTAAATCTCCGAGGTCCAGTTTTTTTTCGGTTTCCTCGGGAATCTGAATATTCAGAATATAAGAGGAATTGTTAATGTTTAATGTGCACTCTCCTCTCTGAAGCCCATAGATGAAAAAGACTCCTTCTCTGTCAGTGAAAAACAAGAACTCTTCTCCTTCCTGATCAGTCAGAGTTCCCGTTTCAAAAGAGAGTGCCGAACCCTGCCCGTCAACCAGCCGCCCCGTGATATAAACATTATTTCTTGTGCCTGTATATATAACCGTACCGCTTTTGTAGCGGGGGAAAAGTGTAAAGGTTGATGTGCCCAGTTCCGTATCGATATCTATCTGAGGTTCAGCTAAATTCACGGCGATTTTTTTAGAATTGTAAGATCTGAGATTGTTCACTACGGGATTTCCAAGAAAATCAGAGCGGAATTCATAGCTGTCGGAACGGGGATTGATTCCCACATTGAGGTTTTCCAGGTTGAAAACAGGAATAACAATGGCAAAGCTGTCTGTTATCGGTCTGGATAAGGCAATATGGCGGTCGGCGAAAACCAGAGCCGTCTCGAATCTTGACTGGAAGTAGGAGGTATAATTCCCTCCGTCCGAGCGAAGGGTTGAGGATAATGATCCGTAAAATCTGTTGAAGGATGTGCTTCCCCTCAATGACAATGTGCTTTCTGTATCTCCGGAAAAAGGGAGACCCGATATCCCTGCTGACAGAGAACTGCTGTTCGCGCCTTGAAATCTTTTTTTCCAGCTTATATCCGCTCCCTGTTGAGAGTTGCTGCTTTTCACAGTTAAGGATTGATTGTCATTGTAATCATTGATATGGATGAGAAGCGAGACAGTGAAATCACTACTTCCGTCAGGGAGAAATTTCTCTTTGAAATCCATACTGGCTGATAAGTTCCTTGAGAATTTTTTCCTTAACCCGAGAGATACCATGCCGCTGTTTCCGTTCTCCTCTCTTCCGAATGAGAAGGATGCTCCAGGCTGAATATATATGAAGTCTGCCAGATTGTAGGATAAAGTACCCTTGATTTCTAATAAATCCGGAGGAGATTCCTCTGTAGAGCCTACGGGAAAGAAGGCCGGGCTGTTGTAACGGCTGAATAAACTGAAAGTCGGGATCCTGGGATTATTGGCTGAATGGAAAAAATAAGAGAGGGCCGCGGAAAATCCCAAAGAGTTCCGCAGCGACGACCAGCTCTGATTGGCTTCCAGTTCAAAGGTTCCCGCTCTGGTCGGGAACAGGAATGAGAGCCCGGCCATTTCGTCACTGAAATCGCTTTGAATATTTATCCCTGCTGTCATAAATGAAAAGCCATAGAGAAAATTACCCGTAATAAGAGGCAGTTCCAGTGAGTATGGAGAAATTCCAATAGAAGCGGAGTAATCAATATCTCTGTGGCTTAAACCATCAGAAGCGTAGGGTATGAGGAATTCCTGCTCCTGGACTGACCCGAAACTGTCTTCGATGGAAAGACGGATTTCATTTATGCCCGATCTCAGAGGGAGATCGGTTAGGTTGAACCTGCCCGGAGGGAGTTGTCTGCTCTTTACGGGATACCCGTTAAGAAAAATGCGGACAAAAGAGGGTGATTCAAGTGTAAACTGAAAAAGGGGGTTCTCTGCACCATCCGCTGATGTTATCTCCGGTTTCCTCGCAAAACTGATACCCTGATATCGGCCGAATTTCTGAGCTCCTCTGTTGTCCACACTGAAATCGCCGAGAATGAGTCTGGATGAAATTCCTGTGAAATCGTGGATGATGCTGAGAGAGGGGTATTCCTCCTGGTAGGGGTAGTTCAGAGTATAATCCCCTGTAAAAATCCAATTGCGGAAGTTAATGGCCGTATTAAATTGTATTGAACCGGGCAGGCTGTGAGTGTTATCAGCTCCGATTGATTCCCAGATCCATTGCTGATTGTGGTATAAGTTGAGGTAGAAACTGAAATCGGATTGCTCTATCAGGTTTTCCCTGTCCGGGGATTGATAGTTTCTGACTCCGAGATTCTGTTCTTTTAACATGTCTGCTGGAATCGATATGGATAGATACAATTCACTGCTGTTATATGAACTCTTTATACCCGATTCTTCAAGAATTGTACTGACTCTGTACTCTTGTGGATCTTCGGGCAGGGGAAAACCGGCTAAAATATCATCGGTCAATAAGGGTGATAGATAGTCCAGAAGCTGCTGATAAAGTATTTTTATATCAGCTGATTCTTCGGGATATAGAGAAATCTCGCCTTTATAATCACCGTTTATTAAAATCGGGATCTGAATTTTCTGATCCTCTGTGCCGGACGGATCTCCGAAAACCAGGGCAAATAAATCTTCCTTGTCTATCTCTTTTGAGACTTTGCCAGCAGTGCTGCTTTCGATCTCTTCTATGAAATTCTGATTGATTTTATTGATTATGAAATCCAGTTTCCTCTCGATCCCCAGACTGATGGATCCCGATGAGCTGAGGCTGAAAATTGTATTTCCCTTTTCGCTTTCAAGGGCGGTTGAATTAATTGTGATATTATCTTCATCCAGTTCGAAAGTGTTTATTATGAGATAGCTAATATTATCCTTTCTGGATTTTTCCAGCAGTACAGGAGTTTCCTGGATCGGTATGTAAACCTCATCTTCATTGTAAAAGACAACCTCTGCTTCCATTTTTTCTTTAAAAGCTGTGTTCATATTATAAAGGAGTTCCGATAGGGCAGGGATGTCTTCCGTTTCAGCTTGATTTACCAGAAGAATTCTTGACTGGGCGGAAAGAGAATAGGGAAAGAAGAGTATGAGAAGTGTCAGTAATAGAAAACCATTAAATAAATTAGTGATCTTGATAGAAAATGACAGCATTCAGCTCTCCGTCAGTTACTTCTGGAGGCCGGGAGATGAAGAATTGTCTTTTTTCACCGGCCAGGATGTTTTCCCCTTCGATCCCCTCGAGATCAGGCCCGGATAGGATCAGAGGATCGCTTCCCATATTATCGGTGATTTGAAGACTTAAATTACTAAGAATCCCATGGGCTTGCCCTTTATTGCTGAGAACCAGGCGGAGTTTTCCGTCATCGACGGCAGTAAGAGATTCCACAATGACATCAGGCTTCATCGATTTTGATTTTACATAAACCGAGCCAATATAGCGGAACATTATTTTCAGTCCGCCGGACTCATTGTCTTCTGTTGAGAAGTTTACCGGAAGCTGCTCGGCAATAATCCTGAAAGGCAACTCCGATGTGATATCCGCCATTCCTTTCCATTGAACCTTTACAATCTGGTTCTCTCCGGGTTTCAGGATAATCTGGGAAGGATAGATGATAAACAGATCGTCTGCCGGTTCGTTTATCTCATCTCCCTCAAGGGTTGTCGAGCGCGAATATATGCTCATTTGAACAGCAATGATATCTTCATTGCTGTTGATAACCGTGAAGTTTTTTACTGATCCCGATCCAGTTGTAGACATGTCTGTAGAAATGGGAGTCAGTTGAAAAGAAAACAGCGGAACGCTTATCATTAAGAGCAGAATTGTGTATATGACTGTTTTTCTTTTCATACTTCCTCTAGTCCTGTTTATAGAATAGCAGGTGAATTAAGGTGCTGCAATTGTAAATGTCAGTGTATCCGTGTAAGTTCCGGAAGGGAGAGCGGGATTTCCCGTATAGGATATGTTGAGATCCTTGTCCAGGCCGTCAGCATCTGTGACGGTGGTTGTATTGGTGATAACCGCTGATCCGGAAGTCAGATCTATGGATGCACCGTCGTAGGTAAGCGTGTAAGCCAGAGAATCACTTGGTCCGGCCAGCTCTGACGAATTGTCCGAAGAGACGGTGACTGTGTAAGCTGAGTTACTGATTTCCGTTACAGTTGCGACTTTCAGATTCGAAGCATCATTTAGAAGGTCCAGATCGTTATACACACCATCTACCGGTGTTACGACAATTGCCATATTGCTATCTACCGTTCCGGTAAGGGTCAGTGTTCCTGTCGTGTCTGCCATAGCGGGAAGGGAAATGAAGGCTGCAACAGCCAGCGTCAAAATAAATTTCATATTTCTCATTTTATACCTCTTTAGGTTGTTTAATTTTGTTTACGGTAATCTATATGCATTAAGTGTGCCAAAAAAAACAAAAAAATGTATAAAATGGTAAAAAAAGGATAGGGAAAGGATCTGGGGGGCCTTTATCGCCGGATATTGAAGGAAAATGCTTTCCGGTTTTCGGGTGAATTTTCACATAGTATATCTATTCTCGTCGTCTTTATCGTTTTTATTCGACATTTATGACGAGAAGGATCTCAATTATCCCATTCGGTCGTATCTATTTGCAGAATCTGAATCCTGGAACGTATTCTTCTTTCGCTGATGCCGAGCTTTCTCGCCGCTTCGCTTTTGTTTCCTTCCGATTCTTTCATCGCCTGGACAATGAGATCCGTTTCATAGCTGTTCATCAGTTCATCAAAGTTTTTGTTGATGAGGACCCGGCTGTTTTTCTCATCGCGGGCCATATCAATGAGCGGAGGCAGATCGATCATTTTAATCGTATTGGAGCGGCTGAAGATAACGGCTCTCTCGATGATATTTTCAAGTTCCCGTATATTGCCGGGATAGTCGTACTTCATCAGGGCATCCATGGCGTCATGGGACACGCCGGTTATTTCTTTGTGATTTTTGTGGCTGAACTTTTCCACAAAGTGATTGATCAGCGGACTGATATCCGCTTTTCTCAGCCGTAAGGGCGGAATATCGATATGCACGACATTCAGTCTGTAATAGAGGTCCTGCCGGAATGTTCCCTCTTCAATCATTTTCTTCAGATCTTTGTTCGTCGCGGCGATTATCCGTATATCACAGGTTTCAAGTTTTTCCGAGCCGACCTTCTGGATCTGCCCGAATTGAATGGTGCGGAGGAGTTTGACCTGGACTGTCATGGGGATGTCGCCCACTTCATCGATAAAAAGGGTTCCTCCGTCGGCTATTTCAAAAACACCGCTTTTTTCACTTACCGCTCCGGTAAAAGCTCCCTTCACATGACCGAAGAGCTCGCTGTCGATAAGCGTTTCCGACAGAGCGGCAATGTTGACCACCCGCATGATTTTATCCTTGCGCGAGCTGGCGTAGTGAATGGCATTGGCCAGCATTTCCTTTCCGGTTCCGCTTTCACCGGTTATGAGAACCGATGCGTCGCTGGCGGAGATCCTCCAGGCCGTATTCAGTATGTTTTCCATGGTGCCGCTCTGGGAAATGATGGATTGGAATCCGTGTTTTTCCTCCAGCTGTTCCCTTAGCATTCTGTTTTCTCTGACAAGAAGGCTTTTTTCTTCTACAGAGAGAAGCAGCTTCTGAAGCATGGGAGCGGTAACCGGTTTTGTCAGATAATCCCGGGCGCCCTCCTTCATGAGATCAACAGCTACCTGGATATCAGTCTGGGCTGTGAGCATAGCCACATCTATATGGGGGTTGATCTCTTTTACCGACTTCAAAAGGTCCATACCGGAACCGCCGGGCATCATATAATCAGTCAGAATGAGGTCGATGTTTCTTCCCCTGACGATTTCAAGAGCCGGCTCCACGCTATCGGCTGAGAATAACTCAAAAACGGGCTGCTTAATCTCTCCGAAGAGAGATTCAATGTATTTTCTCTGGAGATTATCATCTTCGACTATTAGCACGGACATTTGTGACATATGTTTATTATAGTTAGAATAACCATTCTTGTACAATGACTTTATCCTGCGGAGATAAGAGGCAATTCATTCCAGTTCGTCGTGTAGCGCGGTGAGAGCTGCTCCCTTTTCATCTGCCAGTGGCTCGTCTCCCGGATGTTCATGCAGTTAACCGTATTCCGTCCGTATTTCCGGTTGATCCGGTCCACCGATTCCATGACACGGTATTTTCTCGGATCCTCCTTCAGGAACAGATCCAGCTGGCCTCTGTTCTCATCCTCTATTCCCGTGAGGTAGACGGTTATTTTCTTGTATTTGAACCCTTTGCGGTAGATCTGTTCCAATCCGCGCCTCGCCGCGCTGATGATATCGGGGGGGTAGGCGCTTGGTACCGCCAGTTCAATGGTGGCCGCATTGGAGTACTGCCGGTCTCCCTGACGGAAGTAATTGGTCGATACGGATATGTTCACATAGCGGCAGACCGATTTCTGCTTCCTCAGTTTTTCCGTTGCCGTTGTCCCGTAATCGGCCGCCGCCTCCATCAGATCCAGAAGGTCCGTAACGGGGTAGCTGAAGCTTTTGGAGGAGAGGATGCCCTTTTTCGGGGGAGGGGCCTGCTCCATGTCTATGGACGGTTTCCCCTCCAGCTCCCATTTTGTTCTCAGTCCCACCATGGTGAGGTTCTTCTTTACCCATGAGTCGCTCTGCTGCGTCAGCTGGAGTGCCGTAAAGATTCCGTTCCTGTTGAGAAAGGCCTGGTACTGGCGGCCGATTCCCCAGATATCACCCACTTCCAGCTCTTTGAGGAAAAGCCGGCTGTCGCTGCTGCTGAAGTCAAAATAGCCTTCCGGCCTCTTCTTTGCCACCTTGTTGGCCGCCTTGGCCAGAGTTTTCGTCGGTCCTATGCCCACGGAGACGGGAATTCCCGTCCAGGTCATAACCGTTCCCCGGATGAGCCGGGCGATATCATCCTGGCTTTCTCCTCCCAGAATGAGAAAAGCTTCGTCGATGGAGTATATCTCCAGTTCCGAGGCGAAATTCCGCAGGATATTCATAACACGGGACGACAAGTCGTGATAGAGTGTGTAATTGGAAGAAAAGACAGCAATATCATATTTCTTTATATGGGATTCCACTTTGAAAAGAGGAATCCCCCGGGGGATCCCCAGAGCTTTGGCTTCGCGGCTCATGGCGACAACGCACCCGTCGTTATTGGAGAGGACAATGACCGGCTTATTCTTCAGGTCGGGACGGAAAACCTTTTCGCAGGAGGCGTAGAAGGTATTGCAGTCCACCAGCGCGTATTTCATAGAAAGCTGTGGATGGCGTGGGTGACAACCCCCCACACCTGAAAATCAGTTTCGTCGCCGATTTCAATGACGGGGTAGTCGGGGTTTTCCGGGAGGAGGCACCATCGGCCCAGCTCCCGGTGGAGCCTTTTGACGGTAAATTCGCCGTCGACGACGGCTATGACGATCCGCCCCGTTTCCGGCCTGATGGAACGGTCCACGACGAGAAGGTCCCCCGTGTCGATTCCCGCTCCGATCATGGAATCGCCCTGGACGCGGACGATGAAGGTGGACGCGCGGTTTTTTATAAGGTACTCGTTGAAATCGAGAGAGCTGTCCGAGTAATCGTCGGCAGGCGAGGGGAATCCCGCCTTGATCAGATCGCAGAAAAGAGGGACTTCCACGACCGGGGCAATCTGTACCGGGGAAAAAATAAAACTAATCATATGTTAAGTATAATTCTGTTTAGACAGGCAGTCAATTATCCGGGAAGAGAAAGAAAAAAAAAGAGCCCCGGAGGACTCTCTTTTATGAGATGCATTAAAATCGCATCGAACAAACGACACAATGTGTCGGTCATTATGATGCTTTATTTGGAGTAGAACTCGACGACCATCTGCTCATTGGCAACGGAGTCGATATCAACTCTGAAGGGAAGTCTTTCGACTTTGCCTTTGAGGGCGTCTTCGGAGAAGCTGAGCCATGAAGGAACAGTTCTGTCGTTTTTGGAAACGCACTCTCTCAGGACTTTTTTGGTTGCATCGTTATCTTTAACAAGGATCTCGTCGCCCTCTTTGACAATCATCGAAGGAATGTCGGATCTCTTGCCGTTCAGTCTGATATGTCCGTGGTTTACGAACTGTCTGGCCTGAGCGCGGCTCTGTGCCATACCGAGTCTGTAAACAACGTTGTCCAGTCTTCTTTCGAGGAGGATCATCATGTTGTCACCCGTAAGACCTTTCAGTCTTTTCGCGTGAAGAAAGACGTTGTAGAACTGCTTTTCGCTTACGCCGTAAGCAAATCTGATTTTCTGCTTTTCAACGAGCTGCTTACCGTAGTCGCTCTCTTTCTTTCTGATTCTCTTCCCTTTTTCTACACCGGGACCGTGAGGTTTCTTTTTCAGTAATTTATCGTATTTATGGTTACCATAAATATTGACACCGAGACGGCGGACAATTTTACCTTTCGCTTTGGTATTTCTTGCCATTACTACACCTTACCCTTTAAAATATTTCTCTGGTTCATACGAACCGGGTTCCCATGATATAACCGAACAGATGGGCGTGTCAATTCCGGCAGCGCGGGTCTTCGCGCCTTTATTCGATTATTTATTGGAATATTGAGCTGAAGGTATATTATAAATGATAGTGAGGATAACCTGTTTATGATCAGTCATGTTGTTATGTGGAAGTTGAAAAATATCTCAGAGGGAGATGAGGTCGTCAGGAGACTGAAAAATCTGGAAGGGAAAATTCCCGGACTAATCAGTATAGAGGCAGGGGCCGATACTAATAGAAGCGATGCAGCATGGGATGTGGTTCTTATTTCAACACATGAATCGAAAGATGCCCTTGATTCCTATCAGGTTCACCCTGACCATATGGAAGTGAAGAAATTTATCGGTTCCGTTGCGGCTGAAAGGGCGGTAGTTGATTTTTCCGGCTCATAATTATCTAACAGGGGTTAACCAAAGCGGTCAGGAGATTGCATTCAGATTATGGCAGTAAAAAACAAAATTAAACGAATTCTTGAAATTGATTCCGATCTCAATAGAGTGCAGGACCTCGATTTGCTTCTGGACCGGGTTCTCTACGAAGCACGGCGATCCGCTAATGCTGATGCGGGGACTCTCTATATCAAAGAGAAAGGGAAACTCAGTTTCAAGTACTCCCATAACGATACGAAGCGGAAGGAGCTGGATCCCGGACAGAAACTGATTTACTCCTATTTCACCGTAGACATAAATGAAGAGTCCATTTCAGGATATGTCGCGGCGAACCAGATACCGCTCAATATTCCTGATATGTACAACATCCCCAAATCCAAACCCTACAGCTACAGCACCTGGTACGATGAGAAATCCAATTACAAGTGCGTTTCCTCTCTGACCATTCCCCTCGTTTCCAACCAGGGCGAGGTTCTGGGTGTTCTCCAGCTGATCAATGCTAAAGATGATGAGGGAAACATCGTCCGTTTCAAAAAAACCGACGAATCCTTTTTGATGCATTTCGCCAGTGTGGCCACCGTTGCCATCCAGCGCGCCCAGATGACCCGGCAGCTTCTGCTCCGGATGATACAGATGGCCGAGATGCGGGACCCGAAGGAAACGGGTCCTCATGTAAAAAGAGTCGCCGGTTATGCCGTGGAGCTCTATGAAGAATGGGCCCGTCGGAAGAAGATCGATCAGGGCGAAATTGAAAAGAACAAGGATATTCTCCGCATGGCGGCCATGCTTCACGATGTGGGGAAAGTGGGGATCTCCGACCTTATCCTGAAAAAGCCGGGACGCTTCACCGAAGAGGAATTCCTCATTATGCAGTCCCATGCCTATATCGGGGCTCAGCTCTTTTTCGGCAAACAGTCGGAGTTCGATCAGATGTCCATGGAAATATCGCTGTATCATCATGAAAACTGGGACGGCAGCGGTTATCCCGGACACATCGACCTCGAAACCGGCCGACCTCTGGATTCGGAAGTAAACGCCGGCGGCAAGAGAGGATTGGAAGGGGAGGAAATCCCCATCATGGCCAGAATCGTTTCCCTTGCCGATGTCTACGATGCTCTTTCTTGTCGCCGTGTCTACAAAGAAGCCTGGGATGAAGAAAGGGTCTATGAGGAACTGAGGAAGACACGCGGAAAAAAATTCGATCCCGAGCTTATCGATATTTTCTTTGATATTCTGCCTCACATCCTGCAGGTCAAGAAGCAGTATCCCGATGTGGATTGAATGGATTCTAAAATAATCATTATATAATGATTGATATATTTTCTTCACCTTTGACAGCGCCTTGCTGAAGGCTTAGTCTTTAAAGCAGAGGTGCACAGCAATGAAGAAGATTGCATTTCTATTTCTTATCTTTTCCTTACTGACTCTTCACAGCCTAATCTCACAGACCGATAGCGCAATACAGAACGGACCGGTTTACATCATTCCCGTCAATGAGGATATCGATCCCTTTCTCGTCGTATTTCTCAAGCGGAGCATCGTCAAAGCCAAAGAGGCTGAATCCCCCATGATCATTTTCCAGCTCAACACCTTCGGCGGGCGCGTCGACTCCGCGCTGGAGATTACATCTCTCATAGGCTCTGTCAGCTGGGCCGAGACGGTTGCCTACATTCCCTCCGCATCAGGAGGAACCGGTGTCAGCTGGTCTGCAGGAGCGCTCATTTCCTTTTCCTGCGATAAAATCGTTATGGACGCCGGAACATCCATGGGCGCAGCAGCTCCCGTATACCAATCTTCCGAAGGGATGGTCATGGCGGAGGAAAAAACCGTCAGCGCCGTGCGGGGGCAGATGGCGGCTCTCGCCGAGAAGAACGGTTACCCCCGGTCCATTGCTCTGGCCATGGTGGATGACGACCTTGAACTTTATGAGGTCGAAACCGATGAAGGCGTCCGCCTTTTCACTCCCGGAGAGATTCAGGAACTGGAGCGCGTCTCCGGCAGTACAATCGTCCGGGGGCGCCAGTTGTCGGCGGCCGATAAACTTCTGACCTTAACCGCGGGAGAGATGGAGCGATACGGCGTTTCTTCCGCCACCGTTACCGGCCGGGACAGCCTTTATGACTATTTGAAAATTACCGGATCCTCGGTTGTCGTTCTGGAAAAGAGCAGATCCGACTGGTTTGTGGCTTTTATCAGCAGCGCCGCCGTCACCAGCCTTCTTGTTATGGTCGGGCTTGTCGCCCTTTATCTTGAAGTGACCAGTCCCGGTTTCGGGATACCCGGCACAATCGCGCTGGTTTGTTTTACCGTTGTCTTTGCCGCCAGCACTATGATCGGCAATATGGGTTCGCTGGAATTGCTCCTGTTCCTGGCCGGCGTCGTTCTGCTCCTGGTCGAAATTTTCATTATTCCGGGATTCGGAGTCACCGGTATCAGCGGGATCATTCTCATCCTTCTGTCTCTGGTTCTGTCCCGGCAGGATTTCGTCGTCCCCGAGTTTGTCTGGCAGTGGGATCTCTTCCGGAAAAATCTCCTCTATGTTTCATTAAGCCTGGTAGGCGCTCTCGCCTTGATCGGGGTGCTGATGATTATGCTTCCCCAATCCCGACTCTTCAGCCGGCTCGTACTAAAGAGTGACGGAGATGGCGGCTCTGATGATGCAGTTGAATCAGCGGGCGAGGTCAAAAGTAATCGACTTGGAGAGAAGGGGACAGCTTTGACGGATTTGAGACCCGTCGGCAAAGCGGATTTCTCTGGAGAAATTCTCATCGTTCAGACCGATGGCGAGTATATCGAAAAAGGTTCAGAAGTTATTGTCATAAAAAAAGAGGGGCTGCGGCTCGTGGTCCGGAAAGGAGTTTAGGAATGTTTATAGCATTGTATATTGTCGGCGGAATTGTCAGCCTGATTTTTCTTTTTATCTTTATTATGTTCTTCGGTCTGTGGTTCCGGGCTCTGCTGTCGGGAGCTTCGGTAAAAATGAACCGGATTATCGGAATGTGGATCAGGAAAGTCAGTGCCAAGCAGATTGTCGACAGCCGGATCATGCTGGTGAAAGGCGGTCTGGCCACCAGTTCCGATCTTCTAGAAACCCATTATCTGGCCGGCGGGAATGTCATCAACGTGAGCAAAGCCCTCATAGCCGCCAACAAAGCGGATCTCGACTTGCCCTTTTCCAAAGCGGCGGCAATCGACCTGGCGGGACGGGATGTTCTTGAAGCGGTCAAAACCTGTGTTAATCCCAAAGTCATTGACTGCCCCCATCCCGACAAGGGGAAGACGACTATCGACGCGGTCGCCAAAGACGGAATTCAGCTGAAGGCGAAAGCCCGTGTCACTGTCCGGACCAATATCGAAAGACTGATCGGAGGAGCCACGGAAGAGACGATAATTGCCCGTGTCGGCGAGGGGATTGTCACGACGATCGGTTCCGCCCAGACTTACAAGGATGTGCTGGAAAACCCTGATAATATCTCCAAGACGGTACTGGCAAAAGGCCTCGATGCGGGGACCGCTTTTGAAATCCTCTCTATTGATATCGCCGATGTGGATGTGGGTTCCAATGTGGGAGCCAAGCTTCAGGCCGATCAGGCGGAAGCTGATATGCGGCGCTTCCAGGCTGTTGCCGAGCAGCGCCGGGCGGCAGCAAAAGCGAGAGAAGCGGAAATGCTGGCTGAGATCCAGGAAAACAGAGCCAAGGTTGTCCTGGCGGAAGTGGATATCCCGAAAGCCATGGCCGAATCGTTCAGAAAGGGGAATCTGGGTATTATGGATTATTACAGAATGAAGAATATCCAGGCGGATACGTCTATGCGGAACAGCATCGGGGGAGATGGCAATCCCGATAACGCAGGCGGCAGATAAATGAAAATCGGCGACCTTATATATAGCATGATCACACTCGCGCTCATGATCCTCGTCATCGCCAGTCCGATCCTGAGGAAGATCTTCCGGTCGGCCGGTAAGAATCTCAAAGGTAATACGGCACCGAGTGAGGATTCCCTGTATGATAGCGTCGATTCGGCAAAAGTCGTTGACAGAATGTTCAGCCAGGGAGAGAAGGCAGATAAAAAATGGGATTTTTCCCGACCCGACTCTGTACTTCCCCGTAAAATATCCAGTGAAGTGAAGACCCCTGCGGCTATGGAGCGTATTGATTCTCTTCCTCCCCTTAAGAAAGCTGTAATCTGGAGCGAGATTCTGGGAAAACCGGTCTCTCTGCGCGATTTGGAGTAGTGATCAGATTTCACTCCTGTATTAGAATATCCCGATGATTAAGACTCTTTACATGGCTCCCATGCTGGTTTACACGGACAACACATTCCGTGAAGTTTATTTCCGCCACTTTTCGGGATTTGACCGTGCTGTCGCTCCCTTTATCGTTGTTGCGGAAAACAGCCGATATCGGAAAAAATCCCTTCAGAGTTTGCTTCCCTCCCTGCATGAAGCAATACCTGTGGAACCTCAGATACTCAGTAAAGATCCCGATGCCTGCGCCGCTCTGGCCAATTTGCTGGAAGATGCGGGGTTCAAGTCGGTCAATATCAATATGGCCTGTCCGGCCGACGCTGTGGTGAATAAAGGTCGCGGTTCGGGTTTTCTGCCCCATCCTGAGAGGGTTCAGGATTTTCTCGCTTCAGTCATTCCGAAGATCCGTCTGCCCTTATCGGTAAAAGTGAGAACGGGATTGTACTCGCACAGGGAAATTGAAGCTCTCATACCTGTTTTCAATACCTTCCCCTTAAGTGAGGTTATAGTTCATCCCAGACTGGGAGTTGATAAATATGAGGGACCGGTCGATCTCGAAGCCATGAAATCTGTTGCCGCGACACTGAAACACCCGCTGGTTTTCAGCGGAGATGTGAGCCGCAGGACATGGATTGATTTTTCAAGTTCTTTTAAAGAGGTGGAAAGATGGATGATCGGTCGGGAATTGCTGCGGGATCCTTTTCTCCCGGAAGATATCCGGGCTTATGAGAGGGGAGAGGCCGATCGTCTCCGGGAAATAGTTCCTTTGAATCGGGAACGTAAAAACAGGCTTCGAGATTATCACGATGATCTTCTCGATACTTTGGGAAAGAAAATCAACCGGCAGGAAGCTCTGGTGGGAAAAATGAAGAGCTACTGGCAATATCTGGAAGCCCTTTTCCCCGGCCGCGAAGCGGAGATGGAAGAGATGAAGCGGATACTTCATCTTGACGAATATAACATATGGGTCAATAAATTATTTAAGGAATAAATTGTGCCTACAAAACACATCCGCCACTTTAAGTCATAAACAGGAAGTAAAAAAAATGTCATTGAATACAAAACTGAACAACGAATATCTGAAATTGCATACAGCGAAGGAAGAGAGCTTCTGGGCTGCCTATATGAACCATTCATCTTATGAACAGGGAGATTTTGAAAAAAAAGAAACGGCTCTCAAAGCCTTTATGTCCGATTTATCCCGTTTAAAAGAAATCAGAACCGAGCTGGATAAGGAAGGGCTTAGCCGCTGGGAGAAAACGGGACTTGAGGGATGGCTCCGTTTTTTTCAATGCCACGCCATTGAGGATCCCGAAGCTCTGGCCATTCAGAAGAGACTTATTGAGATGGAAGGCGATATGGGTCGGAAAAGACGGAATTATCCCCTTGGCTATACCGATCCGTCTACAGGGGAGCACAAGGAAGCCGGTATGGGAAAACTTCTCCTTCTTGTGGGAAGCGACCCCGATGAAGCTGTCCGGAAGGCCGCCTGGCAGGGTATGAGAGATCTTGAGATTTACCTGCTGGAAAATGGTTATATCGATCTGGTGAAGGAACGCAATAAACTGGCTGAAAAACTCGGGTTCGAAGATTATTACGATTACAGCTGCCAGGTAAACGAAGGATTTTCCCGCGATCAGCTTTTTTCTATTCTCGATGTTCTGAAAGATGATACCTCAGAAGCCTGTTTTGCTTCTTTTAAAAAAGCGGAAAAGGATAACAGTGGTTTGAAAGCCAATCCCTGGAATATCCGGTATATGGCATCGGGAGATCTGACAGAGAGACAGGATCCTTATTTCTCCTTTGATCAGGCCTTGCTCCGATGGGGCCGTTCTTTTTCCGCAATGGGAATCGACTATAAAGGTGCCCGCATTCAGATCGATCTTGTCGCCCGTAAAGGCAAATACGAAAACGGCTTTATGCACGGTCCTTTCCCTCCTTATAATGATGGCAGCCGGTTCCTGCCCGCCAGGCTGAATTTTACAGCCAATGCTGTTCCGGGACAGACCGGGGGCGGCTGGAAAGCTATAAAAACCCTCCTTCACGAAGGGGGGCATGCCGCTCATTTTTCCAATATCGATATGCCTGCTCCCTGTTATTCCCAGGAATTCGCTCCCACTTCGGGAGGATTCGCCGAAATTCAATCCATGCTGATGGATTCTCTGCTCTTTGATGGCGACTGGCTGTGGAAATATGCGGAAAACAGCGATGGCGGGAAAATGCCCGATGAGCTGATCAGTGAAATTGTCCATAATAAGTATCGCTTCCTGGCCTTCGATCTCCGGTATCTGACAGTCGTCGCTTATGGAGAAAAAAGGATATACGGATTATCCGATGATGAGCTCACAGCCGATAGAATTCTTAAAGAGCTGCGTGAAGCGGAGAATGAGTTCTTCGGATTTGACAGTCCCCGTCCGACTCTGGCTGTTCCCCATCTACTGACCGGCGAAGCCGCGGCGACCTACCATGCCTATGTTCTGGCTATTATGGGTGTTTACCAGACCAAACGCTACTTTATCAACAAATACGGTTATATAACCGACAACCGGGAAGTGGGACAGGAAATGGCTGAAAGATACTGGAAGCCCGGAAACTCTAAAACCATGCTTCAGTACATAAAGGATCTGACGGGAGAGAATTTCAGTGCCGACGCTACGGTTGAACTTGTCAATACATCTCTGGATGACCACAAAAAGGCTGCAATGGATTCAGTAGAACGTATCAAATCTATCGAGAGTGAAAGAACTCCCATAGACTTGAACTGTTCGATTAAAATGGTTCACGGAGATGAAGTTATCGCCGACTCGGAAGAGGGATTCGAAAAAATGTGTGAAAAGTACGGAGACTGGTACAGATCGCTTTCATAAACAAATGAAACAGGGCGTTCAGACCCCGAAAAGCTCAGTAAGGACCGCAAAGACCTTCAGCCGCCAGCTTGCCGCAGACAACATGAGCTCCCCCTTTTACGGGGAGCGAACAAAGGCTCCGATCATCTGAGGAGCCGACCTTAATGTTACTTGATAACCAGGATTGAAACAGGGCGTTCAGAAACCGAAAAGCTTAATAAGGACCGCACAATCCTTCAGCCGCCAGCTTGCCGCAGACAACAAACATCGACAGCCCTGTTTCAAGCAGCGTAATTCCGCTCTCTTCCGCCAGGGTGATCATCTCTTTGGAAATAAGTTTATCTCTCACGAAAAGAATGTGTGAAATTCCGGCCATATCGGCAGTACGTACAGCCTGAATGTTCGCTAGGCCCGTAATCAGTACGGCGTTTACCGGTTCGAGAGTGAGAATGTCGCTCATTAGATCGGAACTGCAGCCTGTTGTCAGGTCCTTGTCCAGATCGTCTCCGCAGATTACTCTGCCATCAACTGCTTTAATGATGTCACGTACTTTCATAGTTTCTACACATATATAATAATAAACATAAGCTATTTGCAATAGCCGTACCGAAAAAGGGAGTCAGATATTGTCCAATAACTTCGAAATCAGCAAAATCCTCAGCCATATCAGAAGCAATTTGACGAAAACCGAAAGCCGCGATTTGCAAAGGCTGTTTCACGGCCGCGGCGGAACATTTGACGGCTTGGGATTTCTCAATGCCGATTTCTATCCTCCGGCTATCTTTATCACCCTTTATGAAGAGCGTTCTCCCGGGTGGCTCGAAGAGTTCGCTTCGGAACTGATGGGATCAGGTTCGATTGCCTCTGTTGTCTTTCAGGACAGAACCTCGGCTCCCTGGAAAAACAGTTTTTTCGGCGAACCGCTTCCTCTTCCGCATATGGTCGAGGAGAATGGCCTGCGTTACCTGGTTTCTCTGGGGAAAGGGGAGAATCCGGGAATTTTCCCCGATATGGGCGAAGGAAGAAGCTATCTCCGCTCCATCAGTTCCGGCAGGAAAGTCCTCAATCTCTTCTCCTACACCTGTGCTTTCTCCGTAGCGGCAATAGCCGGCGGAGCTTCCTATGTCCTCAATGTGGATATGAACAGCAATTCCCTGTCCCGGGGGAGGGAGAATCACAGGCTGAACAATCAGAGTCTTGAATCTGTCTCCTTTATGAGTCACAACATATTGAAATCTTTCGGCAAAATAGTCCGTTCGGGCCCTTTTGATCTGGTCGTTATCGATCCTCCTCCCTCTCAGGGAACAAGTTTCAACCTTGAGAGGGATTATGGAAAAATCCTGAGAAGATCGGCGGAATTCCTGACTCCCGGCGGAGAAATCCTGGCCTGCCTCAATTCTCCCCGGTATGATTTTTCCTGGTTTGAAAAATTCATTGAAGAGAATTCCGGAAGCTTCAGACTGATAAACCGCCTTGAAGGAGGTGAGAGCTTTCCCGAATCCGGCCCGGGAGCCGGATTGAAAATTCTACACTTTCAGAGAAATACTGATGAACCGATTTCTAAAGAACATTCTTGAGAAAGTTCTTCAGCTTTTCATTTTTCGGGTTTTCAAAAAGATCCTTCGGTTTCCCTTCTTCCAGAATCATCCCGTCCGCCATAAAAACGACGCGGTCGGCCACTTCTTTTGCAAATCCCATTTCATGGGTTACGCAGAGCATGGTCATCCCCTGATTGGCTAGATCCCGCATAACCGCCAGTACTTCCCCTACCAGTTCCGGGTCGAGCGCGCTTGTCGGCTCGTCGAAGAGCATGATCTCCGGTTCCATCGCAAGCGCCCGTGCAATGGCGACGCGCTGCTGCTGTCCTCCCGACAGTTTGTTCGGGTATACATCTGTCTTATCGGATAATCCTACCCGTTCAATCAGTTTCGCTGCAGAAGCAATGGCATCGGCCTTTGATTTTTTCCGGATAATGATCGGTGCGAGTATCAGGTTTTCCAGAACGGTTTTATGGGGGAAAAGATTAAAGCGCTGAAATACCATTCCCATTTCCAGGAGCATGGCCTTCTGCTGATCCGCCGGAACCCTGTGAACGGTCCGGTTATGCTTTCTGTGAAGAAACAGTTTGTCCTGGACAAATATCTTGCCGCTCGTTATCTCCTCCAGGTGAATCAGCGAGCGGAGGTATGTCGATTTTCCCGCGCCGGACGGACCGATAATGCAGATCACTTCTCCTTTTTTGACGGCGAGATCCACATCTCTGAGGACTTCAAGATGTCCGAAAGATTTGGAGAGATTCTCAGTTCTGATGAGATATTCGTATTCATTGGTTTCTTTTTCGTTATTCATAGACAGACAACCTCTCTTCCATTTTTCCAAATATCCTGGTAAAGATTGCTGTTACAATCAGATAAATTACCAGAGCCGGAAGAAATACGAGATAGCTTCCTTCGCTGGTCATAATCGTTTTGGATATAGTGGTGATGTCCATGAGAGAAATCGCAAAAACAAGCGAAACATCTTTGATCATCATAATAAATTCATTGGCAAGAGGCGGGATCATTCTTCTTGTGGCCTGAGGAATGATAATATGGGTCATTGTCTGAGCATAACCCAGTCCCAGCGTTTTGGATGCTTCGTGCTGGCCTTTGTCGATAGACTGTATAGCCGCACGGACGATTTCGGCACAATAGGCTGCGGCATTCAGCGAGAAGGCAATTAAAGCCGCAATGAAAGCGCCTTTGTAAACAGCTTCGGGATCGGAGATGTCGAAAAGTCCTCTCCAGGAGAATCCGAAGATCCCCGGTACGGAAAAATACACCACGAAAAGCTGTATCAGAAGGGGAGTTCCCCTGAAGAAAAATATGTATGCACTGGAAAGCTTGCTGATAATTACATTTTTTGAAATCTTGCCAAGGGCGAGAAAAATACTGAAAACAAATCCGATCAGTATGGACAATGTTGTCAGCAGCATTGTCAGTTTGACGCCGTGCAGAAAATTCTGTTTGATTCCCAGCATCCGGTAGGTGTAGTTAATCATCTGTCCGGTAAACTTACCAACACCTTCATCGGCCTGGAAGATATTTCCGGCAAAACCGACATAGGATTCCTGAAGGGCTTTGGCTCCCGATGTCGTAAAGGACAGGTAGCTGATGGCTTTAAAATCGTTATAGGTTATGGTAAGGCGTTTTCGGGAACTGTCTTTTTCATCTTCGATCATCTGTTTCACTTCCGCCGAGGCATGATCCATCATGGCCGATTCGGAGACATTGATAACCGAAAGAACAATAAACAAAAGAACAACTGCCACAATAATTATGGCAGTTGTTTTTGAAGACTGTTCCCATTGTCTAATATTAATTAGTTTTTTGAGATAATCTTTCATTATGACCCTTATCAGCCACCGAACCAGTATTCAGTGTTTTCCTGGAAGAAGCCTTCCTTTTTCAGGTCATCGATTGCTTTGTTGATGGCGGACTGAAGAGCTGTGTTGCCTTTGGTCAATGCTACGCCGAACTGTTCGGCTTCGCTCTTGTCGAGATAGGCGATTTTGTATTTGCCGGGGTATTTTCCGACCTGCCCGTCCGCAACTGTGGAGTCTACGACTACGGCGTCGATCTCTTTATTGTCAAGCTGTGTGAAACAGGTTATGACCTTTTCGTTCTGGGCGACCGTACAGTTCAAAGATCCTGTGGAAATGTAATCGGAGATCAGAATATCCGAAGTGGTTTCTTTCTGGACCGCCAGCGCGAGTCCGTCGAGGTCCTGGAATTTTGTAACTTTTCTATCTGAATCGGCCCGTACCACGACTGCCTGGTAGTTGTCGATGTAGGGGGTTGAAAAATCCATGGTTTCTTTTCTTTCTTCAGTAATGGTTACAGCTGAAATAACAACGTCGTAATTAACGCCGATACCCTGAAAGATTCCGTCCCATGCCGTGTTGATGAAAACGATTTCAAGACCGAGTTTCTCTCCGAGCGCTTTTGCGAAATCAATATCGTAACCTACAGGCGTTACGCCGTCGTTGGCAAAATCCTCAAAAGGGGGATACCCGATTTCGACACCGATTGTCAGAGTCCCTTCTTGCATAAGGTTAAGGGGAGATGCTTCTTTTTCCTGAGAACCGCCCGCATACATTGACACAAGAGTGACAATGCTAATTAAAACTGTAAGAATCCTCTTCTTCATACTTAAGCTCCTGTTGTCTGTTTTTTATTTTCTACAGATAGATACAAATTATATTTTTTATAAAAATTGTGGTCAACAAATATTAAAAATTCATGATATTGAGTGAATTTAGATTGAAATCAACGAAAAATACTTTATGGTGTGCGCAAAAAAACGGAATTCAGCTTTATTTTTGTTACTTTTGAAGGAGTAAGAGGATTCTACACGTAGAAATACACTCTATTCCGCAAGATGCAATATTGTTTAATATTATTAATAAATTCGTATATTAATCCTACAGAGTTACGACTATCGTAGTAACTAAAAAAGCGTTGCCTGATTGAAAATTCAGCCGCATAATTTTTATGACTTTTCAAATTTTCCCAAGGAGTTATGTGTGAAGAAAAAAGTTTACCTTGTGCTTCTCTTGTGTCTTATTCCGGCAGCGCTGTTCGCTGAAGGAGATGCGGAAGTGAGTTTCGGGATCATCTCCCTGCTGCCTCCGCTTCTGGCAATTATTCTGGCTTTTGTAACCAGACAGGTTATTCTGTCTCTGTTCCTGGGAGTTTTTTCCGGGGCCCTGATGATGAATGGCTGGAATCCTTTCTATGCTTTCCTGAGAACGCTTGATTCCTATATTGTCGGCTCTCTGGCCGACGGTTGGAATGCCGCAATTATTATTTTTACGCTTTCCATCGGAGGCATGATCGGAATCGTAAATAAGATGGGTGGAACCCAGGCCATAGCCGAAGCTCTGGCGAAAAAAGCGAAAACAGCTAAAAGCGCTCAGATAGTCGCTTCGGTTATGGGCTGTGTCGTTTTCTTTGATGACTATGCCAATACGCTTATCGTAGGACCAACCATGCGGCCTCTTACGGATAAGATGAAGATCTCGAGAGAGAAACTTGCGTTTATTGTCGACTCAACCGCAGCTCCCATTGCCGGCCTGGCTGTCATTTCCACATGGATCGGTTATGAGTTCGGTCTTATCGGTGACGCTTTTGCTGCCATAGATCAGCCTGTAAACGTTTTTACTTTCTTTATGCAGACAATTCCCTATCGTTTTTATAATTTGTTCGCTCTGGCTCTGGTATTCATACTGGCTCTTCGGGGCCGTGATTACGGTCCAATGCTGAAAGCGGAAAAGAGAGCCAGGCTTACAGGACAGGTTCACCGCGAAGGCGCCAATCTTATGGCCGGTGATGTGACTGAAGGTGCAACGTTCAAAGAAGGGGTAAAACTGAAAGCCTCAAACGCTATCGTTCCCATTCTGACTCTGGTTATCGTGGCTTTTGCCGGTCTCTGGTATAATGGATACGGTTACAGCGATGAAGGAACCGTCTGGTATACATGGGAAGGGATCAGAACCTGTTTCGGTAATGCCGACGCTTCTGTAGTTCTTATCTGGGGGGCCATTACCGGTACAATCGTAGCGGGAGTTATGGCTCTTGCCCAGAAACTTATGAGCCTGGGAGAAGTTTTCGACGCTTTCGTTGATGGATCAAAATCTCTTCTCATTACGGCGATCATTCTCATACTCGCCTGGTCTCTCGGAACTGTTGCCGATGAAGTGGGAACCGCCAATTATCTGGTCGGCGCTGTTTCGGATAAAATCCCCGGCGGTCTGATTCCGATCATCGTTTTTGTTATTTCCATGGTTGTGGCATTCTCCACCGGTACGTCCTGGGGAACAATGGCAATCGTTATTCCTCTGGCTGTTCCTCTGGCTGCCGCTTATGTTCAGGCTGATCCCGCTCACGCGCCTCTGGTTGTCGGAACAATGAGTGCCGTTCTTTCCGGATCCATATTCGGAGACCATTGCTCACCCATTTCCGATACGACAATCATGTCTTCCATGGCTTCGGGATCGGACCATATCGACCATGTCAGAACCCAGGTTCCTTATGCGCTGACAGCTGCGGGTGTCGCTATCTTCGGTTATTTCCTGACTGGTGTCCTTAATGTTCCGTCATGGATCGCATTGATTATCGGTGTGGCGCTGCTTGTCGGTATCGTTCAGTTTATCGGTAAAAAAACAGACGAGGCATAACCGTTTTCATAGAGCTTCGCTAGCTTGAGATGTCTTGTTTTTGTAACACAATTAATCGTTAAGGTTTGGAGCTTCCTCCGGGGAGCTCCTTTTTTAATTTGATATCGGTTCCGGTGAGTCTTATAATAATTCCGATGGCACCTCATTTCTCAAAATCTGTTATTTCTTATCTTCTTATCCTTTTCGTTTTTGCTCCTATGGGTCTTTATGGTAATCCTGCGAACAGAGCATCTGATAAGAATCTTGTCACTATGGAGTATCTTCCTTTCTGGGCTTCCATTGCGGCTCGGGGCGGAGGAGCGGGCTTCGGGTATGAAAGGCGGATAAATGATTTCCTGGCTGTTCAGGTTCTGACCGGAGCCGGGGGCGTACCGGCGGAAAACGGCGGCTCGATTCTCTTTGGCGCTTTATCGGGCGATGCGGTTTTTTCGCCTTTTCCCAAAGCCAGGTCTTTAAAGCTGTCGACAGGAGTCGGTATTTTATACTTTGGAGCTATCGGAGAAGAGCGTCAGGGCTCTCTTGAAGCGCATTTTTTTATTCCTTCCGTTCATGGATCGATCGGCTGGCGTTTCAGTTTCGGCAAGCGAAAGGTCAGCTTTATACTTGAACCTCAACTGACTGCCGCCCTGATTTTTCCCGGTCCCACGGGTTCCGGTCCCGCAGGAGAGCTGGAGTGGTATTCCACGGGATACTGGATGGCGATGATCTATCCCAATCTGTCTCTGGGGGTGAGCTTCTGATGAAAGGTAAGCCGTTTTTTTACATCTTTTTCATAATTCTCTTCACAGGTTGTCAGATCGGTTTTTATCTTCAGGAAGATCGCTGGGGGGCTGATTCGATCCGCGGTGCCACGGATACGGACAGAGCATTGATGTTTCGTCATGAATCGCTCAGAACGGCTTACAAGGCGGGAGAACTGACAGAAGCCGATGGACTGAAAGTTTACAGCAATCTCAAGTATGTTATTCAGGAAGAGGGAGATGTTTTATACATCGTTTTTTTCGGTACCGATACGGCGGAGGATGTCTACTATGATATGATTCACTGGAAGGAACCCTTCTGGACGGATATCGATCCGGACATGGCGGTTCATGCCGGTTTCAACCGGCCTTTCCAGGATATCGCTCCTGAAATCCGGGAGGCGGTTCAGCTCTATCTCGACGGCGCGCCCCCGACCCCCCGGGTTCTTCTTTCCGGACACAGTGCCGGTGGCGTGCAGGCCGTGCTCTGCGCCTTTTATTTATCCCGGGAATTCACCACCGGGGAACTTGATGATATTTACTGTCAGATCGGAGGCTCTCCCGCCCCGGGAAACAAGGCTTTCGCCGATGCGGTTGAAGCGGAATCGAGAATCACTTTGCACCGCTACCGCAACGGAAGCGATATGATGCCCGGTATGCTGACCGAAGAGATGGGATATTATCACGCCGGACAACCCTACCATATCGGACCGGAACCCGATCCCATTACCGCTTTTTCCTCTTTATGGCTCGCCTGGCATTTTATCGGGGATTACGCCGATTCGCTCCGGGCAGAATAATGATCCCCTTCTGATAGAGAATGCCCCCGATGATGATTAAGAGGCCCGCGATAGTGGTCAAGGCGATTTTCTCTTTGAGAACCAGAGCTATGAGTACCAGTGATAGAAGAGGCGACAGATAAGCCAGAGTGCTGACCGATGCTGTCGATTCTGCCATTTTCAGAGCTTTTGACCAGAGGAAAAAAGTGATTCCCATTTCAAAGACACCCACATAAGCGGCGCTGACCAATCCTTTTACCGAAGGAAGGGTTATGTCCGAAAAGATCAGTCCGTAGACGACCACATAAATCAGTCCGAAGAGAAAATTCAGAAAGAGTTTCACCGACTCCTCCCGCTTATCTTTCATGTTTATTATCCAGTACGCTCCCCAGACTACGGCGCTTAAGAGGGCCAGGAACACGCCGAAGGAATTAACGGTCTGACCCGGCTCTCCTCCCGATGAGATGAGAACCACGCCGAGCAGGCACATGATTAAGGCAATCAGGCTTTTCCTGTCCGCCTTCTGGCCCAGAAAGGGAACGGATAGAAGAACAAGCATAATGGGCCAGGTGTAATTGAGAGGCTGGGCGATCTGGGCCGGAAGCAGTGAGTAGCTTTTGAAGAGAATCAGATAGTAGGCAAAGGGATTGAAAAGTCCCGCCAGTGTGGAAAAACGCAAATCGACCGAATTGATTTTCATCAGTACGCTGCTTTTTCCCTGAAAGAGGATCATCAGAAAGAGGATGATGACCGAAGAGAGGGTGGAAAAGAGCAGCAGATGGTAATGATCCATCTCTCCCAGGGCAATTTTAAACGCCGAGGCGACTGTCGCCCAGAAGAGGACCGCGGTCAATGCGGTGAGCACCGCTCTTTTCTGATTCTTCAATTTTTTTACTCCAGAAGCAGAACCGAAGCCCCGAATCCCTCCAGCTGGGAAAAAACAGTCCATTGACCTGATTCGGTCTTTCTCGAGGGAGCGGGTCTGGCTGTATTTGACGACCAGTATAGCTGTTTCACCTTTCTGTTGCCATAAGAATCGTCAAGTTCCACGGACACATCCCCGAGCTCTCTTTTACCCAGATTAATCAGGGTCAGAACTGTCTGGTCGGAATCTTCGCGGATAAAAGCGAAGACCGAAGGGGAGGATGTGGTCAGCAGCTTCATGTCACCCGTACGAAGTGCCCGGTATGATTTCCGAAGGTCTATAAGATCTTTATAGGTGTGAAAGAGAGATGAATCATCTTCCATCTGATCGGCCAGGCTGTCGGGGAAAGAGCTTTCCTGCCATCTCCAGGGAAAACCTGTGGTGAAACCATCCCGGGGACCTTCGAACCAGTGGAATGGGCGGCGGATATCCTCATCGGGTTTGACTCCTCTCATTCCGATTTCCTCTCCGTAATAAATGAAAGGGGTTCCGGGAGACGTCAGCAGGAGGAAAGCGGCGTTTTTTGCCAGTTCGCGGCTATTCATAAGCTGGGAGACCAGACGGTTCTGGTCGTGATTGGTCAGAAATGTGGCGTAGTCGTTTTTATCATAATTTTCCAGGACGCGGTTCCAGGCGGCGATCAGATTTCCCTTTCGGGCGGTTTTCACCGCGCTGACCATGGCATCGGCCAGAGAGAATTCGAAACATATATCGGTCTCGTCCCGGCTGTAGGGGAGAATGTTCTCCATGGAATCCCAGACTTCGCCGACGGTCAGAGCAGCGGGATTGATAGATTTGTAGTAGTTGTAAAAATCCTCAAGCCACTGGTGGGTTTCTTCTGTATTTTCCAGCTGGCCATCAGTTTCCACCATGTATTTGAGGGCGTCCAGTCTGAATCCGTCAACACCGGTCTCCAGCCAGAACCTGATGATATTATGCATCTCTTCCGTTACTTCATTATTGGTATAGTTCAGATCGGCCATGATCCGATCGAAGACCGAATAGTAGTATTCTCCGTCCTTCGGATACCAGATGTTCTGTCCCCAGGGGCCGGTTGAGGGCGTTTTCTCACTATTCCATATGTACCAGTCTTTATTCTCATTGAACCAGTTGACTTCAATCGACGAGTGATTCATAACCAGATCCATGATGATCTTGATATCCCGCTTGTGGCATTCATCGATCAGTTCTTTATAATCTTCAAGCGTGCCGTATTCGCTGTTCACATCGTAGTAATCGGAGACATCATACCCGTGGTAGGAGGGAGACTGATTGATCGGCATCAGCCAGATTCCATTGATTCCCAGGTCCTCTTGCAGGTAGTCGAGTTTGGCAATGATTCCCTGAAAATCGCCGATACCGTCTCCGTCGCTGTCGTAGAAACTGCGGACGAATATTTCGTAGAATACGCGGTTGCTCCACCATTCTCCCTGATCGGGCAGCGGCTGCTCTTTTTCAGAAAGACCCATTGTGAAAGCGTTTGCATTGATGAGCAATAAAAAAGCTGAAACCTTAAGAAGTCTCAGCTGTTGAAGTTTGAATCTCAAAACATAATCTCCTTAGGGATGATTATGGCGACTATTGAACTTTTTGTGAAATAATTTTTTTATAGAGATCGAAATGCTTGCCCGCATGATAGCTCGATCGCACCAGAGGACCGGATTCGCAGAAAGTAAATCCCTTTTCCAATGCCCGTTCACGCAGCTCTTCAAACTCTTCCGGCGTCCAGTATTTTATGACCGCGGCATTCTTTCTGGTGGGCTGGAGGTACTGGCCGATGTTCAGGATCGATACGCCTGCTTCCAGAAGATCGTCCATGGTTTCGAGAATCTCCTCCCGTGTTTCGCCCAGGCCTATCATCAGGCTCGATTTCACAACCGAATCGGGACTGTTATCCTTCATCATCTTCAGAACCTGAATGGAGTTTTCGTATGTGGCTCCGGAACAGATCTCCTTTTTGAGCCTTCTCACTGTTTCTATATTGTGGCTGACCACTTCGGGCTTCGAATTGCAGAGAACTTTGATGTTCTCCTCTTTTCCCCTGAGGTCCGAAGAAAGTATTTCAATGGAACAGACGGGATTTATTCGGCGGATTTCTCTGACTGTTTCCGCCAGGACAGCGGCCCCCCCGTCATCCAGATCATCTCTGGTCACCATGGTGATAACGGCGTGCTTCAAATCCAGATCTCTGACAGCTTCAGCTACTTCCAATGGTTCGGCTTCGCTGACAGGTCCCGGCTTTCCCGTGGTGACCGAACAGAACCGGCACCCTCTGGTACAGATCTCTCCGAGGATCATAAATGTCGCCGTTTTATATTTACCCCAGCACTCGTGCTGGTTGGGACAATTCGCTTCGGTACAAACCGTATTCAGCTTGCCGCCGCCCAGAGCCTTTCTCACATCTTTGTACTGGGTTGTCGTGTTGAGCCGCACGCGGAGCCATTCCGGTTTTCTTAAGGGTTTTTCCATAGCCATAAGATACAGAAAAAATGACTGATACGCCAGTAAAACTCCCCCCTTTCTTTGCATTTCCCGATTTGGTTGCTTAGAATAACTTATAGATATCCATGGGAGTGAATCATGAGTGCCAAAATTATGTGTGTAGATGACAGCCCGACCATCAGAATGCTGGTCAAACAGAATCTGGGACCGCAGGGCTTTGAAATTATTGAAGCGTCCAACGGACAGGAAGGTCTGGATAAACTCAGTTCCGATATAGGTCTGTTTCTGGTCGATGTGAATATGCCGGTTATGAACGGTTTCGATTTTGTCAAATCTCTCAAAGCCAACAGTTCCTACAGCTCCAAGCCCGTTGTTTTTCTCACGACAGAAAGCGGAGTGGATAAAAAAAGCGTCGGTAAAGAGCTGGGAGTCAACGGATGGATCGTCAAACCCTTTGAACCGGAGTCTCTGGTGAAAATCGTCACCATGCTGACCAAATAGACTCTCTTCTGTTAAGATAGGGATATGACAGAAAAACTCTTTTATAACGATCCCTATCTCTATAGTTTTACATGCTCCGTCATCTCTGCCGTTGAGGAAAAAGGTTTGTGGAAGCTCGAGCTCGATCGGACGGCCTTTTATCCCGAAGGCGGGGGACAGCCGGCAGACCGGGGGCTCCTCGGCGGGCAGGAAGTCGTCGATGTACAGAAAGATAAGGGACATGTTTTTCATTATTTAAAAGAAAAACCTTCAGTCGATGAGCTGAAGGGTGAAGTCGACCGGATATTCCGGATGGATTATATGCAGCAGCACACGGGACAGCATATCCTTTCGGCTGTGCTGAAGCGGGTTGCCGGAGCTGCGACCGTAGCTGTCCATCAGGCGGAAGATTACACATCCATCGAAATCGATCACAGCGAGTTTCCCGCTGAAACCATAGAGCTTATCGAAGATGAAGCCAATAAACTGGTCTGTGCCAATCATCCGGTATATTGCTTCCTTAACGGAGATATCCCCATATCTCTGTTCCCTTTGAGAAGAGATACCAAATTCACTGAGGATGTAAGACTCGTACAGATCGGCGGCGAGTCTCTGGAAAACCGCAAAGAGGCCCTTGAAGATGCCGCAAAAGCACTGGCTGATGATTTTGAAAGCTTTTCTCCGGGAATCAAGGACCTGGCGGCCTGCGGCGGCGTGCACCTGAAACGGACCGGAGAAGTGGGTCTTATTAAATTCCAGAAACAGGAGAAGGTGAGGGGAAGGCTGCGGCTGTTCTGGCTGATAGGAAACCGGGCTTACCGCGATTACAGGACCAAATCGCAGTTGACAGATAAAATAGGAGAGGCTCTTTCCGTTCCCCTTTCTGGAATAGAAAGCGAGTTTAACCGGTTCATGGGTGCTCTTGGTGAGGAGAAAAAAAGAAACAGCGACCTTCTGAAGGAGATGGCATCTCTGAAAGCGGAGGAGATCAGGGGCCAAAACCAGTCGGGAAAGCAGGTTTTTCTTTTTGATAAGGCTGATCCGTCCTATTTCAAGCAGATAACCATAGCCCTCAGTTCCTTCGATAACATTCATCTCTGTCTGCTCAACATCAGTGGAGGAGCGGGGCAGTGGGCCCTTATCTCTCATAAAGAAAATACTGACTTCAATGTGTTCCGGAATGACCTTCTGTCCCTTCTCGATGGAAAAGGAGGCGGGAAAGCGCCGCTCTGGCAGGGAAAGATCGGAAAGACTGAAGAGATTGATGTTTTTGCCGATCAATTTGAATCGGCCTTCTCTTGACCACTGAGGGCTTTTCATCTAATGTAGGGGCAACAAACCGGATCAATAGAGGTGCGGCTGATCATCAGTAAGCAGCGGAGGGGGTGATGCCCCGATGACGCTGGCCGAAAGGGGTCCGCCGCCGAAGAATAAGACTTCATCATAGGTATTATTCTGGTTTCTGGCGCTAAAACGTCAGAGGCTGTCACTGCCTGGCAGTGGAGAGCTATTGGTATTTCTCATATTCAGCTCCTTTATCCAGGTGTCCGGTTGTTACATAAAGGAGACTTTTCCCATGATAGTACTTAAATTCGGCGGAACTTCAGTTGAGAATGCCGAAAGAATCGATAGAATACTCGATATCGCGGAAGCGCAGCTCGATCGCGCTCCCGTACTGGTTTCTTCCGCCATGGGGAAAACCACCAATAAAATTGAAGAAATCATTGTCCATGCCGTCGAAGGCGACAGTGAAGAAGCGTACCGGCTGACCGGTGAAATCAGCGATCATCACCTCAATACGGCAAAGGAATTTCTGACAGGCGGTAACCTGGAATCGACCTATGCCGCAGTGAGCGAGCTCATGTCCCAGTTCTCATCGCTGGTGAAGGGTTTGTCGCTTCTGCACGAATGCAGTCCCCGCAGCCGTGACGCCCTTCTGTCCTTCGGCGAACTGCTCTCCACCAGACTGATTGCCGCCCGTGCCCTGGAGAGGGGAATCAATACGGAACTGCTTGATTCGCGGGATTTTGTTATAACCGATGAGAACTTCAATTCCGCCCGCCCCATCGGGGCATTAACCGAAAAAGCTGTTCGAGATAGGGTCTTTCCCGAACCTCTCAAGCTCATTATCGCCCAGGGATTTATTTCTTCCACGGAAAAAGGGGTAACCACAACTTTGGGCCGCGGAGGAAGCGATTATTCGGCAACCATCATCGGTTCTGCCCTGTCGGCTCAGGAAGTCCAGATCTGGACCGACGTCGACGGGATAATGACATCGGATCCCCGCTTTGTAAAGGGTGCCAAAACCATTGACAGCATAACCTATTCGGAAGCGGGAGAGCTGGCTTTCTTCGGAGCAAAGGTCGTTCATCCGGCGACCATCCAGCCGGCGGTTAAGCAGCAGATTCCCGTGCTGGTTAAAAACTCACACAATCCGCAGGCTCCGGGAACGGCGATTCTGCCTGCCGTTAACGACAAAGGAGTCAAGGCCATAACCGGAAAGAGGGAAATCACAGTGGTTTCCATCTCTTCGTCCAATATGCTCAATGCCTACGGGTTCCTAAAGAATATCTTTACAATTTTTGACAGATACAAGACTTCCGTCGACCTTATCTCCACTTCCGAGGTTTCGGTATCCATGACGATCGAAAACGCTGAAAGCGTGGAGGGGATCGTTAAGGAACTGGAGGAAATGGGCACGGTGACTGTCGAGTCCAACAAATCGATTATCTGTCTGGTCGGCCAGGAATTGTGGAAGGATTCGGTTTTTGTCTCACGGGTTTTCGGATCGCTGAACGGGACGCCGATCAGGATGATTTCCCTCGGAGCCTCCGATACGAATCTGTCCATTGTCGTGCCGGAGGAGAAGCTGATCGGGACGATACAGTCGCTGCATGATGAGTTTTTCAGTTGAGGTTGAATGATTTGATAAAGATGTCATAGCATTCAGCAAAATCCTTATCGTTTTCGTAATAAGAAAGCAGTTTGGATTGCAATTCATTCAGTTCGCCTTTATAGCTTTCGATACCGGAGATAATGAGCGTATTTATTTTATCTTTTGAGGATCTCGACGCTTTTCCATAGCTTAATCCGAAGCCCCCGGCATCATCGATCAGTCTATTGATAATGGCAATTCCATCTTCCGGGTTTTCGGTCTCGATAATTTCAAACATCTTCACCTGAATTTCCAGATATAATTCGGCTAATGCCTTTTCTTCCGATGGGAGCAGATCCTCATGAGTTTCCTTTCCCCTGACGAAATGTGCTTTGTCATCTATTTTCTTTTGAGAACAAGCGGAGAATATAAACGTGAGTGTTGTAGCGAATAAGACAAATTTCAGAATGTTATTCATATGCAAAGTAGGGGTCCCGAAGGAACCCCGATAAACATTATTTGATTAATAAAAGATCCAGAAGAGAATCAATATTTTCATTAGAGCTTCTCAGTAGGGCTCTGTAAGCATTAACATCTTTAGGCTTGGTCATCTCAGCAGCGGTTCTGTAATAACCTTCTGATATCAATGAGCCGTCGCTTCCGAATATTTTTATTTTCAGCTTAACAGAGTTTGCACCATTAATTCCGAAGCCGCTAACGCCACTTGTTTCGACCCGGGTTGTAACAACGACAAGAGCGTCGAGTTCCTTCTCCTGGATTATGGATACCGCATGATCTGCTGACGATTCTTCATTTTCGAAAAGAGCCGGGTCGGAATCAACTACGACAGCATCGGAATCCGTACGGGCGGCTACACCATTAACTATGGCTGAAGTTATTACCTCGGCATTTTCTGATTCAGCTGCAAGAAGCTCTTCTTTTACAGAACTGACGGCAGCGTTATGCAGACCCGCATCTATCAGGGGGATTACGGGTAGAGTTCTCTCTCCGTAAGAAACACTGGTAACGCCAATTCGGGAAATCCCGTCAAGAGAACCAAGCATAGAGCCTTCCAGTTTAAGTGTCGCACAGGAACTTAAAGCCAGAGTCAGAAGAAGAGCTAAAGCTAGAACCTTTTTTTTCATTTACATACCTCTATTGTTTAAAAATTCAATTCTGCAAGAGTCAAGAGTTAAATACATCACATAGGTGTTTAATGTCAAGAAAAAAAAATGATGATAATAGTTTAATTATTATCTAAATATTTTTAATATGCCCCGAGAAAGAAGAATATCTCAATTGTTAATAATGATTTGAATCTAAAATTCATTTAACAATCCGATATCCATTGATATAATGTATAGTGCCTCTGTCAGGGCAACAGGAGAATATTATGCGACGTACCTTCCTTTTTGTTCTATCATTAACATTTCTGATACTATCAGGCTGTGATCAGCTATTAATCACTCCACCGGAGCTTCTGGCCATCTCTTTTGACAAGAATAGCGAAGATGCCAGTGGTGTTATGGAGGATCAGATTGTCGACAGCGGCGATCTTGTTCCGATTAAGGAAAATGAATTTTCCCGGGCCGGGTGGGAATTCGCCGGTTGGTCAACTTCTCCTGAAGGCGGGGCATTATTCTATGGTACAACAAATTATATCCTGATTACAGAAGATACAACTTTATATGCAACCTGGGCGGAGAGCCACTCTCTGTCCTATGATGGTAATGGAAATACTTCGGGTACCGTTCCCCTATCTACGCGGGAATACGGAACCGGCATGACTGTTCCTGTCGCCGGCAACACGGGGAATCTGGCGAAGGACGGATTCTCTTTTTCCGGGTGGAACAGACGGCCTGACGGAAGCGGAACCAATTATTCCGAAGGCGAGGCGTTTCTCATGGGCGAATCAGATGTGACTCTTTACGCCCGATGGATTGTCAATCAGACCGTATCCTTTAATAAAAACAATGAAAACGCTATGGGGGATATGCCCGATCAGATCATTCCCCGCGGGGCAAGTGTGCCTCTTCATGCCAATGCATTCCTGTATCCCGGCTGGACATTTGCCGGATGGGCTGTCAGCCCTGAGGGAATAATCGTATATGCGGATCAGTGGTATTTTTCCATGGGAGATTCCAATGAATCCCTCTATGCAGTCTGGACTCAGAGCCCTTCACATAATGTGACTTTCGATGCCAATGGCGGTACCGGAACCATGGGCTATCAGACGTTCCGGGAAGGACTGACGGCTTTGCTCGCTCCCAACTTATTTGTTCGTAACGGATACGCCTTTGCCGGGTGGTCCACAGCCGATGACGGAACAGCAGAATATGCAGATAATGATGAGTTTCTTATAGGATCTTCAGATACGACTTTATATGCTGTCTGGTCAGCACTGACATATGAACTTTCATTTGATAAAAATCATGAGGACGCAACCGGGGAAACAGCTCCACAATATCTGGATTGCGACTCGACTCACTATCTTAGTGCCAATGGATTTACCAGACCCGGATGGTCATTTGCCGGATGGGCTGCATCGCCATCGGGCAGCGTGGTTTATGCCGACGAGGCAGACTATACGATGGGATCTGAAGATACTGTTTTGTATGCACAATGGACGCCAAATACATATTCGATAACTTTTAACAGTAATGACGGGGACGCGGCCGGTTTCATGGCTGAACAATATCTGGCTTGTGAGTCAAGCGGCAGTCTGACAGCCAATAACTTCTCGAAATCCGGATGGATTTTTTCCGGATGGGCGGAAACAACTGATGGTCCGATCCTCTATGAAGATCAGGCTCTATTTACCATGGGTGCGGAAGATGTCATTCTCTACGCCCGATGGACTCCGTCACCCTATACGATCACATTCAATAAAAATGATAGCGAAGCTACCGGCTCAATGGATGATCAGGTCATATTGAATGGATCAACTGAAACTCTGGATCCCAATCAGTTTGTGAAAACAGGTTGGTCATTTGCCGGTTGGGCGACTTCTCCCGGAGGAGAAATGGTATACGGTGATGAAGATCCTTTTATTATGGAAATCGGCAATGTCGATCTATATGCCCTTTGGGAGATCAACTCATACCATCTGCGTTTTGACGGAAACGGGATGGAGCCGGAGAGATCGGTCACCGGTTCCATGAATGAGGCCGTTCTGGAGTACGGAGAAGTCATTGTTCTACCCGTTAACGCTTTCTCAGCGGATTTTTATGTTTTTGCCGGATGGAGTACGAGCCAATGGGGTGGTGGTACAGCATTTTCCGACGGAGCTTCTTTTGAGATGGGGTCCGGAGATGTGACTTTGTATGCCCAGTGGACTGATATTTCCTATTCGGTTATTTATGATAAGAATGATGAGAACGCGGTAGGGGATATGTCTATGTCTGTTTTGTTTGCGAACCCCTTTATTCCTTCGATGGCTTTGAATTGCTCTTTTGAGAATTCGGGATTTACTTTCGTCGAATGGAATACGGATCCGGATGGTTCAGGCACATCTTTTGCAGAATGGGATTACTTTTTCGGCGGAACAGGAGATCTCGTTCTCTATGCTATTTGGGGGCCTGAACTATACCCGATTCAATTCGATAAAAATGATCCTGCAGCTCAAGGCTTTATGGATTTTCAGGAGCTGGTATATCTGGAAACGGGTACTCTTGTTCTCAACGGTTTTGTAAGGGAGGAAGCTCATTTTTCCGGCTGGAATACTGAGCCTGACGGTTCAGGTGTGTCCTATTCCGATGGCGATTCCATTACAATGGATACAATGGGGAAAACTCTCTATGCTCTCTGGGATATCAATGAATATACCATTACTTATTACGATACAGAAGCGTCCGGCGGTTCAGTTCCGGGGCCTCAGACTGTAGAGGCGTATAGTTCAGTTGTGCTGGCGGATAATCCGGGAGAACTGGTAAAAAACGAAGACGGATTAACATTTGTTCTTAATTCATGGGCATTGTATCAGAATGGAGAAAATACGGGAATTGTTTTCGGTGCTGGAGATACCATAGAGATGATGGCTTCCGATATGGATCTTTATGCACAATGGACAGCGTTAGGGGCTACAGGTCCTGCTGGGGGTATTATTATTGCTGATAAAGGCAGTTATTCCGATGGTTGGCGCTATATAGAAGCATCCCCCAGCGACCTCAGTTCCGGTATTAGCTGGAATAATGGAGTCAATACGGATAGTACTGCCGACGGATTTGATTTGGGTGCCGGTTTAATCAATACTTCTCAAATCATCTCATCTCAGGGTATCGGGACATACGCAGCACAGTTGTGCGATGATTATTCCATTGTTAATGATTCGGTAATTTATGATGACTGGTATCTTCCGTCGTTAATGGAAATGGATGCTTTTATGAGTTCTAACTTTAGGGGTGATTTGACTGTTGGCAGTTATTGGAGTTCCACGTCTTTGACTGTTGATTCTGCCGAGGCTTATGCATTTGACGGGGATTGGTTTTCACCCGGTTCTTATACTAAAGATGAAGAGTTAAGAGTCCGGGCAGTCAGGCGATTCTAAAAAAAGTAGGCTTAATTGTAGTCATTAAGGCCTGAATAAAAAAAGGCGGCCATTCGGTCGCCTTTGTTCTATTAGTAATTATCCATTCTGGCTATCAGATTGATCCAGTATGCCCAACCCGTCGTGTTTGTCCAGTAGCCGTCGTATCCATAGTATAAGAACCTTCCCTGTCGGACAACCGGAAATCGGTCTGAGTAATTTTGTGATCTTCCGTATAACCATCCGTTTACAGGATTATCTCTTCCCGGTCTGTATAGTCCTCTTTCGTTCAAAGGACTGGAAGAAGTTCCGATAGCTACCTGATCCTCATTGGTTGTAGTCGGGATACGTGTTGAACTTATAGGACTTGTCCATACTGTATTACCTGACCGCCAGGTATACATATAGTATTTATCAGCCAGATAAGTATATGAATTCCCATAACAGATTTCGTTGGGCTGCTGATAGGCTTCTGTTGTCGTCGTCGCCGGATAGCCCCAGCTTGTCCAGTTATCCGATGCTGTTTCCAGGAATTTGAGCCCACCATAATAACCCATTGCGACGACTCCCTTATTGCTGCTCACAATATTTCTCACTTTGTTTGCAGTCGCGTAGAGACTTGAGTTGGGTGTGATAATCACCGGATCTCCGTAAATCGTGTTGTATGAACTATAGGTTGAACTTACAAGGGCTTCAGGCAGAAGTGTCACTGTCCATACCGGTTGAGTTCCGGAATAATAGGATGGTATGGCTGTCGGCAGATCATATTGCAGCTGACTTTTAAGGTTACTGGCAATTGTAGCATCTGAAGGGCTGTAAATGATTGTGATATTGGAACCGAAGCCCAGTACTCCAGCCGGAGAATAGGGACCCCAGCCTCCAGTCGTTGCATTGTAGGGCTTAACATAATAGTAGCGCAATTTTTCCTTTTCATCGGCAGCAAGACTTTCCGTAATTACCGATCCGCTGGTTGAAAGGCCTTCAGAGGTCATTGTGATGGGATCGGTATTCGGGTTTCCATTTTCTGTAGATGAATACAAGTGATAATATGTTGTTCCGGAAGCACCGCTGACAGGAGTCCAATATGCTGAAACTGTTGTCGAAGATGACCCTTTGGTCGCATAGGTCATGTTTATTAATTGGAAATATATATAATCGCTTATTTCATAGTTCGCTCCTGCTAAATTCCCTGCCTGGTCTCTTACTGTTATATAAGCATATTTATTACCATTGGAAGGAGAAAATTGAAAGTCTGAGGACATAGTAGAAGCATATGTTCTATAGCTGTTCCAGGAACCATTATATACACTGGCTGTTCTAACTTCCAGATCAGCAGTACCTGTAAGGTTGTCCGTATAATTAAGAGTCATTTTAAATGAAAGTGATGGCGTGGCCGTATCGTTATTATTTATGTAAAATGTTCCCGATGGAGCTATCGTATCAAGTATAATCGAATCATTTATATATCCCGAATAATTACCTGCTTCATCATATAACTCAGCATAAATAGTTTTGGTCCCGTTTGTAGAGGCTAGAGTCGTATTGATTGTTGTCGAAGATCCCGTAAAAAAGGTTCCGGAGATTTTCCAGCCGGAAGGATTGTAATCGTAGTAACGTATTTTTACCGGACCGACATTTGTCCCGCCATAACCATTAATGTCACCAGTAATCTGTACATCTACATAAGTACTGTTTGTATAGGTGTAATCGCTGTCATCGGGGTGAGTCGGACCTGTTATTAAGACATCAGTTATTCGAGGTCTAATAGTATCGACAGTAATTTCATGGTATGCTTCATCCGACCAGTTGCCTGCCTGATCTCTTTCAGATACATAGAGATAATATGTCCCGTCAGTTAATGATTCAGTGTGGTTCAATCCAGTTGTATTTACATCATTATCCGGGTTTGTACTGTTAAATCTGTATTTGTATTTGCCGATTCCTCCACCTCCTCCGGAGGACCATGTCCAAGTGGGAGTTGTGTCGTTTGTTGCCGTTCTGTCATCGTCAACAGTAACGTTACCCGTTCCCCATAGGTTCGGTTTTGAGGGAGGGGTAATATCTACAGTTATAGTATGGGTTCCTGTTTTATCTTCCTGCCATTCTGTGGGATCATCGATATATTCCTGAATTTCCAGAGTATGATTCCCGTCCATGAGACCGTCGAATTTCTCCAATACTGTCGGAGTGATCGGGGATGTTGACAGAGGGCTGGCAACCGTGTGCCATGCTTCTCCATCGATTCTGTACCGGTACTGCTTTCCGGCTCCGCCGAGACCCGAGACGGCATTCCACGTTATTTCGGTGACATTTCTAATTGTCGGATATGCATCATTTATGGCAATTTCCGGAGGAGTTTTGGCGCTCGTATCTACTTCAACGGTCCAATCGGAAGGTGCCGACCAGTTACCGGCAATATCCCTTTCTCTTACAGAAAGAGTATGATCGATCCCCGGAGGTGTTCCGAGAAGATCATCTGAAGGGCTGAATGTCGTATCGTCTGTTTCGGCTGACCAGTCCGGATCGGCATCAGTATCGAGGTTCCATTGGTAAACGCCCATACCGCCGCCTCCTGTGGACCAGAACCAGTTCGGCCTGACGCTAGGGGTAAGGGTCGGGCCTGTAAGGTCAGGTGCGGCTGGAGCTACTATATCCCGAAGTAGAGGAAGCTGTACTGTTGAAAAGTTTCCTGCGACATCAAAGGCAGATAGGTTTATAACATAATCACCATCGATATTTGCGCTTACATTTGTAACTTTCTCTGTCGGGTTAGTAAAACTGAGCGTTCCCGGACCGGAACCTTTTGACCAGACAGTTGAAGCTAATCCACTTCCCGATTCTGAGATTGAACCATCGCCACCGTTGAAATCAATCGTAATTTCCTGATTATCAAAGTTAGCGATATATTGAAAGGTTGAAATATTAATTGCCGGAGCAATAGTATCTACTTTAATATCCCGGGATGCCGGGGCTGAAGAGTTTCCGGAATAATCATAAGCTATTACTGAAAGAGTGTGCGAACCTTCCGCCAATGCTGTGTTCGGGCTGTAGAACGTTTGCTGAACATCCGTATAAGTACTGAAACCGTCAAAGCTCACCCTGTAGAAATCTGCACCGGTAGAAGCGCTCCAGGTCCATTCCGGTTGAGCGGAATTTGTAAATTCCGGATTGTTTCCCTGAACCGCCAGATCTGCAATATCAGCTGGAGGTGTTGTATCCCATAAGAGTGGAATCGGATCGTGTGTTCCTATATTTTCTGCACTATCCGTAACTGTTAATTGAATGAAATAGTCGCCGTCTGTATCGGCCCAAATGTAAGGAGATGCAATATCAGCTCCATCATCTGAATCCTCTCCATCTACTTCCGCGTTGAAGTAGACGCTTCCGGGGCCGCTGATCATTGACCACTGATAATCTGTAATTGCCGTATTGTCAGTAATGCTGTAGTCCGTTCCATTTTGCATCTGAAGGGATGTATTCAGTAGAAAGGGGAGACCGGGATAAGTTATGGTCGGACTCTCTCTATCAAGAGTAATTGTGCTGGAGCTGCCAACTGAAGATCCCTGTTCCAGATAGTCCCAAGTCTTCACGTAAATGGTATAAGGGCCGTCTGTGTCGGGTAATTGCAGTGAAAAATTATTGTTCCAGTCATCGAACTCATCCAGGGCATTCTGGTAGGCAGTATCATCGGGATAATCACCCCGAACTGGAAGCGCTAGTGCATCCAGCTCGCCATTAGTTGTCGAAAGCTTCATTTTGTAAATGCCGCTTGGATCTACTGATGACAAATTCAAATTGATGATTCTGTCTTCCCTGTTTGTATAGCTCAAACCGTTTTCAATTAAGACAATGGGACTTGATAAATCATCCGGGCCTTTTGTATCGAGGATGATTTTCACGATTTTTTCGTCTGACCAGTTCAATGCCGAGTCTCTGAATTTTACTTTCAGGTATTTTTCCCCGTCTCCGGCTTCCATAAGCCAGTCTTTTGTCAAGGCAAATGTTTCTGCATCCGCATCAGCCGGTTCTTCTTCGGTTTGGCCGTTTGTAATTCCGGCATTACTGCTGCTTCCCCAGATTTTCATTTTAACTATAGTGCTGAAATCATCTGTAATCTGGGAAAAGTCTAATCGAATCTCTTCATCCGTTCCTTTGGCTATTGTTCCGGTCGGCAAAGGCACCACTTTCCCATAAACCTCATCTACAAGGGAAACGGGGCCGTCTGGAGGGTCTGTATCGATTGAATCTCCGGTATTGAAAATCCAGACATTTTCATCTCCTCCCAGCTGATTCCCGGCCAAGTCTGAAACCGTCGGCTGAAGAATAACCCTGTATGCCGTATTCGGCTCAAGTTCAAGATCCCAGAGCTCGAGAATTCTGTCAGGTTCATCTCCAACAGATTTCAGACCTATTGTGCCTGGTACCAGAGAGGAATCGGATACTTTTTCAAGAATGAAATCAGTGTCTGTTATGCTTTCAGGAGCCAGAGCCTCATCAAATGTTATTTGAAGTAATGTTCCATTGTAAGGAAAATATGACAGATCATCCCAGTTAAAATCCAAGGGTGTCGGCGGCTGGATTTCATAGGTTATATCACATGATGTTACTTGTGACTTAACAGACGATGCATCGATAACTTCAGTCTCGTATGAGAATGACTCTGTTACTCCCGGTGTTATATCAAGAGTTATAGGAGCTGAACCTGATCCATTAGTCAAAGCTGTCCAGGAACTCCAATCAGTATCACCGGATTTTCTATACCTGAAATTAAGGTTGTCCGTATCGCCGTTATAATCTGTCGCAAATATATTAATCGATACATCTGCAGAATTTGTAAAACCTCTCCCGCTGTCTATATCAAGAGATTTTATCTGAGGTTTTATGGACGAGGGGGCATCGGCCGTAGTAAAAGACCAGGAAAAATCAGCTTCTATGCTGTTATCATTTACATCGAGAAGATTGTCGCTTATGTATACGGAATAGACTGTTTTATAACTTAGATTATTGCTCGGATTGAAGTTTACTGTTTCCCCCGAAACTGTGAACGAACCGTTTACAACAGAACCTTCTTCATTGGTAACAACAATCGTCGTACTGCTCACGCTCGACTCGGCTATGCTTTTATTGAAAGTAATAACAATATTATCAATATCAATCGCAACCCCTGTCGCTCCCGACTCAGGATACAAAGTAGAAATCGAAGGAGGAGTTACAACAATCTCAACCTCCTCCTCAATCGTCTCCATCAATGGACTGGAGCATCCGAAAAGGACGACCAGAAGGACCAGTAAGGGTAATTTCATTTTGATTAAAAGTTTTCTTCTGCTCATCCTCTTCTCTCCTTTACTCCTCGTTTTCCTCGTCCACTTCCCAGTCTGTGACCACGTTGGCCCGCGCCGCCGAAGCTCTGCCGATAACCGATATCTCGTTGTTCAGGTAGGCGTACTGGGCGGCCAGGTCGGGAGCTTTGTTCTGAAGATCCTGATAGAGGTTCTTAACCTGATCGTACTGCTCCATTTCGTACCGGGTTTTGGCAATGGCGGCGATAATCGTCGGCGTATCCGGTTTAAGTGCGTCTGCTTTGTTATACATATTCAATGCGGCATCCATTTCTTTCTGCAGGAAGAGAATGTTTCCCATATTGATCATGGCGGGAGCGAAATCCGGTTCCATCCGGAGGGCGCGGTTGAACTGCTCCTCCGCTTTGTCGTATTTTCCGTATTTGGCGTAGACGACGCCGAAACTGTTGCGCAGTCTGGCCGTATCGCGGCGCTGGAGTTTTTCACTGAATTCCGCCACATGAGGTTCCAGTTCCCTTTCGATAAAGATATCAAGGCTTTCGTTGTAGTTGCTGATCATGTTCTCCTGGGAGGGGAACAGGAGCGGCAGGGCTCCTCCGGGAACGGTCGCCGCTTTGTATTTGGTCCAGGCATCATGGACGGGATAGAACTGGGCGCGCCCCAGTCCGTCGTATTCACGCCATTCCCTGGCACCGTATTTCCAGGCTTCGAGAAAGCCTTCCGACAGAAGGGTTATTTCCACGGGAATCCAGGTTTTGTCGTCGTGGAAAACGAATTCATCGAGATTCGTAAAGGTCCTCCTGGCTTCCTCTTTGGTTATGCCCAGGGAGAAGGCCATATAAATATGTCCGGGTACGGTGATAAAGGCTGTTTCAATGCCGACCGATTCAAGCAGAGAAGTAGCCAGAACGGAAAGGTCGTCGCAATCGCCCGCGCGGAATGTCAGAGTCTGGGAGGGAAACTGGACAAAGTCCACAGCATCGGAGTTTTCCGACATTTCGATATAGGAGGATGCCGGGTCGATTACATAGTTCATTCCGTAAAGCTCCAGGGTTTCGAAAATCCCCAGGGCAATCCTCAGATTCAGATTTATGGCGCTCTGGTCCAGCTCTCTGATGACTCCCGCCGTATTCCGGGCGAAGAGCTGCACGGTCGGGTCCTTTGCCGAAACGAATGAGGCGGCTTTGCGGTCATCGTCCCAGGTCAGGGAGTTCCGTCCCAGAACCCGGATGGTCTGTGGGGTCGAGTAGGAAATCTTCCGCCCCAGAAGATTGTAGCTGACCTGGATTTCAGTGGACACTTTAGAGGTATCGGTCAGATCCAGCAGTCCGGTCGTAAAAATCGCTTTAAGATCGACTTCGGCCGTTTCTCCTCTTTTTAAAAGTGGCACAGTCGCGCAGACTTCCGGTTGCTCCATATACTGATCCACATAAAAAGATACTTTCAGATCCTCAATGGTATTCCGCTCCGTGTTTTTAATAATCAGTTTTCCGAAGGCGTTGTCGCTGTAGTATTCATAGAGGATGGGGAAGAGAGGATCGATCTCGATCGATTCCATTTCCAGTTCCGAACGGTTGTCTTTCGAGCCCAGGCGGAACACCGTGCCGATCTGGAAACTCAAACCGTGGTGGAGCATCTGGTCGGGATAAATAAAATATTTGTAGCCGGCTCCCGCTGTCAAAGTGAGGTTCGGGGTCATATCGAAAAGGACGTTTACGTTTCCTCCGAACCAGGGGTTGGAAAAGACTCCCTCCTCTCCGGAAACCAGTCCCAGATACCATCCGCCCTGTGCCCCGACATCGAGGCTCATGCGGTTCAAAAGCTTCAGGTTTACGCCGACTCCCATGCCCGCAGTCAGCATGACCAGATTGTTCCCGGGGTAAGGGAGAACCCCCGCCGTCACATCCCCTTCCAGGTAGAGAAAGGGCAGCGAGTCGAAAAGGTGCTGAATCTTCAGGTCCGCGCCCCCTCCTATCGTCGCACCCAGGTCGCCCATTCTGCCCCCGGGCAGGCCGAGATTGAACTGGGGAAAAATCTGTATGCTCGTGTTTTCATTGATCTGTGCGAAAGCAGCCGATGAGAGGAAAAAAAGGAATAGCGCAAGGGCTATTCCGGCGGTTTTATTTTTCATATGAATACCCTTGAAAAAGAAAGTGATATTTTGCTGAAAAATATTGTGTGTCTTTTATAAGTATAACTCCGGAAGCGACATATTACTCACAAAACGGGGAAAAGAATCATAAATAATGTAAAAATGAAAACCCGCTAACAACAGATATCTCTTAGTAATTTATACGCCTTTTTATAGTAGAGCAGGAATGTGAACATCGGCTGTTATAAATATATACTGAAGTACTCCGCCCTACCATTAATTTTTTTTCTAAAAATTAAAAAGTTGCATTTTTATCCTTCATAAGGCATATTCAATCCATGCAAATGATACTGGGGCAGATTTTCGCCTTATTGACCGCCCTCTGCTGGGCTCAGAATTCACTAATATATTCTCATCTGGGCAGGAAAACCGGATCCGATGCGGTCACCCACATTCGTCTCTGGCTGGCTGTTCCGGTCATGCTGCTGGTAAATTATCTTTTTACGGGGCAATTGTCGCCCTTTAGTCTTCCTGTGCAGCCGCTAATCCTGATTCTCGCATCGGGATTTTTCGGCTTTTTCGTTGCCGATCTGTTCCTGTTCAGGGCTTTTGTGGAGATCGGCCCGCGGGAAGCTCTCGTCATCATGACCACCAGTCCTGTATTCAGTCTCGTTTTTTCTTGGATTTTTCTCGGAGAGACGCTCTCTCTTGTTAAAACAGCCGGCATCCTCATCATTCTGGGGGGAGTCATATGGGTTATTCTCGAAGAGAAGGACGGAAAGAACCAGGGACACGGCCATAGCGTACGCGGCGTTTTGTACGCCCTCCTCGGGGCGCTGACCCAAGCGATCGGACTCATTTTCGCAAAGATGGGAATGATGGAGGGTGTCCATCCCGTTTCGACGAACTTTATCCGCATAATCGCCGGCCTGGCCGGGCTTTTCATCTATTCTCTTATCCGGAAGAAGGTGAGAAGCGATTTCGCCGCATTCCGTTCGATAGGTAACTTTTTACTTCTTCTCTTCGCTGTTGTCGTGGGGCCGGTTCTCGGGATCATTCTCAGCCTCTACGCACTGAACTGGGCGCCGGTGGGGATAATCACAACTCTGATGCAGGTAAGCCCCGTGCTTCTTCTACCGGTGGATATTTTTGTTTTCCGGAAAAAGGTTTCCGCCGGCGCGATTCTGGGCACGGTTCTGGCTGTCGGGGGAACCACCCTGCTGTTCCTCTTTTAACCAATCTCAGCCTTTGAGAATCCGCGCTACTTTCTCGGAGAGTTCTATAAAATCGAAAGGTTTCTGAATAAAATCCTCCAGTCCCAGATTCATCAGATCCTGTATCCTGTCATCTTTAATAAATCCGGAAGCCAGTAGAATCCTGACCTCGGGATTAATCTGTTTCAGCTCTATAAAAGTTTCCTTGCCCGAAATGCCGGGCATCGACATGTCGAGGATAACAAGGTCGAAGGCTCCGCCGTTCTTTCTGTACAGATCCACTCCTTTGAAACCGTCCTCCGCAACCATGACATCGTAACCGCATTCCTTCAGGATGGATTCGGTCAGAACCCGCAGAACTTCTTCATCATCAATAACCAGAACCGATCCTTCTCCCTTGACCAGTATCCGCTCTTCCGGCGCTTTCTGTTCCTCTTCGATCATCGCTGAGGCCAGAGGCAGATACACGGTGATAACCGTTCCCCGCCCCGGTTCGGAGTAGAGCTCGATAAAGCCTTTATGCTGATTGACTATATGCTGAACCATTGTCAGCCCCAGCCCCGTTCCCTTGCTTTTGTCTTTCGTGGTGAAAAAGGGATCGAAGATCTTCTTCTTTTTTTCCGCAGGTATCCCGACGCCGGTATCGCTGATGGCAACCGCAGCGTATTGTCCCTGGGCATATCCCTTTTCATCCTCGCCGGAATAACGGTCTATGGTTTTCGTATAAAGGGTAATTTTCAATTCGCCGCCGTTCTTCTCTTTTTTATCGCGCATTTCCGTCATGGCGTGATAGGAGTTAATGCAGAGATTGAGAAATATCTGTTCAAGCTGGGCGTTGTCAGCCTGGACGCGGATATTTTCCCGGGGCAGGTCGAGAATGAATTTGACTGATTTGTCAAAGGAATTGCCGCAAATGGCCTTCACGTCCTCCAGAGAATTTCTCAAATCGATGGATGTGAAATTCAGTTCATTGGTCCGCGAGAGACTGAGCAACTGCTGAACCATGGCCGCCGCCCTGTTGCCCGACCGGTCTATTATGCTCAGACAGTCGGTAAATGTCTTATCCAGTTCCGGATAGTTGCGTTCCGCCAAATGGATAAGTATGGATGAGGAGGTGACGATTCCGGTCAGAACATTGTTGAAGTCGTGAGCGAAGCCGCTCGTCAGGACACCCAGGGTTTCCCATTTCTGGGTTTCCAGGAGCTGGTTTTCAATGTTTCTTATCTGGGTAATATCATCGAGGCGGATAACGATTCCCGACTTCCTGCCTTCCAGAGGGGTCAGATGGATGTTGAAATACCGGTCCGGTAATGGCTCTATTTTCACGGCATTGTCCGACCATGTTCTGCCTGTTTCCATTACTTCGGATATCGGCTCTTTGAACGTCAGGAGGAAGGGGAAGCGGTTAAAGAGTTCTGAGTCGTCTTCCTCGGATAGATCCTCTGCCTGTTTGTTCCAGTGAATCAGTCTGCCCCCGGAATCGGCCGTTATTATCAGACTGTTCAGCGACTGGATTATATTGTTCAGGTAATTTTCCGTCTGCTTCAGTTTCCGCTCTGTTTTTTTTCGTTCCTTCAGTTCATTTGTCAGCGATTCGCTTCTCTCTTCCAGTTCCGACATTTTATCGAAAAGAGCCTCTTCAAGAGTGGCATAGGATTCGGCGAGCTGGGCGATTTCAAGGTTATGGCGCGCGTTTATACCGTCCAGCTTCTTTCTGTCCGGTTTTAATTTGATATCGGAAAGATCAATAGAGTGTACATAGGACCGCAGCTCCTCGATGGGGCGGCTGATCGATCTGCCCAGAAAAGCTGTCGCCCAAATGGATATGAGCATGATAAAGAGGATGCCGCTGAAGATGGCAAATTGTTCCTGATCTTCCCTGATGGCTATTTTGTTATGCAGTTCATTGACAATATTGTCCACAAGCAGAAGAAGGGCATCATCTGTTTCATAGAGCTCTATTGCGAGGTTTTTCTCCTTTTCCCCGTTTACCAGAAGAAAGTTTTCCATCTCCTTAATCTTTTCCAGAAGATCTCCGGCTTCTCTTTTCAGACTGTCAGGAAGATCCTGAACCAGGTTGGAAAGACTTTCTCCATAGGATTCCATCACTTCGGGATCGGAAAAACTGATTTTATTTTCCTGTGAAAGAAACGTGAGGAATTCAGATAATTGCAGAACCGGTTGTTCCTGTAGTTTCCCGGTCATCTCCTCGATCCTCTTTCCGTCAGCTGTAATTATCCTCAGAAAATCCCTTTGCCTGCTATGCAGATTAAGTACCATCTCCGTCAGTTCATCCCGTCTCTGCCTGAGGCTGTCAAACCTGTCGTAGAGAGAGCTGTTGCTGTCCAGTAGAGACCTGTTTATCTGCAAAGAGTAGCGATCCAGCATACTGTCAAGCTTCTGCCGGTCGCCGAAAATGGGAATATCATTGAGAATCATTTTCTCCATATACTGCTTTTCTATAAAAAGGCTTTTCATGGAAATGAGAATGTCGGCCTGTTCGTAGTATTCCTGTTCTGTTTCTCCCAGGAAAAAGATGCTGCCGGCCATTCCGAGAAGAGTTGCGATATTTAAAACGATAAGAATCAGAATCCTTTGAGATATTTTCATTATAAACTTATTATAAGGGGACTTCTGGCACTTTATGAATAAAAACTATATATTTTAAGTAAATTTCGAAAGGATTTTAATGTGAAAATTACATATAAAGGCGATTATTCCCTCAAAGTTATTCTCGAACTGGCCTGTCATTACCCCGACAAGCTGATTCATATCGAGGATATCGCCAACAGGCAGGATATCCCCCGGAAATTTCTGGAGCAGATCCTGCTTAATTTGAAACGGGGCGGTTTTCTGGTGAGCCGCAAAGGAGCCAGGGGTGGTTACGCTCTGGCCCGTCCTCCCAGAGAAATAACACTCGGAGAGGTTGTCCGATATATTGAAGGTTCAGTGTATCCCATCTCCTGTATCGACTGCGAGGCTCCGTCTCCATGCAACGAGCTGTCGACTTGCATTTTCGCTCCGGTCTGGCGGAGCGTCGGCGATGCCATTTCCTCTATTATCGACAGTGTCGATTTCGAAAAGCTGAAAGAAGATTACCTTTTGAAAAAGAACGGATACATCCCCGATTATCAGATTTAAATAAAATTCACAAAAATTGTTGACAATAGAAAATGATGTGGTTATATTAATCTTGTTAGATAGTCCTAATTTACATTGCATGAAACCATAATTTTCCCGTGAAGAGCGGTCTGTGAAGTTTTCACAGCCGCTCTTTTTTTTTGCATTACACTCGGCTATAATTTTTCCGGAGGCTTTGTGCTGTATGAATTGGTTCGGAAAAAAAGAAGAGCCCTGGTGCCTTGTGCTCAGTGGCGGCGGAGCGAAAGGGATTTATCATATCGGTGCCTGGAGAGCTCTCCGTGAGCTGGGAGTCGAGGTCGAAGCCTTTATCGGAAACTCGATCGGCGCCATAATCGCCGGTTTTCTGGCTCAGGGAAACGAAGAGGATCTCTATTTTATCGGTGATAACATCACGGTTGATTTTCTCATTAAAATTCCCGAAGAACTGACGGAAAACGGCGAGCTGAAAATGAATCTTAAGAACATACCTTCCATGAGAGAGTTTTACCGCGATGCCATTCACGGGGGCGGCCTCGATACGACGCCGCTCAGAAAGCTGCTCGACAGCTCCATCGATGAGGAAAAAATCCGGACCGGAGGGAAAGATCTGGGCGTCGTGACCTTCAATATTTCCGAACTGAAAGCCAAAGAAGTTTTTGTCGAGGAGATGGAGCCGGGAACGCTTGTTGATTACCTTATGGCCAGTTCGGCTTTTCCCGGTTTCCACAATCCTGTTATAAGAGGTAAAAAATACATTGACGGCGGCGTTTACGATAATATTCCCTACCGTCTGGCCAGGGCCCGCGGCTATAGAAAAATCATAACGATCGATATTTCCGGAATGGGAGTCAACAAGCGGCCGAATATAGAAGGGACCGATACCGTTTATATAAAGAACTCTATCAATATGGGGGGAGTTCTGGACTTCAACCGCGAGTTTCTCGATCGTTTCAGGGAACTCGGATACCTGGATACTCTAAAAACATTCGGGGCTCTCAAAGGGGTCGTGTATTTCATAACGCCCGACAGTAAAGCGGAAAAACGATTTACCGATCTGCTGACGGATCCCCAGGTCGTTGCGCTGCTGACTCCCTACCTTCATGAATCCGATGAGGAAAACCACCCTGTAGAGATGAGGGTCAGGTCGATACTGCCCCCTTCCATGCGCCATAATAAAGGGGACCTTCTCTACAGTCTTATCGAGTGCTGCGCCGTAATTTTCCGTCTTGAAAAAATCCATCAGTATTCGGTAAACGAAATGATTGAAAAAATCAGAATACGGCAGAAAGAGGAAGACAGAAAGCTCAGCTTTCTCGATTCGGTGAAAAGCCGGAGCGAAAGCCGTCAGCTGATAAAGAGGATAAATAAAGTTCTCAAGGAAACCAGAGTCCGGGAGAACCTGAAAGAATGTCCCTACTACAACCTTTGTCTGGCGGAAAAGATCCTCGGTGGCCCGAGGGGAACGAAGGGGACGATTATTATAAAGGGGCTTCATTCCATTTATCCCGAACTGGAAGGGGCGCTTTTCTTTCTGGAACTTATAAACAAAATGTTAATTATTAAAATATAAAATTCTATTGATTAGACTTGCTTTTATAGTAGTATTAGATAAATGGTGTATTAAAAAGGAGTTTTTGTATGAAAAACACTTTCATTCTCTGGAAAGAAATTATTGCCAATCCCTTCGAAGGATATAAAAAGCTGAACAATGATACAAAATTGTTTCTTCCTTTTTTAACTATAATAATCCTGTTTCTCTTTTCTGTTCTCTTAATGATTCCCATGCAGACCAGCGATGTCTACGGAGAGGCCATGGCACGGGTCCAGCAGGCCGCTCTTGCCGACAGGGGAACGGAACTGAGTGATGAGCAGATGACGGCTATGGCTGAACAGATGAAGTCCCCCATGGTCCGGAACATCACTATCGTATCGACAATCGGCGGCGGGCTCGTCAGCTATATCGTAATAACGCTTGTATCGGCGCTTATTCTCAAACTGCTATCCGGCGGGTTTAAAAAAGAAGCCGTGAAATACTCGCTTGTTCTGAAAATCATCCTCTTTGCTTCTATCGTCAGTATGGTGCAGGCTCTTTTGAAGATGGGGATAACCTTGAGCGGCGACTGGCAGAGAGCCCTGGCGAGGGTCAACACAACGGGAGATCTCCAGATGGCCCTTCAGTCTCCCGTCAGCCTGGCGGCCCTCTTCGATCCCGTATCGATGGGAAGACAGGTCTACTTCCTTCTCGATTATGTTACCGATATTTTCAACTGGATCTATTACCTCTTCCTCTATGCCGGATTGAAAGGGGCTCTGGCTCTCGAGAAAAATAAAGCCCTGGCCGTAACTGTCATTATGGCTGTCATTTCAATCGGCATAGCGCTCGCATTTACGCTGATCGGTTGAGATTTGTCTGAACGGAATTGAATATGAAAAAGAAAATAGTCTATATCGTCATTATCGCAGTTATTGTTCTATCGGTCGTCGCAGGCGTTGTAGGCCGTAACCGGACCAGACTGAAGAAAGTTGATGTATACGCAGTCGGGCTTGAGGATTTTCGCAGGGAAGTTTCGTCGAACGGTGAAATCCGGTCCCGCGAAAGCAACCGTCTGATCAGTACGGTCAGCGGCAAAGTCAAATCCATCCATCATGAAGAAGGCGAGTACGTGCTGGCCGGAGATGTGGTCGTCAGTCTGGACACATCGGATATGGAGCTAAGACGGGAAAACCTCGTATCGACACTGGAATCGACGAGAATCATGGTCCGGAAGGAACTGCTTTCCCTGCGATCCGCCTATATGCAGGCTTCCACTGCTTACGAACAGGCGGAACGGGATTATCTGAGATCGGAAGATCTGAGGAAAAAGGAATTCGCCAGCGAAGTGGAGCTTCAGGCCAAACGCGACGCTTTCCATATCGCTTACGACAATCTCACCTCGGCCATGCAGCAGCTCCGGTTCCGGGAGGGCCGGGATCCCGAAGAGGGCAGTCCCGATTCCCGGACCGACGATCAGATCGTCGAAGAATCGTCCGAAGTGAAGCAGGCTCTTCTCAATCTCCGGTCCCATGAATCGGATATGGAGGATTTTATCTTCCGCGCATCCATAGACGGTATCATTACCGCCCTTCCTGTCGAAGAAGGGGATGTGGTTTCTCCCGGCATGCTGATCGCTTCGGTCCATAATTCGGGGGCTTTGAAAGTCGCTGCCAATATCGATGAAGTGGATCTCTCCTATCTTTCGGTCGGCCAGGATGTAAAAATCGAATCGGATTCCTTTATCGGAACCGAGCTGAAGGGCCGGGTTTCCTATATCGCCCCGATCATACAGAAGATTGGCGATTCCCGGGTCTGCTCCATAGAGGTCGACATTCTGGAGAACCCCGGCGACGTGGCCAGAATAGGCGCCAGCTGTTCCATTTTCATAACAGTGGAAAACAGAACGGAACGTCCGGCCATACCTGTTGAATCCTATTTTATCGAGGATGACGGCAAATATGTTTTCCTTCTGGAGCAGGATCAGTATGACGATAACCGCTTTCTGGTGAAGAAACAGGAGATTGAAACCGGAATTCTGGGCATTGAAACTGTTGAAGTGACTGACGGGCTCTCCGAAGGGGATTTTATCATCAGCTCCGACAGGGCGGGTATCGTCGAAGGCGATGAAGTGGAAAGGTCCGGGGATAATGATCAGTCTTAAGGGAATACGCAAAATATATCAGATGGGGGAAATCGAGGTGAAAGCCCTCGACGGCATCGATCTCGAGATAGGCGAGCACGAGTTCGTCTGCATTATGGGAGCCAGCGGATCGGGAAAGTCTACGCTGATGAATATCATCGGCTGTCTGGACCGGCCCAGCGAAGGATCCTATACGCTGGACGGCAGTGACGTTTCCGCCCTTTCCAGCCGGGAACTGGCGGATATCCGAAATAAAAAAGTGGGGTTTGTCTTCCAGACATTCAATCTTCTTCCCAGGATGACTGCCCATCGCAATGTGGAGCTGCCTCTTATCTATGCCGGTAACAATGATAACGAGCGAAAGAGGAAAACCGCTCTGGCTCTGGAAAAAGTTGAACTCTCGGACCGGGCGAAACACAAGCCCAATGAAATGTCGGGGGGGCAGCGGCAGAGGGTGGCCATCGCACGCGCTCTGGTTAATGATCCCAGCATTCTTTTTGCAGATGAACCGACGGGAAACCTCGATTCGCGAACCGGTCTGGCCATCATGGCGCTTTTTCAAAGACTACACCGCGAGGGGGCAACCATCGTTATGGTCACCCATGAAATGGATATCGCTCTGCACGCTCAGAGGATCATTCATTTGAAAGACGGAAAGATCATCGGCGACGAAAGGGTTAAAAAGTCCCGCGATGCCGAAGCCGAGTTCAATTCCGTGGCGGATCTGGATCACGATAATCTCTCCGACGCCATCTCCAAGCACGAGTAGGGAATCCAGTGAATATCACCGAAGGCCTTCGCCAGTCCCTTGAAGTTATCCGGGGCAACAAAGTCAGAAGTTTTCTCACCATGCTCGGCATCAATTTCGGCGTGGGCTGTCTGATCGCCATTTCCGTCGTCGGTCTCGCCTTCCGCGATTCGGTCAATTCGGAAATGGGTCGCTACGGCTCCACTCTGCTCTGGGTTCAGACAAACTGGCGTGCCTACGCCTCCTATGAACCGCGGACATACATGTCTGAAAGGGACAAAACCTATTTTGAATCCGCCTTGCCCGGAATGATCAGCATCGAATCCATTTTTGATGCCAATTACACCGTCTCCTATAAGGGAAACACAACTCAGACCACTGTTATGGGTGTCGAACCGGCCCATTTCGATATGTTTTCCGTCAATATGGAGCAGGGCCGGCTCTTTATGGATGATGATATTCAGAATAAACGGGCTGTCTGCATCCTCAGGCCCGATATCGCCGCCACGCTTTTCGAGGACGAGGACCCCCTGGGGAAAATGGTCACCATCAACGACAGAAATTTCAAAGTGATCGGTATTACCGAGCGAATGGGGCAGGGGTTTATCAGCGACGGATCGGACAATAACACCATTTTCGTTTCCCAGGATTATGTAGCCACCAGAATCTGGGACGGCAGGGATATCAAATACTGGTTTCTGATTATGAAGTTCGATGTCCTGGATAATGTCAATCTGGCCCAGGAGAGGATCACTCATTACCTGAATACAAAATACGGAAAACTGCGCGGCGAAGAGCGTTTTCAGATAGAACGGCTCGATACCTATGTGGGGATGGTGGATAAAATTCTCAACATCATCTCCGTTCTGGTTCTGGTCATCGCCGTTATTTCCATAGTCGTCGGCGGACTGGGCATCATGAATATCATGCTGGTCGCCGTAACGGAACGAACAAGGGAAATCGGTATCCGTATGGCCATAGGGGCGACATCCCGGGATATTCTCGTTCAATTCGTCATAGAATCCATAGCCCTCTGCCTCATAGGCGGCGGGACGGGAATCATTTTCGGAGCCACCCTTGCGGCGGTAGCCTGTGCCATACTGGAGTGGAAATTCATGATCAGTCTGTCCATTGTTCTGGGAGCTCTTTTTATCTCCACTTCCATCGGACTGATTTTCGGGATATATCCCTCCTATAAAGCTTCCAAACTGATGCCGATTGAGGCTCTGAGGTCGGAGGTTTAGAGGAAATACTATGTTTAAAACCCTTTTTGCCGAAGCCATATTTGCCATAACCGCCAATAAATCCCGGACGCTTCTCACTCTGCTGGGAATCGTTATCGGTATAGCTTCCGTCATTACCGTTCTGGCGGCGGGCGAGGGCGGAAAATCCATAATCATGAAAGAGTTCGAAGGTTTGTCTCCGACGACGCTGCAGATCATGCCCAACTGGCAGGACTGGAGTTACAACCGGGCCTTTGATATCGAAGGGATGACTGACCGCGACTTGAAGGATCTGGAGAATCTGGGGAAACATATCCGGAGCATTGCGCCGATCTCCAATATGAGCTCCATTATAAAAGTCGGCGATGTGGAAAAGCGCCTTTCGGTAACCGGAACCAACAGCAATTATATAGACTTCGTCGAGTTCGAACTGGAGTCCGGACGGATTATCATGGATGAAGAGGTAACGGGCCAGAGCAAGGTCGCCATAATCGGCCAGATTATAAAGGAAGAGTTTTTTCCCGATAGCGATCCGGTGGGGCAGTATATGTCCGTCTTCGGCACGCCTGTCAAAATAATCGGCGTTCTCAAAAGAAAGGAGAAAGCCGATACCATTTCCATCTCCAATCCCGATGACGGCTATAACAATGCCATTGTCGTACCCATTTCCCTTTTCGAACGGCTTTTCGCCAACGAGGGGGATTTCTATACGGTGCTCTGCCGGGCCAATTCCATCGAGGAGATTCCCAAAGCCAAGAAGGAAATTCTTAACATACTGGCGAGAAACCATGGCAAATGGGACGATCGCATTAATAAATTCATGATTTTCGGAATGAAAGAACAGCTCGATATGATCAATACGGTCGTCGGGACGGTGACAATCGGGGTCGCCGTCCTGGCGGGTATCGCCCTTCTGGTGGCGGCTATCGGCATTATGAACATCATGCTGGTTTCCGTGAAGGAGAGAACCAGGGAGATCGGTCTGCGCAAGGCTATAGGGGCCAAAGAATGGCATATCCGCTCCCAGTTCCTGATTGAGACCCTGATTCTCTGCGGAGGAGGGGGGCTTCTCGGTCTGGGGCTGTCTTTCGCCGCATCCTATCTTATCGGGTATTTCGCCAAATGGCCGGTTATCATCAATCCTGCAACGGCGGCTTTTTCGGTCCTGCTCTCATTGCTGACCGGCCTTCTTTCCGGATTCTATCCGGCGACCCGTGCCGCGGCCCTTATCCCTCACGAAGCTCTGCGCTACGAATAGATTTTTTACTGCTTCCTCCAGTCGAAAATGTGTATAATGAAATCCCCAATCAAGGAGATTTCTATGGGCCGACGTATTTCCCTCAAACTGTTCAATCTTTTTTTTCTTCTCATCATCATTTCCCCAGTGACAGCCCAGTTCGGCGGGCCGGGTCGCAACAATTCAAACGGCATTATCGCCGTTGCCGGAGCCGCCGGAACGGACCGCGTCATCACCGTCGGCGGGCGTTTGACTCCTTTAAGGAAAATTACCCACAGCATCAGCGTCGAAGGATATGTCGATGCCATTCTTGTGAAACAGGGAGACCGGGTCTCTCCCGGATCTCCTCTCGCCAGGATCAGCCGCGATGTCATAGGCGAAAGTTATCGACCGGTCATTCTCGAATCGCGGATCTCCGGTATCGTTTCGCAGATCCATATTTATGAGAACGAATCGGTCAGATCAGGCGCGGAAGCTGTTACGGTTCTCGACGACCGTTCCTATCTTCTCAAGGTTAGCCTGAGTGATCGCGATGCCCCGGCGGTCCGCAGGCTGGGTGCTCTGCCTGTCCAGGGGATGACCCCCGAGGGGCAGTCATTCAGAGGCCGTATTGAATCGCTTTCAACCGAACCGGATTACAATACGGGACTTTTTACCCTGACAATTTCCTTTCCCCGCAGCAGCGACCTCTATCTGGGGACGGTTCTTTTTGTCGACCTTCCCGTGGAAAAGGCATCGGGCATCGCTATTGAATCATCTGCCGTAATCAGGGAAGAGGGGAAGGCTTATGTCTGGATTATCGATGATCAGGGGCTTATCCGGAAACAGGCCGTTGTTGCCGGAGACATTTCTGAAGAGAATATAGAGATAAAAGAGGGAATAGCCGAGGGGACCCGCTATATCCGGACTCCTTCGGGAGAAGAGAAGCCTGATATGTCCATCAGGGAATTGATACAGGCCACGATGTCGGGGAATGCGGCTCCCGGAGGCAACTGATGCTCAATTTCCTTTTCCATAAATCGACAGGTTTTTTTCTGCTTGTCCTCCTTCTTATCGGAGCCGGCGTTTTCGTTCTCTTCAGGTTGCCCGTCCTCATGTATCCCCAGACGCGAAGGCCTCAGGTTTCGGTTAGCATCAGCCATCCCGGCATTTCCGCTGTGGATTTTCAGGAGCAGTATGCCGACAGGATAGAGAGCAGCCTTATGGCTCTTTCCGGACTGGATCTGATGGAAGCGACCTATTCCACCGATTCGAGCCGATTTACCCTTACTTTCGACTGGAATGTGGAGAGCGAGGAGGCCCATATGGCTGTGGAAAGCCAGATGGTGACCATCAATGCGACTCTTCCCGATGTTATCCGCGATTCCTATTCGGTCCGTTTTTACGAAGGGGAGAACGCCGGATATCTCGTAATGGGCCTGACTTCGGCGTCCACACCTTCAGACGAGCTTTATAATATTCTTAAAACCAATATGGAACCGAGGCTTCTCAAAGTGGGGGACCTGGAGGAGATCGGGTTCTATAACACCAAGCGCCTTGTCGTGGAAATGACACTCCGGCAGGAAAAAATGCTTTCCTACGGCATCACGATCAACGATGTGAATTCGGCCCTGCAGTCCGGTTTCCTTCCCCAGCCGCTCGGTTCTCTCCGTACGCCCGAAGGGCGATACAGTCTCCGTCTGGAAAGAACAGAGAGAAGCCTCGAGAATCTGGCCAGGCTTGAAATCAAAGAAGTCGGCGATTCCCTTATCAGCCTCGATGATATTGCCGACCTGGATATACGTTATACACTTCCAAGCCGTGTTTTTCTCGTCGAAGGGGTTCCGGCCGTTCAGTTGACCGCCACTCCTGTCGAGGGCGGAAATGTCAACGCGCTGACCAGCGATATCGAAAAGATCATTGAAGAGGGGCGGCTCGGAGGGCTTATTCCCGAAGACACGCAGACTGCTCTCTATCTCGACCCTGCCAAATATATCCGGAAGTCAATCGATAATGTCATTCAGGCGGCCATTATCGGGGGCTTTCTGGCTATTCTGGTCGTTTTTCTGGTTCTGGGAGAGTGGAAGAATACGCTGTTGATCGCCATTTCACTCCCGGTCAGCATTATTTTCAGTTTTCTTTTTATGTGGGCTTTCGGGGGAACGATCAACCTGATTTCTCTCGGCGGGCTGGCTCTTGCCGTAGGGATGATTGTCGACTCCACCATAGTTGTCATGGAGAATATCCATCGTCACCGGCTTGAAGCCGGAGACGGAGCCAACCGCATTCTTCACTGGAAGAAGGTGGTTCTCGATGCGGTGGCGCAGGTCCGCTCACCGGTTATCGCTTCGACTCTCACATCGGTCCTTGTTTTTCTTCCCATCTCTTTTACCGCTCCGCTGACAAACGCCATACTGGGAGATCAGGCCCGTTCCGTTGTTTTCGCCCTTCTCGGTTCTCTTCTGGTTTCCCTGACGGTTGTTCCCGTTCTGGCCTTCTATGTGTTTATGGGGCATCAGAAGCAGAGCCGCGTCCTTGGTTTTCTGCAGAGAGGAGATAAGAAGTTCTTTCACGGGCTTATTTCCCTATACGGCAGGAGCCTCGACTGGCTGATGGCCCGAAAAGCCAGAGCCGCCTTATTCCTTTTAATAGCATTCGGGATTCTCGTAACAGCCGTTCTCACTGTTTTTCCCCGGATCCCCAAGGAGATTATATCCACCCCCACATCAGACAGGATCATCATCTTTTTCCGCAACTCCGAGGTCTCCGATCCGGAGGTCTATATGGAGGAAATCCTTCCGGAGATGAATGCGAAGATAGACGACGTTCTGGGGGATTTGCTGCTCGATCGCTTTACCAATCTCATGGGCCGGTTCAATCAGACATTCCTCGACCTCCGCAGTTCCGATGATACAGAGGAAGCCATGGCCAGGCTCCAGAAAGCTTTTGTTTCCGAGGGAGACTGGTATTACAACATTATGACCTGGAACCCCGCGGAGCTGCCGCTGCCCAGAAGTTATGATTTCCAGCTCAGCCTCTACGGGCCCGATGCGGCTGTGAAAGTCGATCTGCTCACCTCTATTCAGACCCTTCTCAATGAGGAGGAGATTTTCCGTATGGTCTTCACCCAGCCCTCTTCCTCTATTGTCGATCAGCTGAATCTGACTTCCCGGAAAGAGACTGTTGGCAGTTTCACCGGGCTTTCCGAATCATCGCTGACTTCGCTGATCCGGAGAATCCTGAGCGGCACTTCGTCCATTTCGCTGACAGACGGTGTCGAGAATATCCAGGTATCCGCTTCCTATCCGGCGGATCTGGTCGATTCAAGGGAAAAACTGGAGGATTTTCTTATTCCCTGGCAGCAGCAGTTCATTCCTCTCAAACACTTCTTCAATTTCTCCAAAAGCAGCGGCGTGTCCCAGGTATACAGTGAGAACGGCGAGCCGGCATTCCGTCTTTTCGGAATAGCCGGACGGAGAATCAGCGATGCCGAGAGACTGGAGCTCCAATCCCGGGCCGAAATATTTCTGAGCGAAAACCTGACTCTGCCCGAAGGATACAGTTACACCTTTGACAACCCCCGCATGGAGATGGACAAATCAATCCGCTCACTCTTCGTGGCTCTGGGAATCTCTGTCATTCTCATCTATCTTCTGCTGGCTTTCCAGTTCGATTCCCTGTGGATCCCGCTGGTTATCCTTGTCACCATTCCGCTGGGACTGGTCGGTGTTATCTTCAGTTTGTGGATTTTCAATTCGACATTGAACCTCAACTCGCTGCTGGGAACGATTCTTCTGGGAGGCATAGTGGTGAACAACGCCATTATCCTCATCGACTTCTACCTGAAATCGAGACTGGAGTTTTCCGATTACCGCGAGGCTCTATCCCATGCGGCCAGAATCCGCTTCCAGCCGATTCTCATAACCACGCTGACGACCATTTTCGGCATGCTGCCCCTGGCTATCGGAATGGGAGAGGGGTCCAATATTCTTCAGCCCTTGGGTATAGCCGTCTCGGGAGGGCTTCTCGTATCGACTTTATTTGCCATATACGCTGTCCCGTCGCTCATCGTTCTGACGCACAGCAATAAAAAATCACGTCACCACAGAGAGAGGAATCATGAAAACAACCAATAGAAAACTGTTACTGCTGACTCTGATTTTCTCAATGGCTTCTTTTTTGCCGGCCGATCCGCTTATCCTCTCGCTGGAAGAGGCCTGGAATATCATGGAGATCAACAACAGCGACCTCAACAAGCTGTATCTGCAATGGGGCGCGGCGCTCCGCAAATCTGGCAGCCGCGAATATCTGCGTCCCTCCATAAGCGCCGAGGCGGGGATCAGCCGTTCGTCGGGATTGATCAGCCTCCTGACGAATGAAGACACTGTTACTAATTTTGATGAGAAGAAGAACTGGACCGTCAGCGGAGCTCTAAAACTCTCCTGGTCATTGGCTCCGGGGGTAAGTCTCGAGGCGAAAAGCAGGGCCATAGACGAAGAGCTGCTCCGTCTCCAGATCGAAGAGAAAACCCGTTCTCTCAAATACAGCCTGACCGTTCTCTACTACCAGATCCTGGCGGGAGAGGAGCAGATCGCGCTCCAGGAGGAAAACCTCCGACTGACCACATCGCGGGTCGAGCAGGCAGAGGAAAAATACAATCAGGGGCTTCTGTCGGAGCTCGATCTCCTGTCGGCAAGACTCTCGGCGGCGCGGGATGTTCCGAAGCTTCAGAAGGCGAAAGCCGATCAGGAGAAGCGCTATCTGACCTTCAAGAGCTATCTGGAAATGGACAGATCGACAGAGGTGGCGCTCACCGGCAGAACCATCGATTCCATTGAACTGCCCGATCTCGAGACCGCCCTTATGGATGTCCGATCGCATATCGACCTGAAATTGCTGGTCCTTCAGATCGAAAAGGCGAAAATCAGTCTGGAAAAATCCGGAAAGACTTCCTTCGTGCCCACTTTGACGCCGTCGCTCAACTGGAATAATAACATCAGCACTGATTTTTATGATGCTGGTGAATTCGAGCCCGATTTATTTAAGGACACCATTTCACTGGGGCTCACTCTGAAAATCCCTCTCGACAGTTATCTTCCCGGTTCATCGGAAAGGCTCGCTATGCAAAGCCTTGAAGAGGCCATTGAGATCGCCGAGATAAACAGGGAAAAGTCCGCCCGCTCTCTCGAGGACAAAGTGAGGACTCTTTATCTGGATATGGAACTGAGCCGTTCCAATGTGGAACTCCAGAAGCTGAGCATCTCTCTTCTCGAACAGACCGTGGCGAAAAACGAGCAGCTCTATGAAAACGGAAGGCTCTCGCTCGCCGACCTTGAGGATAGCCGGATGGACCTGAAGGCTGCGGTCCTGACCCTGGAGGATGAGAAAAGAAATCTGACAAACCTGACCATTGAGGCGGCTTACCTTTTAAATCTAAATTAAACAGAGAGGCTCTGTACCTATCCATAGAAATTCTATAAAGTACGTTATGGTCAGAAAAGAATTTTTTACAGGCATGCGGGACACCTTTCCCCTTCTGCTGGGGGCGTTCCCTTTCGGATTGATCTACGGGGCCCTGGCTGTTTCCGCCGGATTATCGACACCGGCGGTTCTGGGCATGTCCGCCATTGTCTTCGCGGGATCGGCTCAGTTTATCGCTGTAGGACTGGTGGCAGCGGGCGCTCCCGTCTCCATAATCATTCTGACCACCTTCGTCGTCAATCTCCGCCATATGCTTTACAGCGCGGCTTTGCTTCCGGATCTGAAAAATCTCAATCAGCGCTGGCGTTTTGTTCTCGCCTTTTTTCTGACCGATGAAACATTCGCCGTAGCCGCCGGTCGGTGGAGGAACAGCGATGTCTCTCCCTTTAAACACTACTATCAGCTCGGATCCTCTCTGGCCATGTATCTCAACTGGCAATTCTGGACGCTGATGGGACTGCTCGTGGGCAGCCGAATCCCCGATGCGGAAGCCTGGGGGCTCGATGTGGCCATGGTCGTCACATTTATCGGCATGACCATTCCCTACATCCGCAGCAAACCCATGGTTATGGCGGTTCTCACTTCCGCCGCCGTTTCGCTTATCAGCTGGCAGCTCCCCTATAAACTGGGTCTGATTTTAGCCGCTGTGGCCGGCATTGCCGCGGGAGTCTCCATGGAAAAAATGGCCTCGATGAAAAAAAGCCGGGAGGTGAAGCCATGACCGCGATGCAGGAACTTTTCATGATTCTCGGGATGATGGCAGTCACTTTTTCCGTCCGCTATGTTCTTCTCGCCTTTTCCGGCCGTTTCACCCTTCCCGAAAGCCTGGAGAGAGCCCTCCGTTATGTTCCGCCTGCCGTTCTGACAGCCATAATCATCCCTTCGGTGCTACTGCCTGACGGACAATGGGATATTTCAATGGGAAATGCCTATCTGCCGGCGGCAGTCGCCGCTACGATTGCGGGTTTTCTTTTCCCGAAGAAGGTGCTGGCGGCTTCCATCATTTCCGGGCTGGTTGTTTTCGCCCTGTTTTCGTGGCTTCTGCCTATTGCCAGTTGAGTTTGTATATACTGATTTTCTCACGGATTCCCTTCAGCTTCGCCGGTCCGCAGGGCATCAGGATATCCTTTTTTCTCCGGGTATGTTTCATATAATCTTCATAGAATGCCTGCGAAGCGAAAATCCGGTCTCTTTCTTCATACAGATCGCCGCTTTTGGGCAGTGAACTTTTTTTAAGACCTTCAATTCTGAATGTAATGTTTATATCTATGCCGTGTATATCTTCGGTAGCCGGGTCGATTACATAGGTCTGTCCCTTATGAAGGCCTATCCGGACTTGAATGGGAGGGTTTTTTGATCTGCTGTTTCTCTTTTGAAGTGTTTTCAGGATTTTTATGGCGCAATTGGCCGCCTGGGTCGACTTTTCGAAAGTCGCGAGAAATCCGTCGCCCGTATTTTTGTAGAATAGAACCGGGGCGCTGTACAGAATCGGTTTGGCAATTGTATTCAGCCTTTGCTTTAAATGGAAAGCGATCTGTTCATCGTAAACCGACTGCCTGGTGGATCCGCAGATGTCCAGAACCATAATTGCTGAATCGTTTTGCACTTCGGTGAGGGAGACAATCTGAGATTCTCCCGACTGAACAGTCACGACGACAGCTTCGGCCAGTTTGATCTGAAGGGGGAGGCTGACTTCTCTTTTTTTCGAACCGACGGGAAGCCATTTGTAATGGGAATAATACTCCGACCCGTTGGAGGACTTTTCATCCCTTATGTATAGCCTGTCCTTTTCCTGGATGATCGTGGCGTGCCTTGAGGAAATGTATTTGTTGCCAATGGATATCTGCGCTTGCGGATCTCTGCCCATAAGGATTTCTCCCTCCGACAGATTATAGAAGCTGCTGCTGTTTGTAAGAATGTCCTTAACCTCTATCCTCAGCATCATGTGCCCGGTAAACCCCTTTCGTATTATTCATAAAGTATAGCAGGGAAAAAGTCTTTGTTCACGGTCCGATGGAAAAAACCGGCTTGATTAAAGCCGCATCAGCCTACACAATAAGCGAATGAAATACAAAGCAGTAATTTTCGATATGGACGGCACGCTTCTCGATACCATAGATGACATCGCCGATGCCTCAAACAGGATACTTAAAGAGATGGGATACCCGGAGCATCCGCGTGAGTCTTATTTCATGTTTGTCGGGAACGGCGCCAGAAAGCTCATAGACAGGGCTCTTCCGGAGGAAGTCGTAACAGATGAGCTGGTGGACAGGCTTTTAAGCGAGTTCCGTGTGGGATACCGGTCCATACAGTACAATAAAACAGATCTCTATGAAGGAATAGGCGATATGCTTTCCAAACTGAAGGCGTTGAGAATTCCTATGGCTATCGTCTCCAATAAGCCCGATGAAATGGTGAAGGAAATCGCAGATCATTATTTCGATCCCGGCCTCTTTGTTTCCATTGCGGGACAGAAAGACCATATTCCGGCCAAGCCCGATCCCCAAGGAGCTTTCGCGGCGGCTCGCGATCTGGGCGTCTCCCCCGATGAATGCCTTTTTGTCGGCGATTCTTCGGTGGATATGGATACCGCCCTTAATGCGGGAATGACTGGTGTCGGGGTATCCTGGGGATTCCGCTCCGTAGAGGAGTTGAAAGCCCATAAGGCCGCTTTTATCATTGACGCACCCGGTCAGCTGCTGTCTCTTTTTTCAGAAGCATAAGAATGGGAATGACCATGATGATCTGGGAGATGATCATGGCCTTTGCCGGTCCGAGAAGATCGGCGCCCCATCCCAGCAGAGGGGAATAGACCGCGAAAAGCAGGGCGCCGGCAAAGGATGTTATGGAACCCATTGTGGCCCGTTCGCTGTCGGTAAAGTGGCTATGGTTGAAGCTTTCCGAGGCGGTACAGCTGACTCCGAAAAAGAGAGATGTCGTGGAAATCAGCACCGGCGATGCCATGGTCGGAATACCGAGGGCAATGATATGGGTGATCCGGCTGTAGATTTTGGAAACGAGCATCATCGTCCGTACACCGTAACGGTCAATAACTTTTCCGCTGAACCAGAAGCTTACGGCGCCGCCCAGATTCGACAGGGTCCTAGCCAGCCCGACCGCCCATACGGGCCAGAGCAGAGAGACGAAAGCCGCCTGAAACTGATAGGCCGACTCGCCTCCCGCATCAGAGATGAGATTGGCGAGACTGACCCGTCTCAGTTCCCTGTTTTCTCTGAAAGCTCGGAAGGCTTTTTTCAGAATGTCCATTGAAGATTTATCTCCATCGCCATCGCTCGGCGGGTTTTTGAGAAATAGACTGAGAGGGATAATCGCCGCCTGAAAAAAGACGGAAATAATCAGAACCAGCCTGATGGACTGCTGGGCGATAATCCCTCCCAGAAGTGCCGAAAGGGCCAGGGCTATCTGGAAGAAGGAATTGACCCGCCCCGAATAGCCGTGAAATTCCTTTTCTTTTCCCAGGACTTTCAGTGAGTCGTAAAGCAGGGCGCTGTTATTGCCGCTGTAGAAAGCTGATGCGAGCCCTTCGAAAACCGCGCCTGCCATGAGTAGAAAAGATCCGGACGCCGCCGCGTACAAACCGACCGAAAGGGTTCCCGCCAAAGCTCCGGCCGTCAGAGTCATTTTTCTCCCGATGCGGTCCGAGAGTATCCCCGTGGGCAGTTCAAAAAAAGTCGATGCCAGACCGGTCACCGAGAACACGAGCATAGCCGTCATATAGGAACCCGATACCTGTGAAAAGTAGATGATGGCTACTGGCGAATAGAGACGGAAATCAGTAAAAAAATTAATGATTCCCAGGAGTTTTATGTTCTTTTCCATATGATGTGGCTGTGTTCTCCCAATGAGGCAAAAGGTTCTTTTCTGTAATAAAGCCGTTCCGATTCCAGCCATTCATCACGGCTGATAGGAAGGGGGATTATGGAGCGGAGGAAATGATTGAAAACCCTGATGCCAGACCGGAGGATAATCTCTCCCCTGACGGTTTTCAGGGTTTCTTCAATTTCATCCGGCGTCATTTTTCCCGTGGGCGTGAGTTTCCTGTGTTTGTGATTCGGTTTATCCTTAACCAGAAGCCTCCCGTTGAGGCCCCGCTTCAGCAGATATTTATTTGTGTTGTATATGAGAAGGGAGGCGAGCCCTCCCGGCTTCACAAGAGTCGCGCAATGCCTGACCGCAGAGGGAGGGTCGTCCATCCACTCGGCCACGCCGTGGAGCAGCACAAGATCGAAAAGACCTTCTTTCCCGGGGGATAGTTCCATAAGACTCGACTTTTTTAATGTAATTCTCATATCCAGTCCTGCGGCTTTGTTCTCCTCTTTCGCACGGGCCAGCATGGTTCCGGAAATATCGCAATGGAGCACTTCGTTCCCGAAAGCCGCGCAGAACCGGGCAAAACGTCCCGTACCTCCTCCTGCGTCCAGAACCCTCCACTTTCCTTCTCTCAGATCCGGACAGAAATCCAGAATATCCTCTTTGAGAAGCTCAAACCTTATGTATCCCTTATCTGTTCCGTATATTTTATCTTCCAGTCTTAAGGCGAGAGAATCGAAATTTCTATCCATCCGTCCATAATAAGATGAAAATCCCCTATAATCAAATTAGAGATGAATAAAAAAAGATCGAATCAGAGCATTCGTTATTGTCTATATATATTAAAGTGAATATACTTGACTTTATCGGAGGTTATCATGCAGTTAAATTGTCTGGATTGCTCAAATAAATCCTGTAAAACCAGAGGCGCCGATTGTTTCGGTCTTCACGATCACAGTGTCGCCCGTTATAAAGAGGGAGATCACCCCCGCATGGTGAAGTCCAGTTCAGCGCTCATCGATAACGGCCGGGCCGGAGAATTGTCCCGTTTTCAGGAAATCATCGAATTCTGCAAACTGCAGGGATATGAGAATGTCGGCTTGGCATACTGCTTCGGACTCGAAGTTCTGGCTGAGGAAGTGCGGTACAAAATGGAATCAGCGGGAATTAATATCCTGCCGGCCCGATGTACCATGGGCGGCGTCAAGGAACCGGAAATCGATGAAAGCAAAGAGGCTCCCCATATTTCCTGCAATCCCGCGGGTCAGGCTGAGTTTCTCAATAAAAGAGCCGACTTCGTTGTGGAGATGGGACTCTGCCTCGGACATGATGTCATGTTTCATCAGGAACTCAAAGTTCCGTTTACCGTACTTGTTGTTAAGGACAGGGTGTATAGCCACAACACCGTTGAAGCTATAATCAACTACAAGGCTGAATAAAGCAAAAAAAAAGACCGCCTTCCATAGAGGCAGCCCTTTTTTTTCAAGCACAAAATTTCAGTAAAATCTTTTGGAGAACGGCAAGGCCGGTTGAATCAGTTTATTCTCCCAAAGACTATAAGAGAATCAGGTAAAGCACGTTGAACAGCAGATTCTCTTTTGCGGAGAGCTTTCGTAAAAGCCGGATGAACCATCTCTCCATGTTCCGGGTGTAGGGGTAAGGCCGGATGTCTCAAGTACCCCCGGGAACAATAGTATTTTCTCATCCTGAAGAGCTGTTGTATATAGGAAAATTTCCTATTTTTGTGGCGATATTTGCATTTTTTTTTCTTTTTTTATCGAATTTCTGAAAATTACGTCCCACTGACTGGCCAGCATCCCCAATAGCATCAGTCCGCAGCCGATGTAACCTCGTAATGACATACCTTCAGCCAGAAAAATAATTCCGCCGATTACGGCGAATACCGATTCCAGGCTCATGATTATGGCAGAATGGGCCGGTGGGGCGTCTTTCTGTGCCACAACCTGTAGCGTGTAGGCTATCCCTACCGATCCCAGACCGCCGTATAGAATGGGGATCGTCGCCTGCAGAATGTCTTCGAGAATAATCGGCTCCCGGAAAACAGCTACGGCAAAACTGTAGAAAGAACAGACGGCGAACTGGATGGCAGACAGGACCAGGGGATCGATCTTCCTGGAGAAATGATCGATCGTCAGAACATGGATGGCAAAGAAAAGAGAGCAGGCCAGTATGAGAAGATCTCCCCTGCCGATTTGAAATCCCCCTTTTACGCTTATGAGGTATAGACCGGCTGCGGCAAAAAAAGCTCCGATCCATGTGGGCAACCCGGTTCTGTGACTGAGGGCAATTCCCAGAATGGGGACGAGAATAACGTAAAGGCCGGTTATGAAGCCCGCTTTACCCGCTGTGGTGTACTGGAGTCCAACCTGCTGCAGTGATGCTCCGAGAAACAGCACTGTGCCTGCTGCGATGCCGGCGATCAATACCCCTTTTCTGTTCAAACCGGACGATTTGTATGCCTCTCTTCTGTTCTTCCCGAAGAAAAGTATAAGTGGCATAAGGGAAAGGGAGCCCAAAGCAAAGCGAATGGCGTTGTACAGATAGGGGCCGATGTGGTCCATGCCGACAAGCTGAGCGACAAATGCGAACCCCCATATGGCGGAAGTCAAAATAAGCAGAATATCAGAGCGCAGTGTTTTTTTTTCCATAGGCTTTTGTACCATGTAGCGGGAAATAAGTCTATTATAAGGTTATGAAGATGAATTTGCAGAAACTAAAAGAGGCTGAGCAGCAATTTCTCAGCCGCTATCCCGGCGGATTCGGTAATCCCGAAATGGTCGTCATTTCCAGAAAGCACAAGCCGGAGAAAATGAAAACGCTGACAGAGGAGTCCTTTCTCCCCGATTTTTTTGAAGACCCGTCATTGATCGTGGAAAACATGATTAAAGTCGTGACACGGTCATCTATGGTATCGGTCTTCGAGAAGCCGAAATTCCGTGATTACGCGCGAATGATCAGCTCTGATGAAAAAGCGCTTCTCTCCAGGGGGCTTTATGAAAGGCTTTACGGCGATGAGGCCGGTGGTTTTGAAATGATGCTGGAAATCCTGAAGCTGGGCAAACTGGCTAAATGGACCCTTATGACTGTTATTCCCGTTTATTTCAGTCCCCATAAGGAGGTTTTTATCAAACCCACGACTGCAAAGAATGTAATAGGGTTTTTCGAAGTGGAGGATCTGGTCTACAAGCCTTATCCGACCTGGGATTTTTACAGGGGATTCAGAGACCTCATCGGTGAAATGAAAGATCAGGTCAGCGATTCCCTGTCTCCCACCAATGCCGCTTTTACGGGCTTTTTAATGATGAGCTCCGGTCTCTGAAATTTACATTCATGGAAATTTAACAGATAATTTCTTGTCAGTTCAGGAATTGAGGCATAGACTGTACAAAACTGCATAAGATAGTGAGGATCTATTATGAAAAAAACATCTCTTTTGGTTACAGCCCTGCTGTTCTTCTTTCTGTTCTCCTCTGCGGCGCTGTCTGTCGATGAATTCCATTATGCCTACGGTCAGTGGGAAATGCAGGGCAACCGCCTTGTTCAGAAAGATCTTTTAGCCGGTATGGCCCGGGTCGATATTCCCTTCCCCCAGGAGGGAACTGTTGTGTATGATTTTAATGTCCGCTATGAAGATGGTGGCACCGAAGACCTTCATGCAGGTTTCGGAATCCATTTGTTCGTTAACAATCCGGCTCCCGGAAAAGCATGGGGGAATGATAAATCCTATCTTCTCTGGCTGAATTACGATACCGATCCTTCGGGGATTACCAACGGCTTGAGCGCCCAGGTCTATAAAAGCCTCAGCCATCATGAAATGGAACTGGTTGCCGATTACGATCTGAACCGGTTTGCTTCCCTGCTTACCAATACCAACAAAGATGCGACCATTCCCGTGAAACTGGAAGTGAACAGCAATACGGGCGATGTTAAAATCGCCGATCCAATGCGAGACGGATGGGTGTATAAATTCAATCTCGGTAATGCGAAACCCCTGAACGGAAAATTCATTTCCCTGCGGACAAACAGCGGTAGCTTCAGCTTCGGTTACTGAGCTTTTGCCAATAAAAAAATAGAAGCCGTCCTGCCGGGATAGGATATCCCTGAGGACGGCTTGCATATATTAAAGCCTCAATCGAGGCATAACCTGGGGGAGTGTTCCTTTCGGATCATAATAAACCTCCCTTTCGATTTGTAAAAATATTTTACACCTTTTTAACTTTTCAATCCATAAATACTTTTCTCAACAGGATTTGACAGGCTTTTATCATTGTCGGAAATTCATTTGACATATTGGGTAAGTGCTTGTATTATAAATTAAGTGCACACGTGTGCGTAGAAGTAAATACTTAATATATAGGTATATAGCATAATGCAAAAATAACGTGTGCACAGGGTAGGGGTTTGAAGGTTACGATAAAGGACATAGCAGCAGTTGCCGGTGTAAGTCATTCCACCGTCTCCCGTGCATTAAATGACAGTCCTCAGATCAGTCCGGCTACCAAGGATAAAATAAAAGATATCGCCCGGACCATGAACTTCGAGTTCAATGCAGGGGCAAGAAGTTTGAGCGGGCGAAAGACAGGCAATATTGCTGTCGTCTATCAGGCGAAATACGATCAGTTCGGTTCATCGCTTTATGTCAGTCAGCTTTTTATCGAACTCCGCCACTTTCTGGAAAGAATGGATATGGATGTTATTCTCCTCGAGGGATACCACCCTGATACGGGAGCCAGCAATATCAGCCGGCTTTTGAGGCAGCAAAAGGTTGACGGCTTCCTTATCGTGCATAATCTTATAACTAAAAGGGATTACGAAAGTATAAGAAGGTCCGGTTTGCCGGTGGTTCAGCTTCACATGCCCCCGATTTACTGCAACAAAGAGGAGCTTGATTATTTTTTTACCGATCATTTCATGGGCGGGCGGATTGCAACGGATTATCTGATCAGGCAGGGGTGTAAAAAGATTCTGACCGTACCGACGACCGATTTTGATTCGGAAGAATTCAAATTGAGAACCCAGGGGTATAAGCAGGCTTTGGAAGACAATAATATCCCCTTTAAGGAAGAACTGGTTGTCGCCATAGACAGCACTTACCTGAAAGGGTACTACCTTTTTAACAGCATCCCGGAAATTCTGGCAAATGTCGACGGAATTTTCTTTCAGACTGATATTCAGGCCTTCGGGTTTCTGACAGCGGCCAGAGAGAGGGGTATCCGTATACCGGAAGATCTTAAAGTCATCGGTTATGACGACGCGCCGATTTGCGAGTCGACTAATCCGCAGCTGACTACGGTTCATCAGCCGAGAAAAAAACTGGCCGAACTGGCTTGCGACAGAATCATAGATCTGATCAACAAGCGCAATAACGAATCGAGGATACAGGAAGTCTTATTCCCCCATATCGTTGTGAGGGAAACATCTTAGTAGGGATTTAAACTGCATGGGGCAGTTTTTATATTAGGAAATTACTTAAAGGAGTAAAGAATGAAAAAAGTTTTATCGCTTTTACTGATGGTTATGCTGGCTACAGCGGTTTACGCCGGTGGACAGCAGGGAGACAAAGACATGGCTGACGGCGGTGATGTTACCGTTACAATGTTCCAGCTGAAAGTAGAGATCAAGGATGCTCTGGATGCTTATGCGGCCAAGTATTCCGAAATGACTCCCGGTGTTACAGTAAAAGTTGAAACACTTGGTGGCGGTGCCGACTTCGGCGGTGCCATGAAAGCAAAAGCGCAGGCCGGCGAAATGCCCGATATCTTTGTTATCGAAGGAAAGGGCGGCTACGATGTATGGAAAGACTATATTGCCAACCTCGATGATCAGCCCTGGCTGAAAGATACCGATCTGGCATTCATGGTCGATGGAAGTGCTTATGGTTTTCCTGTAGCTATCGAAGGTTACGGACTGGCCTATAATGCCGATATCCTTGCTAAAGCCGGAATCGATCCCGCAACTCTGACTACCAGAAGCGCTTATGAAAAAGCATTCATGACACTCGAAGCCAAGAAAGACGAACTGGGAATCGATGCACCCGTAGCCATGGCTGCTTCCGTAGCCGGCGGTATGTGGTGGGTAGCCGGTCAGCACAACCTGGCAGCCTACTGGGGCGGCGGTCTCGACTTCAATGACACAAGTGTTATCGAAGAAGCTCTTGCCGGAAAAATGGATGAGCCCCGCTTCCGCGAATATGCAAAATACGTACAGCTTCTCTTCAAATATGCCGACCAGAATATCCTTCTCAACGGAAGCTATGACGATCAGGTCGGATCTTTTGCCCAGGGCAAAACAGCATTCCTCCACCAGGGGAACTGGGTTGATCCCAACATGAAGCAGCTCGGCGTAACTTTCAAAATGGGTTATGCTCCCCACGCCTTCACAGAAAAACCTCAGACAGGTCTCTATCTCTTCGCTCCCAGCTGGTACTGTGTGAACAGCCAGAGCCCCAGAGCGGAAGAGGCTAAAGCATTCCTCACTGCAATGGCAACTACAGCCGATGGTCAGTCCTACATCGTAAATGAAGCCGGTATGATTCCCGCATTCAAATCCGTGGAAATCAAACCTACCGGACAGTTGAGCCAGGCTTTAATGGCTGCTAACGCCAAGGGCGGAAACTACGGCGTATTCTTCGGAATGCTTCCCGATGGTGCCGGTCAGAACGTTTTCGGACCTATTTATGACCTTTTCGCTCAGAATCAGGATGATCTTGAACAGTTTATTGCTGATATGAAAGACGCTTTCGCTCAGCTTCCTAACATGTAAGTATTTTTTGAGACGCGCGGTTGTCAAACCGCGCGTCTTCATCCATTTGTTTATTTGTGAAAATCATCACAGATAAAATTACCAGGAGTTCCCCGGGATGAACAATAAACGATTAGTCAATATCCTATTTCTCTTTCCCACGGTTTTTGCATTTGTCATGATTATCGTGGTTCCGTTTTTTTTCGGGCTGTATTATTCTCTGACCGATTGGAACGGAGTCAGCCCCAATATCAATTTCATTGGATTCAAGCATTATATGAATCTGTTTACCTTACCTGATTTTCTGCACTCATTTGTCATTACTATAGCTTTTACCGCCATAAACGTCATTCTGGTAAATATAGTCAGTTTCTCATTATCTCTTATTGTCACAAGTAACCTCAAGCTCCGGAATTTTTACCGGGCCGGTTTTTTCGTACCCTACCTGATCGGCGGGATCGTACTCGGTTACATCTGGCAGTTCCTTTTCAACAATATTTTCCTCGCTATCGGAGACAGTCTTTCCATTGGCTTTCTGCAGGCTTCTTTCCTCAGCAAGCCCGATACGGTTATCTGGGCCATGTCCGTTGTCAACACCTGGCAGTATTCCGGATATCTCATGCTCATTTATGTGGCGTCAATTCAGAGCATACCCGCTTCATTGATGGAAGCCGCTCAGGTTGACGGCGCGCCATATCTTAAAAGAGTGATCCATATTCTCATTCCCATGATGGCTAACGCATTCACCATTTCGCTCTTTTTGACCCTGACCAATTCCTTCAAGCTTTTTGATATGAACTTCACTCTGACCAACGGAGGGCCGGCTACGCGCTTTCTGGGCACTCCGGTCAAAGCCAGTCAGATGTTTGCTATGAATATTGTCGATACGGCCCAGGCGAATAAGATGGCGGAAGCTCAGGCTAAAGCTGTCGTGCTCTTTCTCACCCTGGTCATAGTGGCGTTAATACAGGTTACTATAAACAAGAGAAAAGAGGTGGAAATGTAATGAGTAGTTTAAGTCGATTGAGTCAAAAAGGCGTCGGTGGGAATTCCCGCAGAGCCGGTAGAATTACTCTGGAAGCCATAACCATTTTTCTGTTTATTCTCTTTATGGTTCCCTTTGTCATGGTCGTTCTGAATTCAGCCAAAACATCAAAAGAGATAATCTACAACGCTATTGCCTGGCCTGAAAGCTGGGGTCAGCTCTGGACAAATATCTCATTGATTTTCAACAACAGGACAGTGGACTATCTGGGAGCCTTTGTCGACAGTTTTCTGATCACATTCCTCTCCCTCCTGGTTATTGTTGTTTTTTCGGCCATGGCTGCCTGGGTTCTGGTCCGGAATCACAGAGACTGGGCTGTCTGGATCTTTATGATCTTCGTTGCCGCCATGGTTATTCCCTTCCAGGTTCTTATGTATCCTCTGGTTCGCTGGATGAGGGTTCTGGGAGATTTCCTCAATTTCAAATTGCTGGGAACCATACCGGGTATGGTTTTCGCTTATCTGGGATTCGGGTCTTCCCTTTCCATTTTTATTTTCCATGGATTTATCAAGAATATTCCCTATGAGCTGGAGGAGGCCGCAACTATTGACGGTTGTACCCAGCAGAGAATCTTTTTTCAGATCGTCTTTCCTCTTCTCAAGCCGATTATGGTAACGGTTTTGATTCTGAACGGAATCTGGATCTGGAATGACTATCTGCTTCCGGTCCTCGTTTTGGGATCGAACGGAGCGGTTCAGACTATTCCCATCGCGGTAACGGCTTTTGCCGGAGCCTACCTGAAACAATGGGACCTGATTCTGACATCGACCCTGCTGGCCATTTTACCCGTTATCGTTCTCTATCTTTTTGCTCAGAGATACATCATAAAGGGGATGGTTGAAGGAGCTATTAAGTAGAACGAATTAAATCGCCTGCTTTAATAATACCTTAAAGAGCCGCCGTTGAATTCCGGGAAGTCTTCAGCGGCGGCTCTCTTTACTGTGAAGAGGTGATTAATCGTTTCGTTTAAAGCATCGGGCGGCATGGGATATCTATGACATCCCCCTCACATTCCTGCCGGATGCCGCTTTTCATCAGAATTACGGGAATGATGTTGAAGATAATACGTCAGTCCGTTTCCTCTGTTCATGTCCTTGTAAGAGGGGGAGTAAATAAGATGTTTCTGTACGATAAAGGAGAAGTTTATTTTGGGTGAGAGAATACTGGGGATCATATTTGATCTCGATGGTGTCATTACCGATACGGCTGAATTTCATTACAAAGCCTGGCAGTGGCTTGCGGATAGAGAGGGACTCAGTTTTGACAGAACGGTAAATGAGCAGCTCAGAGGCGTTTCAAGGCGCAAATCCTTAGAAATCATTCTTAAGGGATCAAATATGGAGGAGGAGAGAATCCTCCGGTGCATGGATGATAAGAATGCATACTATCAGACATTGCTGGAAGGGATTTCCCGCCAGGACATTCTTCCCGGGGTCGAAGATCTGCTGAAAGGCATCCGCCGGAGGGGGTGGAAGATTTCCCTTGCGTCAGCCAGCCGCAATGCCCGTTTCATTCTGGAAAAACTGGAACTCATTTCCTTTTTTGACGGGTTGAGCGACGGGTATTCAGTGGTTCGTCCGAAACCGGCTCCCGACGTTTTCATTCATGCCGCCGGACAGCTGGGGCTTCCGGTAACGCAGTGTATTGTTGTTGAGGATGCGGAAGCCGGTGTGAAAGCGGCCCTGGAAGGGGGAATGAAAACTGTGGGGATCGGGCCGGAAAACCGCGTCGGCGCAGCTCATATCCGTTATGACGAACCGGGGCTGATAGCCCTTGATGATTTGCAATCCCTGATTCCTGGCTGATTATTTTTATATACTATTTATGGGGAGACGGCAGAGGCGGACTCCCTTTTTTATTTTCCTACCGGTCTGTACTGTACAATTGAGAGTTTTACCTATTAAATATTAAAAGTTTTACTAAATCAGCATATTGAGGATATTCACCATGACAGAGCTGGGGATTGGGATCGACTTCGGAACGTCCAATACGACGGTAGCGGTCTTCGACGGCAGACAAATCACATATCTGAAGCTGGACAATAGAAGCGGTAAAGGAATCATAATGCCCACAGCCCTCTATCTGGACCGGGAAGGATCTCCTTCTGTCGGAGCAGAGGCTCTGGTCCGCTGTCTTGAAGACAATACGGGGCGGAAAATCGTGCTTTCCCAGAAGGACGTGGGGTCCGTAACGGTTCATATGGGTGAAATGGATCGGGATTATTTCATTGAGCGGGACCGGACTTTTACCACTATAGTTCAAGGGAAGATCGATTCGGAGTTGCCTGGACGGCTTTTCAGGTCCATGAAAAGTTACCTCGGTGACAGCGGAGATCACCGCTTCGACGTTTTCGGCAGAAAGTTCCGCCTTGAAGCCATTTTGACGATCATACTCAGACACATAGGCGGAGAGATAGAAAATCAAACAAAGAACATTGTGAAAAAGATCGCGGTCGGCCGTCCGGTTCTGTACAGCGGGTCAACGGGGGATGCGACATCCCTGGCGCTGGAGAGAATGAAAACTATCTGCGCCAATGCCGGACTGGGGGATGTCTCTTTTCTGATGGAACCGGAAGCCGCCGCCTTAAGCTATCTCCACAGTCATGAATCGGCGGAAGGCGAAAACATTCTCGTCGTCGACTTCGGAGGAGGAACTCTCGACCTCTGTATTATGACGAGGGAAAATAAACGCTACAGCTTAAAGGCCGTTGCCGGTGTGCCGCGGGCGGGTGACAACATCGACCGTCTGATTTACCGCCATAAAATCTTCCCTTTTCTGGGGGATGGTCTCGGGAATGCAGAGGATTTTCACTTCTCCGAGTTTGAAGAAAACCTTCTCAACTGGCAGAGCACATACCTGCTCAACCAGTCCCGCTTTATGGAAAAGATCAACAATCTGATAAAAAGCGGCGGTCAGAATGGTGAAAAAGGGAAACGTCTGAAAAAACTGATCCGCCTCAACGGGTCTTTTCAGCTCATAGAGCTTATTGAAGAAGCAAAAATCGCGCTCTCTACTGTGGAGATGACTTCCATTATTATGGAGGAGATAGATCTTTCAGTTGAATTTTCCCGGACCGATTTTAAGGATATCCTTGAACCTGTATTCAAAGACATCACGGCAGTTGTCGCCGAAGTTCTGGACAAAGCGGGGCTTGATAAAAGGGATTTGAGCCGGGTCCTCTGCACCGGGGGGTCATCGAGGATTCCCGCCGTCAGGCAGCACCTTGCTGAACTTCTCGGACAGGAGCCGGAGGAATGGGATTCCTTCAGGGGGATCGCCGCCGGTCTGGCCGTGGCATCCTATCAGGGGTTGTGAACGAAAGACCGGCTGTCGCCAAGAAAGATTGAATCGATGTTGTGACAGTCTCCTATCCTCTTAAAATCCACTCTCCAGATTTCCCCGTTGTTGGGAAAGGGAGCCTCGTAGAGTGGGAGGGTATTTTTCAGTATGGCCCGGATAATACGGAAAGCCACAGCATGGGTTACAATGAGAAGAGTTTCATCCTTTTCATCCCCTTCCAGTTCCCGGAAAAACGAGAGAAGTCTATCGGCTATCATCGAATAGGACTCTCCGCCGCCCGCGGGAACCCAGTCCCATCTTTTCAGGGGATCCGGTTCATAATGTTCTTCCCTCTTCACTTCATCGTAGTTCATACCGGAATATATGCCCAGATCCTGCTCGGCGATTCTCTCATCCTCGCTAACCGGCAGATTGAAGACTGCGGCGAATTCCTTCGCCGTTTCGAGAGCCCGTACGAGTGGGGAGGATATGATGCGGTCCGGTGTGGTTCTGCTTTTCAGTTCTTCTGCAATCAGCCGGGCGTCGTTTCTTCCCGCATCAGTCAGGGGGTAGGGGAGGCGGCTCGCCAGTATCCGGTTTCTGTTCGCTTCGCTTTCCCCGTGGCGGATCAGCAGGAGTTTTTTCATTATTCATGCCTCCTGAGAGTCAGGCTCAAAGCGCCGGAGAGCAGGAGAATCGCTCCGGCCGTCCCGAAAGGGAGGTAGGGGGAGAGGCTGTACATTTCCGCGGCTATGCTTCCCGCCGGTATGGAAAGGAGCCCGAAGAGTAGATTCCCGGCCGCCAGCTGTCTGGTCCTTTTTCTGTTATCGAGATGATCGGCCCAGAGGCTGTCGAGAAGCGGACGTATGAGGGCCGCACTCATTCCGTCGAGAAGAACGGAGAAAAGCAGCAGGCTCCAGTGATGACCGGGAGAGAGGAGAAGCAGGAGGAGCGACAGGCTCCCGGCGAGAAAACCGGTTGTCAGCATGGTCTTTCTCTGTCTGTTTTTCACTCTCGGCATAATACCCAGAAGTACGATCATAGTGATAAGGGAAATAACCATGGGAACGATGGAAATAAATCCCGATTTCAGTCCCGCCACATCTTTCAGATAGGCAAAATAGAAAAGCGGTTTAAAGATATAAAAAAATTGCACCACCGCCTGGAGAACAAATGTTATGATCCGCTGCCGGTCGGCGAGAAAATAGGAAAGGGACTCACTCAATCCCCTTAACATGCCTGTGTGCTTTTCCTCTTTTTCGAAAACCGGTTCCGTCCACAGAATATTCCGCACCAGAAACATCAGCCCCATTATGACAGCCGATCCGAGATAAATCAGTCTGGTGCCGCCGATGATCCCTTTATCGGCGACTATGAGTCCCGCGAGTGGAGCGAAAAAGCCACCGGTCAATACCATAAAGTGAAGCCCCGAATAATTTCGCAGTCTCTGGGAGGACGTGGCATCTTCTGTCACCATGCAGGTGAAGGAGACATATACCACTTTATTGATGCCGTTTAGAACTGCGGCTATGAGAAACCCGACGATGCTGCGGCTCGTGGCCCAAACCAGGCAGGCCACCATCCATGAGATCATATCAAAAATCACAGTTGTTTTTTTTCTGCCGAGACGGTCTGTCAGGCTCCCCGAAATCAGAGATGATAGTATCTGAGTGCCAACGAGAACTGTCTGGGTCAGGCCGATCTGTCTCTCTGTCAAACCCAGTTCCATCATGTAAAGGACGGCATAGACCGTGAACATATTAAAAGGTATGGACCAGAATGGCTCGGTCATGGTTACGACGCGGCCGTTGTGGCTCATTCCGCGCAGCCAGGGAAGCTTCGATGTGTCTACTATCATCTTTCCCTTTTTAGCAGTTTTCGTCCAGCCGTGCAATGGCGGGAAGACCAAAATGAAAGCAGTTTGAATTTTCAAAGCTTACATAGGAAAATTAAACTATGGAAAGAAAGGTAGATCCGGATCAATACGGAATGGCATACGCTCTTCTCAGATGTGATAATACCTCTCTTTATCTTCTGGACTGCAATGCTATATTCCGGGAGCTGTCAGGTCTGGAGTGCCATAAAAAGAAAAATGCTGCTCAGATTGCATTCGGTGACAGGACTGAGCTTTCTCTGGAAAAGATCCTGACGAGGGACACAATGATCCTTACATTTGCCCGGACCGGCAAATCCCTGAAAGCGGGGCGGCGCAAGGTGGAGGAAGGGCTTTTCGAACTGATTGGTATAGACTTCACCGAATATCAGCGGAAAGAGGAATACATGCAGTTCCGCACGGCAGGTTACAGACAGTTTATAGAAAACCTCCAGGGAATCGCCTTTCAGAGGATGCTCAAACCCGAGCGTCTGGCCATGTTCACCTCCGGAGCCCTGGAAAAGCTGAGCGGCTACCCGGAGGACCAGGCCAGGGATCTGGCTTCCTGGCTGGAAATCATTCATCCCGATGACAGAGACAGAATGGCGGAAGAAGGGCTGAAAATTTATGAAAAGCCGGGCTACGAGAATGAATCGGAATACAGAATTATCCGGAAGGACGGAGAAATCAGGTGGGTCAGAAGTTATGATAACCATTTCCGGTCCGAAGACGGGGATTTCGAGATGGTCCAGGGCCTTATCGTCGATGTAACCGTCCAGAAGAAACAGGAAGAGAAGATCAGGGAGCAGAATATACTTCTCGAGGAATTGTCCATTACCGATCATATGACAGGATTGTCCAACCGCCGTTTCATGAGCAGCATTCTCGAGCATTTTATCAGCGACTACAGGCGTTCGGGAGAAACCTTCTCTCTTCTCATGCTGGATCTGGATCACTTCAAGCTGGTTAATGACCGCTTCGGCCATGACGGGGGAGATGCCGTTATTAAAAAAATGGCGGAAATTCTCAGGCACAATCTCAGGGAGACTGATTTGAAAGCCCGCTGGGGCGGAGAGGAGTTTCTCGTCCTGCTGCCCCGGACCGATCGAAGGGAAGCTGTATTTATTGGTGAGAAGCTTCTCGATATCGTCCGGTCTGTAACGGTTACCCATAACAAAATCGATATCAAATTCACTTTTTCCTGCGGAGTAGCGGTAAACGATCGTCGGCTATCGGAGGAAATCCTTCTTAAACATGCCGATAAGGCGCTCTATCTGGCTAAAGAAGAAGGACGCAACAGGGTTGTTCTCTGGAGTGATAAATAATACACAGAAAAAGTTTATAATATGATAAAATACTCTGAAAAATAAACTGAAGGGAGTGTATTATGAATCAGAGTGTTTTCGATCAGGTTCTGGCAGAAACAGAAAAATCAGTAAAGGGATTTGTAGTCGATGAATGGAAAAATCGTGGACTTTTCCAGAGATTCGGTGAATTATATGAGATGATAAATGGATATGAGGCCGAAGAGGAGCAAAAGATTTACCTCTTCCGCCGCGGTGTGATTCTCCTGGCAGTCGAAGCTGTTCACGATATATTTCCTGCAACCGATTATTTCAGAAAGAATCCCGATGAAAGATTTACAGTTTTCCGGACTCCCGGTCAGGAAAAACATGAAGGAAAAATAGATGAATGGGTCAAAATCGAAAAAGCCAACTGGGACCGACAGGGAGAAGCCGGAGGAGCGGTCGAAGAAGCGTCTCTCCGGGGGACTTGGTGGGATTAGTCGTTATCAGAAGATAAACGCCCTTTTCTTTTTCTTTTTCACTTTTTCAATGGTTTTTACCATCCTCAAGGACAACGAAGAAGTAGCTGCTTCTTCGTTGATCCCTTTTATTGTTTTTGAATTGCTGTTTCTTATTCTCTTTTCCATCGGGGATAAACCTGCCAGCAGAAGAATTCAAGTCGTTTTTTTATATTTCATATCGGGCTTTGTCATAGTATCCAATGCTGTTATCTATAAAGTAGGCTATATCCTTTTCATATTCGTTTACTTTCTTTCAAAAAAACATTCGGTCTTCATTAAGCGAACATCCTTATACCATATAATTGTTCTTTTATTCTTGGGATTATCCATATTCATGAGTATCCTGTCCAACCCTATTATGGCCATTACGGCTGATGAAGAACTGGGACTTTGGCTTATTCTTAATCAGTTGAATTTTCTATTTACGACAATTCTCCTGATCATCATCGTCTTCGAAGATGACATCAAACGCCTCACTCTGGAAAATCAGAAGCTGAATACCCAAATCGAGAAAAGCCGTGTCTTCGTCAATCTCGGAGAAAACATCTCCGGGCTGGTTCACAATATGAACGGAGACCTGGGGCTCATGTCCATGGCCGTGAGCATGCTTGAGGAGGATGTGGAGCACAAAGCCGTCGAGTTCGTTAGAAAGGGCAATAAAAATCTGCAATCCAAAATTCGCAATATCCTCACTCTGGCAAAATACTCCCAGGCGGAAACCGATATGGAGTTCAGCATCAACGCCCTTCTATACAGCCTTCTGGAAGTTTTCAATATCAACAAGCAGTTCAGGATTGTAACCACAAATACTGAATTTACCGATGAGGTCTTTTTTTACGGGAACCCCTCGGAGATCTCCCAGATATTTGAAAACCTTCTGAAAAATGCTTATGAAGCATTGGTAGAATACAAAACCGCCATGGATGAGCAGGGGCATAAAGATTACGATCCCGTCCTGACTATAGGTATCAAAGGACAGACGACGGAAAGCATTATTTCTTTTTCCGATAACGGCCCCGGTATTAAAGCCTGCCTGGAGAAGGACTGCACTGGCGATTGTTCCCGGTGCGATGCCTTCAAGGTCGGCAGAACGACAAAAAAAGAGGGAACCGGCCTGGGTATGGTTTCGGTTCTCCGAACACTGGAAAAATACGAAGGGAATATGAAAATCCGCACTTCTCCGGAAGGTACGGTGATCGAGATTATTCTGGCCCGGGGGTAGCTAGTCCCTGTGCACCAGGAATCCGGCGAACTCGTCATCGGCTGTACGCATAAACTTTTCGAGCTCCCGGTCCTCCAGATGAATGAACTCTCCGAAGGTCGTTGTTTTGTCCGTATTGATATCTTTATCATTTTCGCAATAGGTCGTCTGGTAAAAGGCCAGCTTCTTGGTTTCGTCAATTCCTATTTCGACGAGCCGGCGCGCCCCCTCGCGTATTTTCTTTAGTTTCTCTAACAGGTCCTCATCGGAATCAATATGCCATACTCCGAAAAGGATAGGGCTGTCGGGATTTTTCATATCGCCGATAAATTCCCCTCTCAGCAGATCATCCCGTTCCTTTTTCAGGTAATAGACAAAGTCGAAATGCTCAGCCAGTTTCCGGTCCGTAACGAGGAAATTCCCCGTTTCCGGATCGAGAGTGAAGATCATGATATTGCCGATGGCCTGACCGTAACTCTTGAACAGTTCCCCTTTGTATCCGTTCAGGTCGACATGTTTTTCCAGCTTCACCATGGTATCTCTGATCGCCAGGGATATGCGGTACATCCATTCCTTGATAACCGGATGGTCGCAGCGGTAGCTCTCGATGGTCTCCAGCAGCTTTTCCTCCGATTCATAACCCTGCAGATAAATCAGAATCTGACGGTAGACATCGCGCATATTGTGGAACTTGCTGAACTGCATGATGATGTCGAAAAGGAAGATTTCCATTTTTCTCATCTGCCAGATGACGGATATTACCGCATTGTGGGGTGTTCTTCCTGTGATTTTCGTCGATTCCTGCAGTCCGGTAAACTCGAAGTAACGCCGTTCCAGACTCATGAACCACTTTTCCTTCTCTTTCTGTTTCTTCTTGAAGCGCAGGGTCCAGTAGGTTCCCTCTCCCACGACGCTGTTGATGGCGATGTTCTCCACGCCGATGGTTGAGAAAATCTGAACCGTTCCGAGCCCTTCCCCCTGTTTCCGGATCTTCGTTGTCTGTCCCATGAAGGCGGGATAGCCCTCTTCGTCTTTTATCATCAGCTCGGCCTTGATTCCCGTGCCGTTGTCGCCGACCATCAGGTAGACGTTTTCCTCATCCTGAGAGAGCTGAATGGTGATCATGCCCCTCTCTCCTTTCTCCTTGATCGCGTCAATCGAGTTGGCGAAGAGATTGATCAGCGCGCGGCTGATATTGACATAGGAGCCTTTGATCGAAGAAATTCGGGACTCCATATGGAACTTAATATCACAGTCTTTCATGGACGTTTCGATATAGGGAATGATCCTTTCGGTAATCAGATCCTTCAGGTTCACTTCATGTATGGTTTCGATGCTGTCCCGGAAAGAGTTGAGGATATTGATCAGGCCCGTGGTTTCCCGGTTGATGTCTTCGATAATGCGGTCGCAGTTTTCCAGAGCCAGCTTTTCCACCATGGAAGAGAGAAGGCGAACCACTTTCCGCGCGTCGTGGCGGGTGTTGCCTATCTCTTCCAGAGCGGAGTTCCCCCGGATCTTCCTGGTGCTGCTTCGCTTGATAATCTGAGCCCGGGTCGCGGAAAAGTAGTGATAGATCAGGTTCCTGTAAACGATGGACTCTTCAGATATGAAGCCCATGCTGGAAAAGAAATCCATGGTATCCTGCTGTTTCTCCCAGACATAAAGGCTTATGGTGGATCCCGTGGGAATCATTTCCGCCAGAAATTCGATAAAGAGGGTCCCTATCCCCATTCCGCGGCCGAAGGGGCTCGTGGTCACTTTGTAAATAAGGAAATCTTTCTTCTCCCTGTCGGCGTAAACAAGAATGTAGCCCAGAAGCTCTCCCTCGTGGATATAGACGAAACTGTGTTCATAATCCTTTATCAGATTCGGATTCTTCACATAGGGGGAGGGGATGATGAAAGTATCGATATTGAGCAGAGGATTGTGAAGAATCCGCTTCTCAAGCTCCGGCGTCAGAGGGCTTATGGAATTTTTTGATATGGCAACCATATATTTATTATGAATCATCCCACGGAACTGTACAATTACTGTATACTTTTCAACATTATGAAAAAGATTAAAACTTTACTGTTCTATTACGATGATTTTTCCAATTTTGAAGTGGCCTGTACGGCTTTTCAATTCCACGATGGTCTTATTACAGCGGCGCTGGAGCAGCGGCCTTTTAAGAGCGAAGAGAATATGGTGATGATTCCCCATAAAACGCTTGATGAGATAAATCCGGCCGAAATCGATCTATTTGTCATTCCCGGCGGCAATCCCACATCTCTTTTTGAAAACGCCACGCTTCGCAGCTTTCTGACAGCCGTGGCAGACAGGGGCGGTGTCGTCGCGGGAATATGCGGAGGGACAGGGCTTATGGCGGCCATGGGGCTGCTGAAGGGAAAGAAGTGCACGGGAAACAGTGCCGGTATAGGCCCTGACTGGAAATGGGGATATCCGCTCTTCAGCGAGAGCATCATTACCAATGAGTCGGCGGTCGTTGTCGACGGTAATATGGTAACCTCTCAGGGAAGGGCTTTTCTGGAAATGTCCCTAAGGCTGAATGACGTAATGGGTATGTACAGCTCCGAAGAAGAGCGGCAGCAGGACCTGGACTGGTGGATGGGCGGGAATTGATACCCGCCCCTTAGCAGTCTCTTATCAGGGGATGCCGATCCGTCCCAGAGGGAAGAGCCGGAAGACGACGAATCCCTCGATCCACCGCTCGTCGATGGTGACGGGGTGCAGGTAGGACTTGTGAACAAAGCTGTTCTCGTCCTCTCCCACGAAGAAGCGGTCCGCTTTGTTCAGGCCGTGCCTCAAGTCCAGGGAGTTGTACCGGTTGTCCCCCATGACGAAGTAGTTGTCATCTTCGATCAGGCCGTTCGCCGGGAAAGGGGGAAGGTTGCGGAAGTCATAGTAGCGGAGAATGTAGCCCAGAAACTCTCCCAGAAGCCGTTCGTCCTCTTCCAGTCCGGACTCGGCCGCATCGGTGGGAAGACCGGTGAAAACACCTTCCATATAGCGCAGATTGTCAAGAATCCAGGAACTTACGATCTGCTTGTATCTCAGGTCCGTATTGGATGCCGTATCGAAGAATTCTCCCTCTCCGCCCCGGGCTCCGTGAGACAGAAACTCCCAGCCCCTGCTCCACAGTTCCGCATCGTCCAGGTTGTAGATAAAATGGACATTGTCGTCGCGGAGGTTTTCAATTTTCTGAAAAGGCTGATATGACAGATCTATGGATAGGTACCCTTTATTAATTCTGTCGTATTTGTTCTGAAGTCCGTTTTTAACCGCGGCGAGATGGGATGCTATCAATCGATTGCGGATTCCTTCCGCTTCACGCTTCTTATTGTCTATTTCGTTGAGAACAGCCGTCCGGTCGAGACCGCTGATGGCTCTGTCCCATTCGGTCAGCATCTCTCTGGCCGCTCTGTCGATCGGTAGATACTGGAGCTGGTTCAGACTGCTCTGAGGCAGAGTATAAAGATCCGTTTCCGAATGTATGTCTTTTTCCAGAATTTTGAACTCCTCATCGAGGCTTTCGCGATAATAAATAACATCATTGATAATCTGAATCTGTTCTCCCGGAAGGCCTACCACCCTCTTTACCAGCGGATCGGCTTTTTCATTTCCCGCTTCGTCGTAGCGGTCAATATTGACGGTTGTAAAAGTAATCATATAAAGGAACTGGGAGAGAAGATGCTTCAATTCGCTTTCTACGGTTTTTTTGTATTTCGGGTTCCGGAATGTGACGATGTCTCCCCTGTGGATTTTCTGAAGCGGGGGGATCCGGAATCTGGTGAAGGGGAGTTCCGGTCCTCTTGTTATTTTGTCCACTACCGGTCTGTCTTTGACAAAAAAGACCGGGTACATCGACTCAGAGGGAATGCTGTAAATCTGAATCAGAAAGATATTGATCAGCAACACGAAGATGACCGCAGATAGAAGGGCATCCACCCAGCTGAAGATTTCCCCGAAGAGGCTCTTCTTCTTTTTGGCATTTTTCTTCTCCCAGGCTTTTATCTCTCTGGAGTAGAGGAAAATCTGCCAGGCATTGAATAAGAGTGAAGCCAGCAGAAGCAGTTCCAGAAACAGTGGCGTTTTCAGAACATCGGGGTCGCTTGTTATAAGCGAGGCCTTAAGACAGTATGCCAGATAAAAACCGAAAGTTGAAATCAGCAGATAGCTGTTGAAAACTTTTAATAGCTGATCGCTGAATTTATTGTTGAGCCTTATGATAAAGAAGATATTGGCTCCGATAATAGCTGCTGATACAAGGCTGAACAGCTGGGCTTTACCCGTCGGTTCCATTCTCCATGAATAGAGTATCTGAACGAGAAAATAAAGGGCTGTCGTAATTATAAGTCTTCCGCTGTATTTGTTGAATTTCTGCATAAACCAAAGAATAGGTAAAACTCACCTTTAATTCAAGATTCAGGATATTAACAATTGTTAAAAAGAAAATGTGTTTAATTTTCAGATGGGTCATACTATAATAGAGCCAGTATGAAAAACACGGTAAAAAAAGGGAGGGGAGCTGCTATTCTCATCATGGCTCTGGCTTTTTCCCTTTTCCTCATAGACCGATTGTTCCTGATCGAAAACAGAACTCTGCATTTAGCCGGAACTCTGGCGGTTCTGCTTTTTTATTCATTAGTTCTGCGCGTCTCCGGCAAAAATCATAAACATGATATTCCCGTTCCCCTGGATGAGGATTCTCTTTCGGATGATTCTTCTGCTCCCGGTGTTCTCATACCCGTTGAGGATGAAAGCGATCTGGGAGAGCTGATTGAGGTGGGAGGAGACGTTCCAGAATACAATCCCTTCCAGCCTGAAATCCGGGAAGATATATACAGACTCCCCGTCGCCGTTCCCTATACGCCAGATTCTGAACCCATTGAAGAACTGGAAGCCTTTGAAGAGCCGGTCGAGGAACTCGAACCTGTAGACGACTGATCTTTTTTCTCCAACTTTTCTCCTCTGCGAATTTGTAAAAACCACCACCGCTTCTTATAATTTCAATAAAGATCGAATTGAAACAGGAGAGAAAGATGAAGCAAAGATCCATAGCATTGCTTTGTTTGTTGCTGGCAGGAGTGTATTCCATCGGGGCTCAGGCTGATTCAAATTATGTTGATGTAAAAGAGACAAATGAAGAGATAGCCAGACTTCAGAGAACCAATGACAATCACAGGACGATAATAGAAACCAATGCAGAGAGAAAGGCCTTTCTGGAAAACAGAATTCAGACCTCTGAATCCAGGCTGGAGAAAATCGCGGAGAATCTGGCTTATGCCAGTGAAACCAATCTGGAACTGAATTCCATCAGCCGGGAAACGAAAGACAGAGAGACTCTGGATAGACTGGATTCGAGCCGGGCCGAGCTGAAAAGCGTAATGTGGATTTTAAGGACAGAGCAGACCAGGTTGACCGAACAGGTCGCTTCGGATAAAGACGAAGTGGAATTCCTGACCAATGATTCGGCGAGACGGGAAGCCATCGTCGCCAGAAATGAGGAATTGATTGCCGAGAAGCAGAAAGCCGTATCGGATACGGAGGCGAAAATCAACGAAGTTTCAACTAAGCTTGATTCTATCATCGGAGAGCTTGAATCTCTGAGAGAGGAAGTTACGACAGACGGGAATTGATTGACCTGTCTGCTGTTGGAAAAAACGAGCCGCTGTTCTACGAGTTCAGCGGCTTTTTTCATAGTTGACACCAAATTTTTCTGATCTTATCATATATGAACGTGAAAAAGAAAATATCGATCCGCTTTATTCTCATTCTCGGGATGCCCGGTCTGGTTATGGGAATTATAAGCTTCATCATCCTTTCGACTTATTTCTCTTCGAAGCAGGTCTTTACCGAACATGCCAGAGAGATAATGGGTAATATTTCTTCCTACACCATAGATAAGTCGCGCAGTCACCTCTATCCTGCCCGGGACGCCGCTCTGCTCACGAGCGGTCTGGCTGTTAACAAAATAGTCACATCCAGCCGTAAAAACGAAATGGAGCACTATTTCTTTGAGCAGCTGATGGTCAATTCCCAGTTCTCCAACATTTATTACGGAACGGTTGAAGGGGAGTTCGTCATGGTTTCCCGCCGCGGCGAAGAGGGGTTTATGACAAAGAACATCTCTCTGACTGATGGAGAGCGTTCTGTCGTGTTCCGGGAGACTGATCTGTTTTTCCGGGAAACCCGCCAGTATTCCGATGATCAGGATACTTATGACCCCCGGAAGAGACCCTGGTTCATTCAGGCTATAGAGGCCAGAAGTCTGATATGGACCGATCCCTATGTCTTTTTCACCTCCCGTAATCCCGGAATTACGACAGCCAGCCCGGTCTATAATGATAACGGTTCTCTTCATGGTGTCGTCGGGGTGGATATCGAAATTTCCGAACTTTCCGATTTTCTGGCCAGTCTGAGCATAGGAAAAAACGGAAAAGCCTTTATTCTCGATAACACGGGCAAGGTTCTGGCCTATCCCGAAAAAAGTCAGCTTACAGTCAATACCGATGATGATGCTGTTCATCTGGCCACTATCGGCGAACTGGAAGACGAAGTGAGTAAAGCGGCTTATGAAGCCCTGCAATCGAAAGAATATGAACTGGATGAAAAGAGCGAGCTTTTTTTCACCTTTAATTATGAGAATCAGGTCTTCCATGCCATGTTTGCTCCCTTCAAGGCTTCTTATTGGCCCTGGTTGCTGGGAATCTATATTCCCGAAGATGACTATATCGGAGCTTTGAAAAAAAACAGAACCTCTTCCCTTATCATATCCCTGTCTCTGGGGCTTGTTACCATTCTTATCGGATTTTTCATAACCCGGTCGATAGTCCAGCCCCTTATCCGTCTGCAGGGCGCTGCGAAATCGGTGGGCAGCGGTAATCTGAAAAGTCCTCTCAATATTGAGACGTCCTACAGGGAAGTGGATGAAACCGCCAGAGTTTTTGAACTGATGCGTATCGAACTGGAGGAGAAATCGCGCATAGAAGAGCAGCTTCAGCAGACCCAAAAGGTCGAATCCATCGGCCGGCTTGCCGGCGGGGTAGCTCACGATCTGAATAATCTATTGACTCCGATACTGGGCTACAGCGAAATGCTTATGAACAAAATGGAGAACGAAGCCCTGAAAAGGCAGGTCCAGCAGATCTTCAAAGCGGGTGGCAAAGCCCGTGATCTGGTTCAGCAGCTACTGGCCTTCAGCCGCAAACAGGAGCTGGAGTATAAGCCGCTTGATCTCAACAAAGTGGTTACGGGGTTCCAGAAACTTCTCAAGAGAACCATACGCGAAGATATTTCCATTGAAATTGTAGAATCGGAAAAAACACCCATAGTCATGGCCGATCCCGGACAGATCGAGCAGGTTATTCTCAATTTATGCGTCAATGCCCAGGATGCCATGCCTGCCGGAGGAGTTCTCACTGTAGAGTTGACAGTTGTGGAAATGGAGAACAGTTCGGGACGGAAGTACAATAATATCGAAAAGGGGTCTTATGTTCTGCTGGCCATCAGCGATACGGGACAGGGGATGGCGCCGGAAATCAAGGATAAAATCTTCGAACCCTTTTTCTCTACGAAGGGCGAGTTCGGCATCGGACTCGGACTTGCCACGGTATATGGTATCGTGAACCAGCATAACGGCGATATCCTTGTCTACAGCGAACCCGGACGGGGGTCGACCTTTAAAGTCTATCTTCCCTTGAGTTCGGAAAATCTGCCGGCGGAAAAGAAAGAAGCAGATGGAGAAAACCGACGGGGGTCTGAAACAGTTCTAGTCGCCGAAGACAACAGGCAGGTTAAAGAACTGACGGAAACCATTCTGCGGGATCTGGGATATAATGTCCTGAGCAGCGCCAACGGCACGGAAGCTATAAATGTTCTCTCAACCTACAAGGGGAAAGTGGATATCCTTCTTACCGATGTCATCATGCCCGATATGAACGGCAGAGAGCTTTATGAAAAAATATCCCGGAGCCGGAAAAATCTGAAGGTCCTGTACATGTCGGGTTATGCCGACAAGGCCATGGCACAGCAGAATATTCTGGAAATGGGTTCTCTGTTTATCCAGAAACCCTTTTCCATGGGAAGTCTTGCCAAAAAGTTGCGCGAAGTCATAGAAATGGATTGATAGACACTATATTTCATGTAAGAATCCCATATGGCTCAAAAAGAAATCAGTAACCATACTTATCTTCTGATAATTCTGTCCTTGCTTCTGACAGGAATGATCTTTACCGGTCTGGCCGATTCCGGCATTAGTGCGACCGCGAAAGGTTTTTTGAAAATACAAACACATCCGGCCAGGCTTATTAATGATTATATTGAAATCGCCGGTACCGGCGGAGCCCTGTTGAACGGAGCTCTTGTAGGGGCTATTGGCCTTCTTTTGATTCTGGTGTCCCGGATACCCCTCTCGGGACCGACTTTCGCCGCTGTTCTGACTATGGCGGGTTTCGGTCTTTTCGGAAAAACCCCTCTCAATATCCTACCGATTTTTTTCGGTGTATATCTATCGGCCCGGCTTGTGGGAAAAGGTCTCCGTGACTATCTTATGATCGCCCTTTTCGGAACGGCTCTGGCTCCTCTTGTCAGCACTCTTGCCTGGGAACTGGGACTGCCTCCTCTGGCGGCTGTTCTTGCCGGTACAGCCGGGGGGATCGTTACAGGTTTCTTTCTTCCCGCCATCGCTGTTTCCATGCTCCATCTCCATCAGGGGTATAACCTCTATAATATGGGGCTGACCTGCGGTTTCTTCGGGCTTTTCGCCGCCGCACTTTTACGGGGATTCGGCCATGAATATGCCGGGGCTTTTTACTGGTTCGAGGGGACAAACCCCTATCTGTCACTTCTCGTTCCGGCCATGTCGCTCCTGCTGATCGCTGCCGGAATCGTCAGAGACGGGAGGAAGGTCTGGAAAGCCCTGAGAGAAATTCTTACCATACCCGGCCGTCTTCCCTCGGATTTTATCGATCTCGTCTCCGCGGGAGGAACCCTGCTCAACAGCGGACTGATCGGCTTGGCCGGTTCACTTTATATCTACCTTATCGGAGCGCCTTTTAACGGATCTGTTATCGGCGGTTTGCTTACCATAATGGGTTTCGGGGCTTTCGGTACCCATATTTCCAATGCCTGGCCTGTTGTTACCGGTGTCATCCTGGCTACTCTGGCTACAGGGAATTCCCTTAATTCCCCCGGCCCTGTTCTCGCGGCGATTTTTTCTACGACGCTGGCTCCCCTGGCCGGAGAATTCGGTATTCCCGCCGGTGTGGCGGCCGGTATCATTCATCTCCTCATGGTGCTCCAGACGGGGGCCTGGCACGGCGGCATGAATCTCTATAACAATGGTTTTGCCGGAGGTTTGACGGCATCTCTAATAATTGCTGTTATTCAGTGGTACAGAACGAACAAAGAGGAATTCTGATATGAAAAGAAAAGACTTCATTCTCCATCTTATCGGGGAAATCTCAAGTTATATTCTCCAGGGCGATCCCATGAGGATGGTTATCTCCCTTCATCAGGAGGAAGACGGCCTTCATCTGTGCATTATCGATGACAACGAACACAGCGATGAGGAAATCAAAAAAATAGACAAGGCCCTCAACAGCCGGAAAAGACCCGAACTGGCCAGCTATTACGGCGCTATGACCGGTCACGACCTTCTGGGCTCCTCCAGGCTCAATCTTCTGGGGTGGCAGCTCAAGCACTGCGATGTTGCCAGAACCGGCAGTGGTATCAAGATCGATCTCTGGCTGGGCGGCGACCGCTTCGACAGCCGGAAGTTTACCATACCTGAAGGGAAAAATTAGTTTATTTTTAATTTTGTTCTTTTTTTATCGATAAAATAAAGGTTCCCCCTTTTCAACCGTTGCCTGAGTGTGAAAATTTTTGTATGGTGTACCTTATCGAGTAATTTAATGATGTTTAACCATATAGAAGACAAAACGCTGAGCCGTACCGTTATAAAAACCCGCCGACGCATCCTGGAAGCATCGTTCGAGCTTTTCGCCCGCAACGGAATTTTCAGGACGACAATGGTGGATATCGCAGACGCCGTCGGCTTGACCCGGAGAACGCTTTATAATCATTACGATACCAAAGAGGAACTCGCTCTTCTCCTTCACAAACTGCTGTTGAATGATGTCCTGGATAACTGCAACTACAAACTGCAGCCTGGAGACATGAACAAAGAGGGAATCAAACACTGTCTTGTCTCGCTTTACAATTATCTCATCAAGGATTCCGAACGACTGGCCTTTACTGTCTATTTCGATCAGTACGCCCGGGAGCGGAATGATTTAATAGGGGAAGAAAATCTCTTCGTCAACTATCTTCTGAACAATACGAAAATTATCGAGTATTTTACTCAGTTAAAAATTAATGGGAGCTTTAGAGATGCTTCCGTGGCTCCTGAATTGATGGCGAAAATATGTTTTGAAAGCCTGATCGCCTATCTTGAAAGGATCAGTTTCAGACTTGAAGCTCATAAAGAGCAGGGCATTGTCAAATATCACGATTACATTATGCTGATAGATAAGCTGCTTTAGGGCATTGAAGGAGACTCATAGTGATGGATCTCGGAATACTGGGCTATGACGATTCAAGGACCCTTAATAAAAAAAGAGGAGAAATCCTCGAAGCCGCCAAAGTTCTTTTCATCGATCAGGGAATTGACAGAGTTTCCATGCAGATGATTGCCGAAGCGTCCTCCATAACCCGTAGGAGCCTTTACAATTATTATGAATCCAAAGAAAAAATTGCCGTAGATATCCAGATTCTCAACCTGAGAAAAGTCAGTTTTTTCGATACCTGGAATATTCTGGGTAAACCGGCTGTTGAAGTGAAAGAGATTATAAAAGATATTCTTGAAAACCAGCTTCAGGAATATATGTTTATCAGCTGTTTCGATATCTTCTTCAGCAGGGGATATCCCGATAAAAAGTATGTGGATTTCATGCAGCGGGAGATCAGCACCAGGACATTTGTTTCCAATCAGGATCTGTCCCGTCCCGAATCTGTAGATTACTCCGAGTTCGCCACAATCGATATGCTTATTGCCTACACACAGAGATTGGTTATGAGGATTGTACGGGAATCTCTGTCTTTCGCGGTTGTAGAGGAAGAAGTCAATCTCATCTGTTCCCTCCTGACCTGATCCTTTAAAATCTTAACATTTACAAATCAGAAATGCATTGTATAATTATAAATAATCCATCTCCGAGTCTGTTTTCCTAAAGTCTTCTATGGAATGCAGACCGTCAGGGTCTTGTGGAGAAATCCCCCGGCCTCCCGTGTTTGGAAAGGAGAAATCAGACAAGGGAGAAATGTATGGATAAAATTTTACGTGTCAGGATGAGTTCCAAACCGGAATACTCTATCGAAGAAGTAGGCGACTATGCCGGGATCGGCGGGCGCGCTCTCACCTCAAAAGTCATTTTTACGGAAGTTCCTCCTCTCTGCCACCCTCTGGGGCCGGAAAATAAGCTTGTAATTGCTCCGGGGCTTATGTCGGGAAGCGCCGCGGCGATTTCCGGGCGTCTATCCGTCGGCTGCAAGAGCCCTTTGACCGGAACGATTAAGGAATCCAACGCGGGAGGTCAGGCAGCCCAGGTTCTGGCTAAGATCGGTTACGCCGCCATCATTCTCGAAGGGGAATCTCCTGAGGGAAAACTCTATACTCTAATTGTCAGGAAAGACAGCGTGGAAATCGTTCCCGCCGACGATATAACAGGCCTGAACAACTATGCGGCTGTAGAAAAACTTGTGGCCAAATACGGTGAAAAATGCGCTTATATGTCTATCGGTTCTGCCGGTGAAAGAAAGATGGCCAACTCATCAATCGCCGTAACCGATATGGAATTAAGACCTACCAGACATTGCGGAAGGGGAGGCGTCGGCGCCGTAATGGCTTCCAAAGGCATAAAAGCCCTTGTTCTCGATGATGCGGGCTGTTCCGTCAGAAAGCCTGTTAATGATGAGGCTTTCAAAGCCGCCAACAAAGAGTTTATCGCCGGAATCAAGAAACACGCGGTTTCCGGACAGGGGCTCCCCGCCTACGGGACCAACGTCCTTGCCAATGTTATCAACGAAGCGGGCGGATTTCCCACTAACAACTTCACAACGGGACAGTTCGACAAAGTTCATAACATCAGCGGCGAAACCCAGGCTGAAACCGAAACTTCACGGGGCGGCCTGGCTACCCACGGATGCCATCGCGGCTGCGTTATTCAGTGTTCCGGTACCTATGTGGACAAAGATGGAAACTATATAACCAAGCAGCCGGAATACGAAACAGTCTGGGCTCACGGAGCCAACTGCGGTATCGATGACCTGGACGCCATCGCCAGAATGGACCGTATGGATGACGATTTCGGATTGGATACGATCGAAATGGGCGCCACCATCGGTGTGGCCATGGAAGCGGGACTCTGTGAATTCGGAGACGCCGAAGGCGCGATGAAACTGGTCAGGGAAGTCGGCGAAGGGACGCCTCTGGGTAGAATCCTCGGAAGCGGAGCCGCTGTTGCGGCCAAGACATTCGGTATCGAGAGAGCTCCGGTCGTCAAAGGACAGGCCATGCCTGCCTACGACCCGAGACCGATTCAGGGTATCGGAGTAACCTATGCCACCACACCTATGGGAGCAGACCACACGGCCGGTTACGCCATTGCCACCAACATCCTTAAAGTGGGCGGATTTGTCGATCCTCTGAAACCTCAGGGGCAGATCGAACTCTCTCGGAACCTGCAGATCGCCACGGCAGCCATAGACTCGACGGGAATGTGTCTCTTTATAGCTTTTCCCATTCTCGATCAGCCTGAAACCTTCAACGCTTTCGTCGATCTGATTAACGCATTCCACGGCCTGAATCTGACTGCCGATGACGTAACAGCCCTCGGTAAAGACATTCTGACCTGGGAGCGGGAGTTCAACAAAAGAGCGGGATTTACCAAAGAGCACGACAGGCTTCCCATGTACTTCAAACGGGAGAGACTGGCTCCTCATGATGCCATTTTCGACGTGACAGACGAAGAACTGGATCAGGTTTTCAACTGGTAATATGAAATATATCGGGAAAAATGAAAGCGGCAGTCTTATACTCACCATGGAATTGCAGAAAGGAGTTCTGGTTCCCTTTCTTGAAGAGGAAACGGTAACCGCTTTCATCCTCAGAGTTCTGAATCTCTCAAAGGATCAGATGGAAAAAGAGGTTCAGACTCTGATTCTCAATAACGGTTGTGTTGATGAGCCGGAGGCTAGGGTTCTGGCCTCCGGCGATACATTGGTGCTTTCCGGTGCCATGCCCGGGCTTGTGGGGGCTATGCTTAGAAGCAACAGCCCCATAAAAGCCATGAGGAACACCATAAGCGAAGCCTCTTCCGGAAGAGATGAGACTATGGCTGAAGGCTTTATCCGCCTGAAACTATTTAACACAGTTCTCACCGATCATAAAGAAGATGTTCTGCGCTGCGGTTTTTATATAGAGGAAACAGAGGGGTAGAGGATTTTGACTGTTGAAGTGAAGACTTTTGCCACATTGCGGACTGTATATCCCCCTGTTCCCGAGATGGAAATCTCCGAAGGGGAGTCTATCGGCTCCCTTGTGGACAGGCTGGGCATTCCCAGGGAGAAAATTACCATCATATTTATCAATAATATTCACGGGACATTCGACTCGCCTGTAAAGGGGGGGGATTCCATAGGCCTTTTCCCTCCCATAGGGGGAGGGTGAATTTTAAAGGATCATAACCGATAATTGAGTTATGCGCAGAACCAGAAGAAATGTCCTGATGATTCTCTTCGTTTCCATAATTTCTCTTTTGAGTGTATATCTGGGACTTTATTCCAATTACCTAAAAGATACTGATGAAATATACAGTCGATACGCAACAAAGCTGGAAAGAGAATCCGAAGCGCTTATCAGCCTCTATTCGGAGTGGGCCGTCCAGATCTGGGAAACGGAGATTAACACAGAGCCGGTTCTGACGCTGCTCCATAATGCTTATAATGCAAACGATGAAGCGGAAAAGGATGCCTATCGAAAAGAGCTCTACAAACTTCTTGAACCTTTTTATGCAAATCTGATCAATCATAATTTCAGACAGATCCATTTTCATGAGAAAAATAACCTGAGTTTTCTGAGAATGCACAGGCCGTCCCGTTACGGTGACGATCTGACAGGTATCCGCTATTCCGTCGAATCAGTAAATCAAACAAGAAAACCTCTATCCGGTTTTGAGGAAGGCAGGATCTTCAATGGATACAGGAATGTCTTTCCCCTTGAATACAAAGGGGAAAATCTGGGAACGGTGGAAGTCAGTTTCAACATGTCTCTCCTCATCAACAAGCTGGAGGAGCGATTTTACGGCAAAGCCCAGTTCATTATTCTCCAGTCTGTCATAGACGAAAAGGTGTTTGACGAAGAGAAAAGCAATTATATTCCCTGGCAGATGGACAGTTCTTTTCTCCTCGATAAAGGAATTTCTGAATCCTGTATTCTGGAAAATGTTGTTGAGGAGAGCGACAAAACCGCAATCAAAAGGATTCTTGATAAAGAGCTGAAAAGCAACAATGAGAGCTTTACCATTCATCTTCCCGGTGGTGAGGGATTGATTCTCTCGTTCCGCGCCGTCAGGAATTTTGATAAACGCATCGTCGCATATATATTTACCAGAAGCCCCGATGATAGCATTATCGATCTTCAGAAATCGTTCCTTATCATCTCCATAAGTTTTGCCCTGTTGTTTTTTCTCCTCTTGTTCTTTCTCTACTATTACAACAAATCAGAAAAAAAGCTGGAGGAACTGGTCATCCATGATCAGCTGACCGGAGCCTATTCCAGAAGGATTGTGCTTGAGAAACTGAAATATGAACTGGAACGTTTCCGTCGATACGGGGGGCCTTTCAGTATCGCCATGATTGATATAGACCATTTCAAAGCTGTAAACGATGAGCATGGCCATTTGGCCGGAGATGCTGTATTGAAAGAGATGGCCAGTCTTATATCGGGTAAAATCCGGACTACAGATATTTTCGGAAGGTACGGTGGTGAGGAGTTTTTATTGATTCTCCCTGAGACAGACTTGTCTATGGCTCACCAGGTCCTGGATCTGATCCGTATCGAGGTCGGAAATTTCCTGTTTTCCAAGGCCGGGCGGATTACCATCAGCATCGGAGTCGCGGAAGTGTCTCCGGAGGAGGCCGAGATTAATCCGCTTATAGAGGCTGCCGATACCAACCTCTATAAAGCGAAGAATGAGGGACGGAACAGAGTCGTTTCCTAAATCAGAATATCCTTTCTTTTGAAGATCCAGCCGCTGATAAAAAGAGACAATGCGGTTATACCCAGAAAAAGAGCGACTTTCCACCAGATAATACCGTAATCGGGAACACTGAAATCCGTATCCATCCAGGTAAACGGGCTGATGTATCCAATCATCTTTGCAGCGGGAGATATCGCCGATGCGGCTGATGATATGGAATTGAGAAAATAAAAGAAAAATACAATACCCAGAGAGGTCCCCAAAACGGATTTCCCTCTTTTAACCAGAAGAGAGAGGAGCAGGACCAGTGAACTCATGGCAAGGAGGAGCAGGAAGACATAAGTGCTGAGTATAAACATGACCCTCACACTATAGGCTTTGAAAATATGGGAATAAAAATCTGACGGCAGTTCGAGCAGCTTAATTGCCCGATCCATTGATGTCTCCGAATTACTGAACTGATTGAGAAAAAGAGACGGGTCGGCTTCGAAGAAGAGAAGAAACAATTCCGGCGATCGGAAGAAGTCCTCTTTCATCGACTTGTATTCCTCCATTTCTCCGCGGACGTTTTCGAGGAATTCCTCTCTCTTTTCAAGGGGGAAGGAAAAGAGGGACATATAGGGATCGGGATTCTCCAGTACGCCGGAAAAAAAGCCTTCCGGATCCTTTTCCGCTTCGCTCAGAAGACTGTTCATTGCCTCAGGGTCGAGATCCATCTCTTCCATCTCTCCTCTGTTGCCATTCAGAAGCCCTGCTGCATAAGACAGGGATAGAGACCCGAAACTGTCTTCGTTGATATTAAAAGCTTTATAGATAGAACCGGGGTGTCTTTCCACAGCGTTTATCAGAACCTTTTTATCCTCTGGAGATAGAAAGAGTGTCACAGGGGAATCCGCCTTTACAAAGTTCATGGCAACGAGGCTTGTCAGGAAGTAGAGAAGTGAAAGTATGGTTACATATGAGAGGAGGACAGCAGTCTTGCTGATGAATATCGACCTTCTGGAAACCGGTCTGGTATAGAGAAATTCAGCTGTTTTTTCCGCTTCCTCCTTTGCCAGAAGGTTCGCGGCCACAATGGAGACGAATATACAGGCGAGGAGGACGTTGTAGATAGAGTTGTATGTGACATAAAACCCTGTCAGGCTGGCCAGACTTGTCAGATCGGCTCCGAAAGCTGACAGCAGACCCTTCATCATGGGGTTTTCAAATAGCGCTTCCATCTGGAGCAGAAGGCCATCGGCGTTGATGGCCGGATAGAAGAGCATCCCGAAAAAAAGTATACCGCAAATGGAGAGGCTCCAGATGAGAAAGGATTTGAAATTCCTTTTCATTTCCATTGAATAGATTGTCAGATTCATACTGTATCCTCCTTTCCGTTGTAGTAATGCATAAAGATTTCCTCAAGACCGGGATCCTCCAGGACGGCGTCTTCAAGTGGCAATTGAGAGAGGTTTTTCATCAGGTCCCGAACATTTCCCTTGTAGAGTCCTTCGGCACCCCGCTTGTTGAGGCTTAGCTGAAGAACGCCCGGTGCCGCTTTTTCCAGCTCTTCAGCGGAAAATGACGTGCCTCTCGGAAAAATAAGACGGAAGCGTTTCAAATAAAGCTGTTTCAGTTCCTCCATTCCGCTGTTTTTTATGATTTTCCCTTCTTTGATTATGGCCACGCGGCTGCAAAGTCTTTCCACTTCCGACAAAGTATGGGAGGAGAAAAAAATAGTGGCGCCCCGTTCCTGTTCTTCCCGGAGTATTTCGTAAAAGCGAGACTGCATCAGAGGGTCGAGACCGCTGGTCGGTTCATCGAGAATAAGGAGCTCCGGCCGATGTAGAAGAGCCTGAATGATGGCTACTTTTTTTCTGTTTCCCAGAGACAGGTCTTTGATCGACCGGTTTGTATCCAGGTCCAGCCTTTCGCAGAACCGGGTAATAATGCTTTTATCTTTCACCTTGAAAAGACGGGCGGAATAATCGAGAAGTTGCCCGGTTTTTAATCCGTCGTAGTAATTCAGCTCCGATGGAACGAAACCGATCCGCTGCCTGAGAAAGTCTCCCGAGGAAAGAGCATTCTCGCCGAATAGCCGGACGTGTCCCGAATCGGGAAAAAGCAACCCCAGAATCGTCCGGATTGTTGTGGACTTCCCCGCGCCGTTGGGTCCGATGAAGCCGAATATTTCTCCCCTGGAGACGGATAGATTCACATCGATGATTCCCCGGGATTTCCCGTAGGATTTGGTCAGACTTTCTGTTTCCAGAACCGGACTGTCTTCCATAATTAACTCCTATGTAACTATATGACTTATATCTATTAAATGGTCATACGGTTGGTAAAAAAACTTATTCCTCAATCAGCTTTTCAATAGACGACTGGAGGAGAAGGTCAACAACGGATGGAAAAACATCTTCTCCTATATCCTTTTTGTGGAGGTAGAGGAAAAATAGTGCCCGGAAAACACCAGTAACCAGTTTAGGATCGTCCACTTTCAACTTGCCTTTTTCTTTCCAGGTATCCACGAGTTTCGATGCGAAATCCACATCGGCATCCATAGCGATCTGAAGCTGCTCCGGAGTAAACTTCTGCCAGAGATAATCGAATTCGTCTCCGCTTAAAAGCCGCCGGATAAAGGGGTCGCTGTCCACCTGTTCCATAATGGATGAAATAACTGATTTCAGCTGTTTTCTGGCATTATCGCTGTTTTCACTGAGTAGATCGTACATTTTTTCGTGCTGATCCGTTTCATAATGCCGGATAATGGCGAAGTAAAGGTCCTCCTTGGAAGAAAAAAACTGGTAGAAAGCCCCTTTGGATATTCCCGACTTCTTTGCCAGATCTTCGACACTGGTTTTTTTGATCCCGTACCGTCCGAAAGCTTCTCTTCCCGTTTCCATCAGCCGGATACGGATATTCTGTTTTTCCTGATCGGTAAAACCTCTTGGCAAGTCATCCTCCTGAAATCATATGACCAAAAAAGTAAATATAGTCATATGTTAGCAGGAGAAAGATAAGAAGTCAACATTTATTGCATGAAAAACATAGCTACTGATATCTTTTCAATACAATATCGTACAGTCCTTCATCTTTCAAATCATCCAGAGCTTTCTGAAACTGTTCGATCAGTTCATCATCAGTATCTCTGTGAAATCCGAAATAGTGAAACCCTTCACTCAATACATAAACGCTTTCGAAATCTTCGGGGTTCAATCCTTCCTGCGTCATTATCCAATGCAAGACATTCTCGTCATAGGCAAAGAGATCGATCCTTCCGGTTTTTAACTGCAGAAGGCTTGAAAGGGCGCTGCTCGTCAGTTCAATTCCTTCCCGGTCAAGTCCGAAGAGATCCTGGAGAAGCTGTTCTCCTGCGTCATCCCGGATAGCTCCGGTTCTGTATTTCTTTATATCATCGGGAGATGATAGGGATATAAGCGAATTTTTTCTGGCGAACAGGACATTTTTACTGGAGGAGATCGGACCTACCCATTTGAACAGATTTTCCCTTTGAGGTGTTCGCGTTATGGCGAAAAGAACAGTCTTTTCCTCTTCCAGCAACATTTTGTAGGAACGGGCCCAGGGGAGGATGCGTATGTCCTGTCTGGTTTGCCGGGAACCCAGCTTATCGAGGCATAGAACCATAAGATCGATGGAAATTCCCTGAAGCCGGCCATTCAATTCAAAGTTGTAGGGAGGAAATTCTTCGCTCATCAGGTACAGATCGTCAACATTCTGAGCAAAAATGCGGTCTATTGCTGTAACAGTCAGTAAAATGATGAATAATATTGATAATTTTGTTTTATATTTATACCAGTGGCTCACATTTATAAAGTAGTTGAGAATCCTGGGAGTATCAAGGATAAAGAAATAACATTTCCAGCTATTGATAATTATTCTTAATAAGAATTGCCACACATTATAAAATTGATTAATATCTGAATAACAACATGGAGGATGCATTTATGATTCAATGGTTATCTCAGTTTCACCCTGTTATGCAGGCTTTGATTGGAACCCTCTTTACTTATGCCGTTACAGCCCTGGGCGCCGCGATGGTTTTCTTTTTCAAATCGATTAACAAAAAGGTGCTCAACGGTATGCTCGGTTTTGCCGCAGGGGTCATGATTGCCGCCTCCTACTGGTCTCTTCTGGCTCCGGCTATTGAAATGTCAGCGGAATTCCCCGGGGCCGACTGGATTCCCGCTGTTGTAGGTTTCCTTCTCGGGGGAGCTTTCCTCTGGATTGTCGATAAAACGCTGCCCCATGTACATCCCGGTTTTAAAAAAGGAGAGCAGGAAGGGGTTAAATCAAGCTGGCAGAGAAGCGTTCTGCTTGTCCTGGCTATAACCATACACAATTTCCCCGAAGGCCTGGCTGTCGGTGTGGCTTTCGGTGCTGTCGCGGCCGGTATTCCTTCCGCTTCCATTGCGGGAGCTGTCGCTCTTGCCATCGGTATCGGGATTCAGAATTTTCCTGAAGGGGCGGCTGTATCGGTTCCTCTCAGACGTGAAGGCTTATCGAGGAGAAAGAGTTTTGTCTACGGCCAGTTTTCCGGTATGGTAGAACCGGTCGCAGGAGTCCTGGGGGCCGCTTCTGTTATTCTCTTTCGGCCCATATTGCCCTACGCTCTGGCTTTTGCCGCCGGTGCCATGATTTATGTCGTTGTTGAGGAGCTGGTCCCCTCTTCTCAGGAGGATGAAGACCACAACGATATTTCCACTATAGGAGCCATGCTGGGCTTTGCGGTAATGATGACGCTGGATGTCGCTCTGGGGTAAGGAAACGGGTAGAAAGCCGGAATTCCCTTTATATAGGAGTTGTTTTCATATCATTTTTATATCTCTTAAAATAGCTTTCATTCTCATTATTGCTGAATTGGTGTTGTCCGGCATTACGCGTCAGTACACCAATAAAACTAAAATCGGAATCTGAGTTCGCTATTGTCGCATCTCCATGGCTGTCTCCGGCCAGCAGGATTCCTCCTCTTTTCAGATATTGTTTTGCGTGCCGGGATACAAATTCCGCATGGTCGGAAATGAGCAGATCTACTGAACTCTGCAATGCATCAAATGGCTCTCTGTAATCTCCTGATAAAAATAGTATTGCAGGTTCTTCATTATACTCTTTGTATTTATCTAGGTATTTTAATATATCATCTTTGTTTGAGAAGATTTTTTCGCTCTTTTATCTGAATCCAGATATATAACCTCCGGAAAAATGAGAACCGGAATTAAAGAGCAATGTTCTTACCGTGGATATTGCCGCCGATTCCAAAGGGCGATTGATTGCCCTATAAAACATGCTTGCCTATAAAGGGAAATTGGCAAACATCGTAGCGATTCCAATGGTTATATAGAAAAAATCCCTATCTGAATTGTCGAAGGATCATCTATGAATAGCAGTAACATATTGTTTATTTCAGGTAATAACACCAAATAGGGTATAAAACGATAGAGCATAGTTTTTTTTACGGAATAGGATAGAATCCTCTTCACATCCGAATAGTCCTATCTTCCCATCATTTACGAGAGAATGAGCAGTAATCCCATTGTTGCGCCCATAATTATGCTGTAGAAGATCGTCATAATAATGCTAACAGCAGCATAGGCTTCAATATGTCCGGGAGTTAAATTTCGAATAAATGCCATGTTTATTACAAATACCATAAGCGCTTCGACAATCTACATTGTTTAGTCGCTTAGTCCGTTATAGAGAATTCTCAATACCAGATTCGTCACAGTTGCGATTACATTTATCATGAAGCTATACTTGGGACTGCCGTCATTCAAAATTAATACATCCATCTTTTTACCCTCTAACATTAAGGGAAAAGAGAAGGCAAATATCTTAAGATATGTTTCCGCCAGTTGGAAAAAGGGTCTTTCGCTCCGAGAAAGTAGACATCTTCCTCTGAGAAAAAGATAGAGGGTATGGCCATTGCCAACCCAGGACACCCATGAGGAGAAGAGTCCCTATGGAGACTTGGTTTGCTTTTCCCCTATTATTTCTGCCGATTAATAATCCCACAGAGGTGCCCATTCCACTTACAAAGAGAGAAGAAAAAGCGGCAATTAAGAACATCGGTGGACTAACAGGCGTAGTAACGAATAAAGCGCCGGCACCCATGAAAAGAGCGGTTATCAATCTATCAGCCCTATACATATTTGTGCTGAATACAGACCTGATAATCATGGGATTGGCATATTCCGGAAACAGCTGGTTATACAGATTTTCAGTATATTCAGGTTATTTTGGTGATGGTTGTTTATTTAAAGCTGCTGATTTGTCCCTGCAGTTTTTTCATTTCAACCAGAGAAAGCAGGTAAGACAGGGTCGATTCCGCTCCTTCGTTCCCGCTTGTTCTATCGATCTGCAAACCGTCACGGCATCCTCCCGTAAGGACATCGTACAATGGTTGGCCTAGATCATTCCTCCCAAGAAACCAATCGAAAGTCCTGCCCGCATGTTTTATCCAGTAAGATTCACCCGATGATGCAAAATAGGCTGCGATACAGGCGGATAGTGTCGCATGAGCCTCAATAGGCTGCTGATCATATAAGGCTCGCTCGGTCCCTTTGCTATAAAATCCATAGGAACCAACGGGGCGAAAGGATCCCGATTCGGAAGATTGAATCTTTAAAAGCCATCGCAGTGTTTCATAGCCGATTTTCAGGACTTCTTCGTTTTCCAAAAAGCGCCCGCTGACAATCAGGGCATGGGGCATTTTCGCATTTCCGTAAGTTAGCGCAGTTTCAAACCAGCTCCAGTCCGGAGAGGATACGTCTCTGTACAGTCCGACTAATCTCTCTGACAGAATTTCTCCGATCTTTCCGGATCTTCGATCACCGTCCAACCGTTTTAAATATTCATTTATGCCCAGAAGCGCATAGGCCCATGCTCTGGGAGATGTAAAGCTGGTAACCTCGGGAAGAGAGTGTTCGAAAAGCTCTGCAGCCAGCATCTGAAGTCCTTTCTGGTTGGAGTGCCCGACACAATAGCCCAATGCCCACAAGGCCCGACCCGAACAGTCTTCCGAGACTTTCTCCTCAATCCATTTGCGGTCAAAACTCAGAAAGTTTCGAAACCTTCGCGATTTCCGGTCATAGGCATGGTTCAGGAAGGCCATATAAGTTATACAAAGACTATCAATTTCAGGAGTATTGAGATTAGCATCCTGGAGCATGAGGGTCAGCAGGAGAGCCCTCGCATTATCATCGGTGCAGTAGCCCTCGCTGAACAGGGGAACAGTATACCTGGCATGCTGAAAAATCCCTGTGGAATCACTCATCCGTAAAAGGTGATTCAACTTAAGGTTGGGAAGATCTACCGGGTATTCATCGAGGGTTCTGATGGAGGATTTTTTGCTACCCGGAAAACTGTGGTCCACACCGGCTTGTCGGAAAGAATCCACATACAGTTCCGCTATCCTGTTCCATACCATGGTCCTTCCCATTTTGTAGGCATTTCTGCGCATGGATTGACGATGGGGTTCATCTTTCAGCAACTCCTTTACGGCTTTTTCGATTCCGATTGAGCTGCGGAAGGGGACGAGTTTTCCCCTATTATCAGCCAGTAGTTCAGCCGCATGCCAGTAAGGTGTTGAAATGACGGCATTCCCTGTCCCGAAAGCGTAAGCCAGTGTTCCGGAAGTGATCTGTGTTTCCGAAAGATAGGGAGTGATATATATATCAGTGGCACCAATGAATCTCATCAGTTTATCAAGTTCCAGGAAGCTGTTAAAAAAAACCACATGTTTTTCCATTCCCAGATCCTTGGCCAGTCTTTTAAGACCTAACCTGTACTGTTCCCCTTCTTCCCTTAGCAGATTGGGGTGAGTCTGCCCTACGACAATGAAAACAAGATCGGGAAAATCTTTGACAATGGCCGGTAATGCCTGCAGAACATATTCTATGCCTTTGTTGGGTGAGAGCAGTCCAAATGTTAAAAGTACCTGTTTCCCCGCGACTCCGAATTCCCCTTTATATTGATTGGAATCAGCAAAGGGCTCATCGGGAATCCCATGAGGGATCAAATCAATTTTAGAAGGCGGTACCTGATAGATATCTTTCAATAATTGAAGCCCTTTCTCCGTCATGACAATTAAGCGCGTCGAAAGAAGAATCAGTTCTCTCATGACTCTCATCTGATCCGGTGAAGGATTATGGAGAATTGTGTGGAGCGTTGTGATAACTGGCATTCTCAGCTTATGCAGCAGGGTCAGAATATGGCTCCCTGAGACGCCGCCGAAAATTCCGAATTCATGCTGTAGCGAAAGTGCATCGATATCTGAGATATTCAGATAGTCAGCTGCTTTCAAATAGGACGAAAGGTCCTGTTCCTCTATTTCGAAACGAACTTCCCCGGGGTATTCGTACCCTGTCGGAATATCGTTAATCGCTATAACGGAACATTCGGGATTTGCCGAATGATTGGCAACCGCTGTTCTCAGGTCAGTTGTAAAGGTGGCTATCCCGCACTTTCTGGGGAGGTAGTTTCCCAGAAAAGCAATGTTTTTAATGCTGGATGTTGTGGCGGTCATCGCGAAATCCTCCTGTAGGACTGTTCTCTAAGGGCATCGAAGAAAGGGGTTTTCCTCTCCCTCACACATTGGGCTGCATAATAATACATGGCGGCAGACCAGGTTTGCCAATCCTGGCCTTTCGCCTCTCCGTTTTGGGCTTTTATCCACTCATTAAAACCGAAATCCCGAGTCTCATCTTGAGATTTTCTTATCACTTCCGTCAGGAGCAGCAGTTTCTTTTCAGCAAGACTGTATTGCTCAGCAGCTACCAGAGCTGCGATGTAGAAGCCTGTGATAAAAGGCCAGATTCCCCCGTTGTGGTAGTCTCCCGGCTTGTTGTATTTTTCATATCGATCAAGCCAATCGGGATCCTTCGGAGTGATATAGGGAAAAAAATTGGGCGGAAGGTCTATGGCCAGATCTCCTCTTTTCTCCATGGATTGGCATTCTTCATCAATCCAGCTGATAATTTCTACAGCTCTTGAACGGCTGGCCAGTCCGGAGAGGATCGCCAGACTATTTCCCAGAAGATCAAACCGTTCGCTGCTGTAAATCTTGAATGACCAGAAAGCGTAATAGGGTTTATTTCTGACTATCAGGCCTTCGTGAACATGATGATGAATCTCCCCTTCCTTGATGGTAAAACGGTCAATGGCTTTATGGAGTCCATCAGCTTCATTGTTGAAACCGAACAGCCGGAGATAGGTGTAGACAAGAGTGTTGACATATAGTCCGTAACCGATGACCCATTGTTCGTCCCGCCAGTCGGTTGTCGGCTCCTGGGCTACGAGGAAACCGTCCGTGGGACTTTGATATACCATCCAGGTCAGCGCTTTTCCCACTTCTGTTTCAAGAAAGGTTTCCTCTTTTGAGAATTCTCTGTAAATGGCAACGGCAATGAGAAACAAAGGGGTCGTATCACTGGCTCCTCTATCCTCCCGGTCGTGAATCAGAGAGGGTATATGCCCGTGGGCTGATTGATTTGCGGCAAGAGTTTCCAGAACTCTTTTCGCTTGCGATACAAGGTCTCTGTCTCCTGTGAGAAGCATTCCCGGAAGAGAAATCATCAGATCTCTCGTGTAAGGCTCGGGATATCCCCACCCGGCCGTGCGGGGCAGTCCCTTAAAGGGGCCGTGGGCATTGTGCTTAAGGACAGCGAGTGCGGCTGTCTGTGCAACTTCAATCAGCTTCCTGTCCCGTTCATTCATCATTTTATCTCCAGTTTTCTTTGAACAGTCTCAACAAATTTTTCGGCCACCACGTGATAATCAAAGCATTTGACAGCTCTCTTCCTGGCCTCGTTGCCAAGCTGTTTTCTCAAAGAGGGATTATTCATCAATTTAAATAGAGAATCGGCTATATCGGGGATGCTGGCTCTGTAGTCAACCACTCTCGGTTTATCAAAAACTATCTTTTTTGATTCTCTGAATCCAGCTTCCGCGCCCAGAGTTGTTTCCCTTAAAGTAATTTCCTGAGCAATATCTGCCAGAAGTGCTGTTTTTCCGTGTATCAGGGTATCTTTAGGCCCCATGGCATTTATGCTTATCACTGCTTTGCCGCAGGCTCCTGCTTCTACCTGAGGCATGCCGAATCCCTCCAGCCGGGAAGGGGCGGCATAGATGTCGCAGGCTCCGAGAAGGTAGGGGACAAAATTCCGGGATATTATACTTGTCTGAAAAATAACCTTTTTTTCAATTCCCAATTGCCTGGCCAGAAGAAAATCCTGGGAGTTCTGAAGTATTGTTCTATCCTGGGGCCAGACTTTGCAGACATAGCGCCAGTCAGGAACCTCTTTATCCACAAGCGCAAGAGCATGCATCATTTCCTGTCCTCCTTTCGATGCCGCATCGCCCCCTATTGTGAGAATCATTAGCTGATCCGGTTTGATGCTCAGAGCTTCTCTGACAGATGTGATTTTTATATCATCGGGGCTTTTGGGAGAGAAGGCTGCGGTATCGCATCCAACGGGAAGAACCTCAATATTCTCTTCCCTAATTCCGTCCCTCACATACATTTCCTTGACCCAGTGCGATGTAACAAAAATCAGAGGGAGCTTGTTGAGGATATCCTGATAATTGGCGATATAGCCATCGGCAACAAGCCACGGTACAGCCGTCAGTCCGAATGACTGGGGATGAATGATTATTTGAGGCGAATACCCCCAGAACCCCACTCCGGCAACCACATCAGGCCGGAACCATCGGTAATACCATTCCTTTTCCTGTTCAGACTCGAAGTGTGCGGCATGGGCATCTATTCCCATCTCGATCAAACCTTTGTAGAGCAGATCTCCCTGTGTGGCCAAGCCTCCCGGAGAGGGTGGAAACTCATATAGGACCAGAACTTTCATGGTGACTCCTTGTGTCATTCAGCCATTGCCGGGCTGAGATGCGATTGGGAACAAGCCAGAACGCCTCGACGCGGGGGGTAGTTTTTGCCTCAAATGTATTGTTTCCAAAATTGTAGATTTCTCTGATAATTCGGTATTTTCTGCGCCAGATCTCTTCGGGAAGGGGGAGAGTAATCTGTGCTTCGCTTATCGGCCTCGGCAGGTACTTATGACAGCCGTCTTCATAGGCGAATAAACAGACTTCACTAGCTTTCACATCTTTTTTAATCCATAGCTGTAGCAAAGCTCTTCCCGTTTCCTCATGGCGGAGATGCCTGGTGTATTCTCCGCGGGGGCTGTGGGTGTAGATCCGGTCGAAGGAAATCGAAGGTAGTTTTTCCAGGATTGTATGGCATATGAGACCGGGTGTAAGTGGGGTCTGTCCGGGGCCGTCATCGAGATCCGCCATTGCTCCCGTTGCTCCGAATTCTTTTAGCGCTCTGAAAAATCTGTGTCTTCGGTCATCATCTCCGGCGCGGCATAGACTGAGAATAAAACAACTTTCAAAGCTTGTGATTAAAAGAGATCCGCCTGCCCATAGGGTTTCGTCATCGGGGTGAGCGATTACGACGGCAATTTTTTTTAGTGATCTGTTTCCAGTATGCACGTTGGCATCCTCTGGATAAGTCGCCGCATTAATAAATCCGGAAACAATATCAATTTTAAGTTTAAGGCAATTTCGGGAAAACTGTCGGATATATTGAAACTTTTATTTAAGGTTGCTTATTTATACCGTTAATGGCTTAAACTTATAGAGCATGCGGGATGGAGTTCTTCTTTGAAGAAAGGGGCAGAGATGCAGATAAATGTCAAAAGAAGAGATGTCGAGTTCAAGCCGGATTCCTCAAGAGTTATAGCCAGGTTCCTCTACACGAATGATGAAAGAAGCCGAACGGTTATAAAGCGGGTTCTTCAGCTAAGTGAAAAAGAGACAAAGGATAAATTGAATCAGGTACTGAGAAAGTACTCAAGGCGCCACAGGAATATCTCCAGGATTTTTGAAAAACATTTTCTCCAGTTAGGCGGTTTGTTTGAAAAGATCGGTTTGAATCCATCAGATCTTGATATTACACGGAGAGCACTTATCGGCGCCTATTTCACTATGGAATACTCCATAGAAGCGGCTGCCTTTTTCAATCCTTCCATAGTTGAATCCCCCGATCAGTCAGGAATCCTCCCCGGAGAAAAAAGGGTGAATCTCAGTTTTCGCGCAACGGGAGAGGGGCATATCTCTTCTATTGTATTCCGTGCCGGCATACTGGATAGGGAGAGCAATCTGACTCTTGAACCTGTGGGAAATATGCTGGCGGAGGCGGAAAGAATTAAACGGTTTATTTATAACAAACAGATCTTTCTGGAAAAACTTTATGAAATGCAGGACATTCACAGCATTGTCCCTCCGGAGGAAATACTGGGAACGCTTGGCGATACGTTTACATATGGTGAATTAGAGACCTGTGTAAGGGAAGCCATAAAAAAGTATAATTTCCCGCTGGATAAAGAGCTGGCATTCAATCAGATCATGTGGCTGGCCTCATCTCACTACGAAATTGAATTCTCCATGGATTCGGCCATATGCGAAAGGGTTATATTCCCCATATCTTCAACAGAACGGAGCGGCATAGAAGATGCCCGATTTGTGAAGTTTTTTGATGATGACGGGCAAGTCATTTATTACGCTACTTATACGGCGTATGACGGTATGTCAATTATGCCCAAACTTATTGAAACAAAAGACTTTTATCATTTTAAAGTCCTTCCGCTTCATGGTCATATAGCCAAGAATAAAGGGATGGCTCTTTTTCCCCGTAAAATCGATGGAAAGTATGCCATGCTGTGCCGTATGGACGGGTGCAACAACTACATCTCCTTTTCCGATAATATTAATATCTGGAATGAAGCCTTTCTTTTTCAATCTCCTCATTACTCCTGGGAATATATTCAGATCGGGAATTGCGGATCGCCTATTGAGACTGAGGATGGCTGGCTGATCATCACTCACGCTGTAGGCCCTATGAGAGAATATGTTCTGGGAGCTGTTCTTATGGATCTGGAGCAGCCCAAAGTTGAAATCGGCCGGCTGGAATTCCCTCTGTTGGCACCTAACGAGCGGGAGAGAGAAGGTTATGTTCCCAATGTAGTTTATTCCTGCGGCTCCATGATTCATAATGAAGACCTGATCATTCCCTATGCAGTTTCTGATTATGCATCGACATACGCCACAGTAAATCTGAAAGAGCTTCTTTCTGAATTGAAAAAGACCAAGTAGAATTAACCATTTATTCGGGGAGATGGGTCGTTGATTCAAATCCGGGTTCCGCAAAAGTCCTTTCCCGAAATGGGCTTAAACTTGAAGGTCAGCTTTCCGATTTCTATTTTATGGACTAACAAATTCCTTTTATATTTCCCCTTCCTCCAGGAAACTGAAATAGCCTGAATGAGAGAACACAACATGATCCAGCAATTCTATTCCCAACAGGATGCCGGCTTCCTGAAGTCGGTATGTAATATCCCGATCTTCTTTGCTCGGTTCCAGATTGCCCGATGGATGATTGTGAGCAACCACAATGGAAGCGCTTCGTAATTCTATGGCTGTACTGAATATCTCCCGGGGGTGAATTATAGCCCGATTCAGAATTCCCTTGGAAACAGTTTTCACATCGATGACTTCGTGTGCTCCGTTCAGACATATGCAGAAAAAATACTCCTGATGCCTGTCTCCGTAATGGGAGAGCAAGGGATAGACATCCCTATATGTCAACATAGTTGAAGGATCACTTTAAAAGGAGTTTCAACTATGAGATACAGTCTCGGATTCAAAGAGACACAGGTAAAAAAGGTAT